>NZ_JAMYSV010000019.1:0-86652 GCF_040322115.1 Mesorhizobium sp. M0195 | reverse complement strand
TGCCATCGCGATTCCCTCCGAGCTTCGTCTCAGAGAATCACAATCAGCGAATTACGCAACAGGCCCCTTGTGGGAGAAGGTGGATCGGCGCGTAGCGCCGAGCCGGATGAGGGGTGCTGGAAGAAACGCGGCGTGGGAAGATTGGGACGGGAGCGCTAAACGCTAATTCCGTTGAGGTAGCGATCCTTCCAACACCCCTCATCCGACCGAGCTTCGCTCGGCCACCTTCTCCCACAACAAGGGGAGAAGGAAAAGAGTTACATCCGCACCCGTTCCGCCTTCGGATCGTACATCGGCTTAAGCGACGCCTCGGCGGCAAAGCGCTCGCCGGCGATCTCGATCTCGTAGGACGACGACAGGACATCCGCCTCGCTCTCGCCCTTGCAAGGCACGTAACCAAGCCCGATAGCGCCGCCGAGATGATGGCCGTAATTGCCCGAGGTGATCGGACCGACGATCCTGCCGTCGCGCAGGATCGCCTCGTTGTGGAAGAGCAGCGGCTCGGTGTCGTTCAGGCGGAACTGCACCAGCCGACGTGATAGGCCGGTTTCTTTCTTCTTCAGCACCGCATCGCGGCCGAGGAAGTCTCCCTTGGCCGTCTTCACGGCAAAGCCAAGGCCGGCCTCCAGCACATTGTCTTCGTCGGTGATGTCGTGGCCGAAATGCCTGAAGGCCTTTTCGATGCGGCAGGAATCCAGTGTGTGCAGGCCGCATAGCTTCAGGCCGACGTCGGCGCCGGCTTCTTCTATAGCCTCGAAGACGTGGGCGGCCTGATCGGTCGAGACATAAAGCTCCCAGCCGAGCTCGCCGACATAGGTGACGCGGTGGGCGCGGGCCAGCCCCATGCCGATTTCGATCTCCTGAAACGTCCCGAACGGGTTGTTTTCGTTTGAAAAATCGTTGGGGCTCACCCTTTGAATCAGCTTTCTCGCATCCGGGCCCATCAGGCAGAGCACGGCTTCGGCAGCGGTCACATCGGTGATGACGACGAACTCGTCGGCAAGGTGTTTTCGCAGCCAGGCTAAATCGCGCTGCAGCGTCGCACCGGGCACGACGAGGAAGAAGGCTGTTTCAGACAGCCGCGAGACGGTGAGGTCGCTCTCGATGCCACCGCGCTGGTTGAGCATCTGGGTATAGACGATCTTGCCCGGCGCCACATCCATGTCGTTGGCGCAGAGCCTTTGCAGGAAGGCGCAGGCGTCGCGGCCTTCGACGCGGATCTTGCCGAACGAGGTCATGTCGAACAGGCCGACGCCGTTCCTGACCGCCAGATGCTCCTCACGCTGGTTGTCGAACCAGTTCTGCCGTTTCCAGGAATAGCGGTATTCGCGCTCCTGGCCGGGCCTGGCGAACCAGTTGGCGCGCTCCCAGCCGGCGACCTCGCCGAACACGGCGCCGCGTGCCTTCAGATGTTCGTGCAGCGGCGAACGGCGGACGTTTCGGGAGGTTGCCATCTGCCGGTACGGAAAATGATCGGCATAGAGCAGGCCGAGCGTTTCGGAGATGCGCTCTTTGAGATAGCGGCGGTTCTTCTGGAACGGCTGGGCGCGGCGGATGTCGACCTCCCAGAGGTCGAAGGGCGCCTCGCCGTCATTGATCCATTGCGCCAGCGCCATGCCGGCGCCGCCGGAGGAGACGATGCCGATCGAATTGTAGCCGGTCGCCATCCAGTAGCCGGAAAGCTCCGGCGCCTCGCCGAGATAGTAGCGGTCGTCGGGCGTAAAACTCTCGGGACCGTTGAAGAAGGTGTGGATGCCGGCGGTGGCCAGCATCGGCATGCGGTTGACGCCCATTTCGAGGATCGGCTCGAAATGATCCATGTCCTCCGGCAACTGGTCGAAGCAGAAATCCTCGCTTATGCCGTCCATGCCCCAGGGTTTGGCCACCGGCTCGAAAGCGCCGAGCATCATCTTGCCGGCATCTTCCTTGTAGTAGGCGCACTCGTCCGGCACGCGCAGCACCGGCAGGCGGGAGAGCCCGGCGATCGGCTCGGTGACGAGATAGAAATGTTCGCAGGCGTGCAACGGGATGGTGACGCCGTTCTGGGTGCCAAGTTCGCGTGCCCACATGCCGGCGCAGTTTACGACGATATCGGCCTCGATCAGGCCTTGCTCGTCGCCCTGCGCCCAGGAAACGCCGGTGACGCGGCCGGCCCTGGTATGCACCTTGGTCACCTTGACGTTCTCGACGATCGTTGCACCGCGCTGGCGCGCGCCCTTGGCCAACGCCATGGCGATATTGGCCGGATCGCACTGGCCGTCGAGCGGCAGGTGCACGGCGCCGACCACATCGGATACATTGAGATGCGGGTACATCTGTTTGACTTCATCAGGCGAAATCTCGCGCACGTCGACATCGAAGGCGCGGGCGAGAGACGCCTGCCGATAGATCTCGTGCTTGCGCTCCTCGGTAAGCGCCACCGTGATCGAGCCGACCTGGCGCATGCCGGTGCCGACATCGGTCTCGGCCTCCAGCTTGACGTAGAGGTCGGCCGAGTATTTCGCCAGCCGCGTCATGTTCTGCGAGCCGCGCAATTGGCCGATCAGGCCGGCGGCGTGCCATGTCGTGCCCGAGGTCAGCTGCTTGCGCTCGAGCAGCACGATATCGGTCCAGCCGAGCTTGGCCAGATGATAGGCGACCGAGCAACCGGAGACGCCGCCACCGATGATGACCGCCCTCGCTTTGGGAGGAATGGCCTTGGTCGGAATGGTTTTGGTGGGCGAGGCGCTCATGCGGCCTCACGGCGATAGAAGGAGGCGAAGCGGCGCAGGCGTGTGGCGGCCTCCATCAGCACCGGCTCAGGCTGGCAGAGGCTGAAGCGGATGTGGCCGGCTGCAGCCTCGCCGAAGCTCGAGCCGGGCATGACGCCGACCTTCTCCTGGTCGAGGAAAGCCCAGGCGAATTTCTCGTCGTCCGGCTCGATCGCCGATATGTCGAGCATGACGTACATGCCGCCTTCGGAGCCGCGCACGGTGATGTTGTTCATACCGCGCATGGCATCGAGAACGACGGCGCGCCTTGCGGCATAGCGCTCGGCGATCTCCTTGACGCCGTAACCATTTTCGAGCGCCTCGGCGCAGGCGAGGCTGATGAAGGCCGGCAGGCCGTAGGTCATCACCAGATTGAGGTCGGTCAACAGCGAGACCATTGATTCCGGCCCGGTCAGCCAGCCCATGCGCCAGCCGGTCATGCCGTGGCTCTTCGACATCGAATTGATGACCAGCGTGCGTTCCGCCATGCCGGGCAGCGAGCGTGGTGAGACGTGCTCGCCGCCGCCCAGCGTCCAGTAGACCTCGTCCGACAGGAGCCAAAGGTCATGCTCGCGGCAGATCTGCGCCAGCTCTTCCAGGCGCTCGCGCGAATAGACGGCGCCCGTGGGATTGTTCGGCGTGTTGATCAGGATGGCGCGGGTGTTCGGCCGAAGGGCGGCGCGGATGTCGGCGGCGCGCGGCTGAAAGCCATCCTCGGCGGGGGTCTCGACGACGCTGAACTCGGCGCCCGCCGCACTGAAGGTGTTGGGATAGGTGGCGTAATAGGGCGCGACGACGATGGCATGGTCGCCCTGGTCGAGAACCGCTTGAATGGCCGCGTAAAGCGCGGCCTGCCCGCCCGGCGTGGCGATGACCTGGTCGGGGCTGGTCGCAACCCCGGTGCACCGCGTCGAGGCCGCCGCCATGGCCTTGCGCAGGCGTGGAACGCCGGCAAGCGGCGTGTAGTGGTGATTGCTGGCGCGGACGGCCGTTACGCAGGCTTCGATCGTCTCGCCCGGCGTGTCGAAATCATGGTCGCCGACCGACAGCATGATGATGTCCTCGCCCGCCTGCTTGCGCGCCCAGGCAGCGGAATGAACCTCCCAGCCATCCTTGCCCGAAGGCACGATGCCGGAAATGCGCGATGATGGCCTCGGCATTATGCTACTCCCGAAATTTCGTAGCCGGCCTGTTCGAGCCGGTCGCGCAGCGCGGCGATGTGGGCCGGTCCGACTTCGCAGCAGCCGCCGACGATGCCAGCGCCAGCCTCGACCCAGCCGATCGCCTGGCCGGCATAGGCATCCGGATCGAGGTCGTGGCGGGCGTGCAGCACTTCCACGGTGCCGCCATGCTTGAGTGCCTCGACCGAGGTGAAGCCGTTGGCATAGGCGCCGACCGGCCCGCCGAGGGCGATCAGTTCGGCGAGCGCTGCAGCGATCGCCTCGGGCCGGCAGCAATTGATCAGCCGGGCCGCGACGGGCAGGCCGTCGAGAGCGCTTGCCGCCGCCGCAATGGCTTCGCCGCTGCGCAGGCGCGGCGCGCCGTGGTCGGCGAGCGTCCACGACACCCATACAGGCTTGCCGCTTTCCGATGCCGCGGTGACGGCGGCGCGCGCCTCTTTGGCCGACGCCATGGTTTCGCACAGAAACAGATCGACGCCGTCCGCCTGCTCGGCAACGATACGGCGATAGACGTCGAGCGTATCCTGGAAGGATATCGTCAGCGCTGGCGCATAGCTGCCGAACAGCGGCGACAGGCAGCCGGCGATCGCCGCGTCGCCGGCCTGGTCGCGTGCTTGCCTTGCCAGTTCTATGCCGAGCTTCTGCAACGGTTTGAACAGCTCTTCCGCGCCTTCGCGCGCCAGCCGCTCCGGCGTTGCGGAATAGGTGTTGATGGTGATGAGGCGGGCGCCGGCGCGGATAAATTCGGCATGCAGGTCGCGCACCAGATCCGGTTCGTCGATGAGCACCCTGGCCGACCACAGCGGCGTCGGCTCGGAGCTGCTGCGGCGGACCAGCTCTTGGCCCATGCCGCCATCGGTGAGGATCACTTTCTTCATGCTCTGAGCCTGTCGTTCTTTGGATCCCATAACGGCTCATCCTCCTGCACGACCGCCCGAAAACGTTCGCCGAAGATCTCGACCTCAACCGCCGTTCCCGGCTCGGTCAGGTCGGCGCGCAGCATGCCGAGCGCGATCGATTTGTCGATACGATGACCCCAGCCGCCGGACGTCGTCTCGCCGACGATCCGGCCGTCATGCCACAGCGTCGACATATAAGGCGCATCGCAGTCGCCGGGGTTTTCGACGACAAGCGTGATGAAGCGTTTCTTGACGCCCTGCTGCTTCTCGTTCTGCAGCGCTGCCTTGCCGCGGAAGTCAGGCTTGTCCCATCTGACGAAGCGCTCCAGCCCGCCCTGCAGGATCGAATAGGCGGTCGACAGGTCGCCCTTCCATGTGCGGTAACCTTTTTCGAGCCGCAGCGAATCCAGCGCGTACATGCCGAACGGTTTCAGGCCGTGCTTCTGGCCAGCTGCCCAGACGGTGTCGAAGATCGGTGCGGTGTCATCGATCTTGCTGTGGATTTCCCAGCCGAGCTCGCCCGCGAAGGACACGCGCACCAGCTTTGCCCAACGTCCGGCGATACTGGTCTCCTGATGCGTCAGCCAGGGCAGGGTGAGGTCGGCCGCGCAGAGTTCGGCCAGGATTTTTCGCGAGTTGGGGCCGGCGAGGACCTGGGTAGAGTATTCCTCCGTCCGGTCGGTCAGCTTGAATGCGGCGTCCTTCGGGACGCGCGACTTCAGCCATTCGAAATCATGCCACTGAGCCACCGCGGCGGTGATCAGCGTCATCAGGTTCTCGTCGTGGCGGACCACCGACATTTCGGTGACGATGCGGCCCTTGTCGTCGGCAAAATAGACGAGGCCGATGCGGCCGGGTTTCGGCACCAGGCCTGTGACCTGGAGGCTGAGCCATTCGGCCGCACCTGGACCATCGAGATTGAAACGGGAAAAGCCCGGCAGGTCCAGAATGCCGGCGGCATCGCGGACGGCGAGGCATTCTTGGCGCACACGATGCTGCCACGGCCCGTCGCGACGGAAAGTCAGCGTGGCTTGTTCGGAGACGTCGTCACCGGGCTGCGCATACCAGGTGGCGCGTTCCCAGCCATTATAGGCATCGAACTGGGCGCCGAGTGCCTTGATGCGGCCGTGGAGCGGCGACAGCTTGCGGTCGCGTCCGGCCGGCCAGGCATGGCGCGGGAACTGGATGGCGTATTCGTTGCCGTAGATTTCCATGCCCTTGGCAACGCAATAATCCGGAGCCGAGGCGAAGGCGGTGAAACGGCGCGGATCGCAGGACCACATATCCCATTCGGCCTGGCCCTCGGTCACCCATTCGGCCAGCACCTTGCCGGCGCCGCCGCCCTGGGCGATGCCGAAGGTGAAGACGCAGGCCTCGAAGGCGTTGGGCACGCCGGGCATCGGCCCGATCAGCGGGTTGCCGTCCGGCGCATAGGGGATCGGCCCGTTGATGACCTTGGATAGGCCGGCGGTGCCGAGGATCGGCACGCGGGCGACAGCATCGGCCAGGTAATCTTCCAGCCGATCGAGATCGTCGGGAAACAGCTGGAACGAAAAGTCGTCGGGCATCGGGTCGTTGTGGCCGACCCAGTGGGCGCGGCAATTGCGCTCATAAGGGCCGAGATTCATGCCGTTCTTTTCCTGGCGCAGATAATAGGAGGTATCGACGTCGCGCAGCAGCGGCAGCTTCTTGCCCTTTTCCTTCGACCACGCCGCCAGTTCGGGGATTTCCTCGAACAGGATATATTGATGGCTCATCACCATCATCGGCACCTCGCGGCCGAACATCCTGCCGATCTCGGCGGCGCGGTATCCGGCGGCGTTGACGACGATCTCGCAGCGGATCTCGCCTTGCGCCGTCTCGACCACCCACTCGTCGTTTTCTCGGCGCACGCCGGTGACCGGGCAGAAGCGGATGATCTTCGCGCCCATGTCGCGGGCACCTTTAGCCAGCGCCTGGGTCAATTGCGCCGGGTCGATGTCGCCGTCATTCGGATCGTAGAGCGCGCCTTTCAGCTCATGCGTCTCGATGAAGGGGTAACGACGCTTGATCTCGTCGAGCCCGACGACATCGATGTCCATGCCCTGGTAGCGGCCCATGCCCTTGGCGCGCTGGAATTCCTGCATGCGCTCCGCGCTATGGGCTAGCCTGAGCGAGCCGGTGACGTGGTAGTTCATGGGATAGCCGACCTCGTCGGCCAGCCGGCGATAGAGTTCGGTCGAATATCGCTGCATGTTCATCAGCGACCATGACGAGGAGAAAGTCGGCACGTTGCCGGCGGCATGCCAGGTCGAGCCGGAAGTCAGCTCGTTCTTCTCCAGAAGCACGCAGTCGATCCAGCCCGCTTTGGCGAGATGATAGAGCGAGGAGGCGCCGACGACACCGCCTCCGATGATCACAACGCGTGCCGTGGTCGGCAAACCGGCCATGTTCTTCTCCGACTATTTGTTTTGATGCATGTCGTTGTCCCAAAACCGCCACGCACTTTTGGGCGACATGCATTCGTTCAATAGACAGGCGGCGAAACCACCCAGATGACGACAGCCGGCTCGGCTCCAGGATTGCGCCAGCGGAACGGCTTGCCGTCAAAGCGGAAGGAGTCGCCTTCGCCAAGCCGGTGCCAGACGCCAGCAATTTCGATGTCGAAGCTGCCGGAAGCGACGTAGCCGGCTTCCTCGGTCGGCCGGCGCGCCTCGGTCTTCAGCTCGGCACCCGGGGCGAAGGCCGAACGCAGCATCTCGAAGCTACCGCCGAGATCGGGCGACAGCAGCTCCTCCACCAGGCCAGAATCGCTTGTGCCAAGCACGCGTCGGCTGCCGGCGCGCACGACCACGCCGCGCTCGGTCTCGACAGGCACGTCATGGCTGAAGAACAGGCTGACCGGCACGCCGAACAATTCGGCGAAGGCTCTGAGGTCGCCGAGCGACGGGATCGACAGGCCACGCTCGACCTGGCTGACCCAGCCGACGGAGCGGCCGAGCTTGAGGCCGGTCTCGGCAAGCGTCAGTCCGCGCGCCTTGCGCAACGCGCGGATGTCGCCGGCCAGTAGCCGTTCGCCGCTGTCTTGTTCCGATCTGGCCGCGGTTGAGGGCAAAGCTGTCCCTGTTTCGGTGAAAAATTCCCAGCAAATTTCATGTGAAGGCACGTTTGTGAAAAAATCAAGAGGATTTTCATGCGCCCACAAGATTTACTTGCGCCATTTTGACGGTTCGGGCAAAGGCTCGGCGCACGAGCGGCGAGTGGGGCGTTCGGTCGAGGCGGATAGGCTTATCGGGCGTTCAAAAAGACGCGCAAGGATGCTCCATCACTTCTAGTCGGCGCATGATCCTTCCGGAGAATCGGGTTCGGGATCATACGCAAAGGGACGGCCATGCTGGAAAACAACTCCCGGATTGCGGCGGCGATCGTCGATGACGCGATCACCTCGCGTCGATCGGTACGCGCCTTCTTGCCCGATATGATCGACGACGACACCATCCGCGATATTCTCGCCGTTGCCGCGCGCGCGCCCTCAGGCACCAACATGCAGCCCTGGAAGGTCTATGTGACCAAGGGGGAGGTCAAGCAGCGCATCACCGATGCCATCCTCAGCTCGGGCATCCGCGCCGAAAAGGCGGAGTGGGACGAATATCGCTACTATCCCGACCAGTTCTTCGAACCCTATCTGACGCGGCGGCGGGCCAACGGCTTCGGTCTCTACGGCGTGCTCGGCATCGGCCGGCGCGAGGTCGACAGGATGCGCGCGCAGCACGACCGCAACTTCATCTTCTTCGATGCGCCGGTCGGCATGATCTTCACCGTCGACCGGCGGCTGAACAAGGGGTCGTGGATCGACTACGGCATGTTCCTGCAAAACATCATGGTCGCGGCGCGGGGCAGGGGCCTGCACACCTGTCCGCAAGCTGCCTTCGCGCCCTATCACCGGCAGATCAGGCCGGTGCTCAACATTCCCGACGAGGAGATCGTCGTCTGCGGCATGGCGCTCGGCCATGAGGACACGTCCAAGCCCGAAAACGCATTCCGCACCGACCGCGCGCCGCTGGAAGAGTGGGTGACGTTCGCCAGCTAACGTGGCGACGCGCCGCCTGAGTTATTGCACGTCGTAGCCGACTTCCTCGCTGGCGTGGCAGAGTGCCTTCCAGAACGAGCGTGCGAACGAGCGGAACACGTAGATGTCGAACTGATCGGCCGCGGTGCGCTGGATCTGCGCGAAGACGTCGTGATGCATGGTCGAGCGGCCGGCGCCGATCGGGAAGGCCGGCAGCGCGAAGTCGATGGCGAAGAATTTCGCCAGCACCCACTCGGCCTTCGGCCCGGCGATACGGATCGCGGTGCGGCCGTGCGAAAGGTCGGTGACCGTACCGATGGCCGGAGTGACGACATCGGCAAAGGCCGTCGCCAATCCCTCGGCTTCATCGACAACCGTAAATTTTCCCGGCGCAAAGCCGAACACCGACCTGGCGCCGTTCGTCACACCGCCGCCGGCGCCGTCGGGCAAAGTCAGGCCGGTGACCGTATGGATGCCGGCCATCAACGTCTTCTCCTCGCCGGGCCAGGCGGCGAGCTGCAGAATCGACCCCGGCCTGGTTTCGGAGAGGATGATTTCGACGCCGTGCTCGAAATCGCCATGCGAGCCCGGATGCAGCACCGGCTCGAGCGGTGATTGGCGTTCAACCATGCATGCGGCTCCCGTCCGGATCGAAGAAATGGTTGGAGACGATCTCGACCGGCCCGAACCGGTTGCGCAACGGGTCGGAAACGTAGGCACGCGAGCCGCGCCGCGCCTTGCCGCCCTTGACCAGGGCAAGCGCGATATATTTGCCGAGCGCCGGCGAATAGCAGCAGGCGGTGATGTGGCCAAGCGAGCCGTGGGGATTGGCTTCGTCAAGCTGCTCGACGATGTGTGCGCCCCCATTGAGCGGCTGGTTGTCGAGCGAAACAATACCGACGAGTTCCAGGCGGTCGGGTGCGATCAGCCCCTCGCGATCCATCATCGCCGAGCCGATGAACGGCTTCTTCTTCGACAGCATCCAGTCGAGATGCAGGTCGCGTGCCGTGGTACGGCCGTCGATCTCGGCACCGGTGACGTGGCCTTTCTCGATGCGCATGGTGCCCAGCGCCTCCAGCCCGTAGGTCACCAGCCCGAACGGCTTGCCGGCTTCGATGAGCGCCTCCCAGACATAGGTGCCGTAACCGGCGCCGGAATAGACCTCGAAGGCCATTTCGCCGGAGAAGGACAGCCGGCAGATCATCACCGGCACGCCGGCGATTTCGCCGTGGACGATGGCCATGAAGGGCAGTGCGGCATTGTCGACGGCGGTGCCGCTGACGCAAGCAGCCAATATCTGCCTTGCCTTCGGCCCGCCGATGGCGGCACCGGCCCATTGATCGGTTACCGAGGTGACGTGGACCTTCAGCTCCGGCCAGATCACGTCGAGGAAATACTCCAGATGCTGCATCACCTTGCCGGCATTGGCGGTGGTGGTGGTCATCAGGAAATCCTGCTCGCCGAGCCGCCATGTTGTGCCGTCGTCGAAGGCGAGACCGTCCTCGCGCAGCATCAGCCCGTAGCGCGCCTTGCCAACGGCCAGCGTCGAAAACATGTTGGTGTAGACGCGGTCAAGGAATTCCGCCGCGTCCGGGCCTTGCACGGCGATCTTGCCCAGTGTCGAGACGTCGACGATGCCGGCGCTCTCGCGCGTGGCTCTCGCTTCGCGCACATAGGCCTGCTCGATCGTCTCGCCGGGATGGCCATAGATCATCGGCCGGTACCAGAGGCCGGCCGAATACATGGTGGCGCCGTTGGCGACGTGCCAGTCATGCATCGGCGTCAGTCGCTCGGGTTTCAGATCGCCGAAGCGTTCGGCGGCAAGCGAGCCGATCGATACCGCCGAAAAGGGCGGGCGAAAGCGCGTCGTGCCGACCTGCGGGATCGGCTTGCCCAGCGCCTCGGCCATTATGGCCAGGCCTGGTATGTTGGAACTCTTGCCCTGGTCGGTCGCCATGCCGAGCGTGGTGTAGCGCTTCAGATGCTCGACCGAGACGAAGCCTTCCCGATGCGCCAGCCGCACGTCGTCGGCCGTCACATCATGCTGGAAATCGACGAAGCTCTTTCCACTGGCCCTGATCTCGAACACCGGCGCCGGATCGGGATCGCCGGGAGCGGCTTCGACAACCGGCAAGGCCGCCGGCGTGCCGGTTCCGCCCGTCGCGGAAAAACCGGCGGCGCGACCTTCGGCGATCGCCTCGGCGGTGGAGAAACTGCCGGTGAAGGCGCCGGCGCCGATCCATTGCCGTGTTGTAGGTTTCGGCGGCAGGAACGCTTGCAACGTTTCGTTCCATTCCGCCTTGGCGCCGGCCTGGCTGGCCAGATGGACGGTCGGCGACCAGCCGCCCGACATCAGCAGGCAATCGGCGTGGATGCTGCGCGCATCGCCGGAAAGCGCGCCACTCGCCATATCGAAGCGCTGCACCTTGAAGCCGGACAGCGCCTTGCCGCCCTCGGTGGCGATCACCGCGTGGCCAGAAAAGATCTCGGCCTCGGTTTCGCCGGCCAGCTTGCGCATCTCGCTCGAAAGCTCAGGGCGTACGTCGACGATGGCGACGACCACGGCGCCGGCCTTCTTCAGCGCCAGGGCCGCGCGATAGGCGCTGTCATTGTTGGTGAACAGCCCGATCCTGTCGCCGGGCAGCACGCCATATTCAGTGGCAAAACGCTCGGCCGCATGCGCCAGCATCACGCCTGGTCGATCATTGCCCGGAAAGACCAGCGGACGCTCCAGGGAGCCGGTGGCCAGCACCACCGACTTGGCGCGGATTGTCCAGTAGCGATGGCGGGGTTCGCCCTTGCCGGGCGTTTCCTTGTGGTCGGTGACGCGTTCGAGCGCAGCAAGCGTGTTGCCGTCATAATAGCCCCAGACCGTGGTGCGCGGCAGCAGGCGGACATTGTCACGGCCTTCGAGCTGGCCAGCGGCGCGCGCCGCCCAGCCGGGGGCCGGCATGCCATCGATCGTCTCGCCCGACCAATTGGCCGAGCCGCCGAAATGCGGCTCGAGCTCGGCCAGGATGACGCGTGCACCCTGATCGGCAGCAGCCCTGGCGGCCATCAGCCCGGCCGGGCCGGAGCCGACTACCAGCACATCGCAAAACGCGTTCATGCGTTCGTAGCGCGCCGTATCGGGAGCCGTGCCTGCCTTGCCCAGGCCGGCGGCACGGCGGATGAAATGCTCACAGAACATCCAGAAGCGTGTGCCCTTCAGCGGACCGATCACCGGTCCCATGAAGGTCTTGTAGTAGAAGCCGGCCGACAAAAGCTTGCCGCCGAGCTGGTTCACGGCACTGACGTCCCAGGCAAGTGAGGGGAAACGGTTCTGGCTTATTGCGGTCAGCCCGTCATAGATCTCGACCATGGTGGCGGGAATGTTCGGCTCGCGAACCTCGCCCCTCAACACGGTGACCAGCGCGTTAGGCTCCTCGACGCCGGCGGTCAGCACGCCGCGGGGACGGTGATATTTGAACGAACGCCCGAACAGGGTGACGCCGTTGGCCAGCAGCGCCGAAGCCAGCGTGTCGCCGGCGTGGCCGGTATAGGGCGCGCCGTCGAAGGTGAAACGGATGGTCCGCAGCCGGTCTATGAGGCCGCCGGCCTCGGTACGGCGCGGGCTCATGGCTTGTCCTCGGCCCGGTGCCGCGCAACCGAATCGTGATCGCCGCGCGCGAACGCGGTGCTGGAGATCTCGTGCGTCAGCGTGTTGCGCACGACCCTGAGATGGGCGCGGCAGCCGCCGGAATGCTGCCAGATTTCATTGTGGTCACCGGCCGGGTTCAGCCGGTCGTAGACATAAGCGTTCCAGGCGTCGAGATTCTGCGAGGCCGGCTGTGGGCGCTGGCGATTGCCGTCGCCCTGATAGGTGAATTCGATCACGTCGCGCGGGCCGCAATAGGGGCAGGTGATGAGCATGGATCTCTTAAACTTCTCGTTTGACCATGATCTTGTCCGAAAACCGGTTTCCACTTTTCGCTGACGCGGACCTGCGGTTCGGGATCATGGCCTAATGCAGCCGGGGCGTGGCGCCCTGGCCCTTGTCGTCGATCACCAGGCCACGGTAGAAGCGGTCGAGCGTGAAGGCCGCGTTGAGATCGTGTGGCTCGTCCTTGGCAATGGTCCAGGCAAAGCACCAGCCGGAAGCCGGCGTCGCCTTGAAGCCGCCATAGCACCAGCCGCAGTTGAGATACATGCCCGGCAGCGGACCGGTGGTGATGATTGGCGAACCGTCCATAGACATGTCGCAGACGCCGCCCCATGAGCGCAGCACGCGGACACGGGCCAGCCCAGGGAACAGCGCCAGCATCTCGCTCATCACCTCATCGACGATCGGCAGGCTGCCGCGTTGGGCGTAGCTGTTGTAGCCGTCGAGATCGCCGCCATAGACAAGGCCGCCCTTGTCCGATTGCGACATATAAAAATGGCCCATGCCGAAGGTCAGGACCGTATCGATGAACGGCTTTAGCGATTCCGTGACGAAGGCCTGCAGCACGTGGCTCTCGATCGGCATGGTCTCGATGCCGGCGAGCCGCATGACTTGCCCGGTGCTGCCGGCCACTGCGACGGCTACCTTCTTGGCGCGGACTTCGCCGCGCGTCGTCGTGACGCCGGTGATACGATGGCCATCGCGCAGGAAGCCGGTGACCTCGCAGTTTTCGATGATGTCGACGCCGCGGCGATCTGCAGCGCGCGCATAGCCCCAGGCGACGGCATCGTGGCGGGCGGTGCCGGCGCGCCGCTGCATCAGGCCGCCGACAATCGGGAAGCGCGCGGTGGCCGAGACGTCCAGTGCCGGTACCAGGCGGGCGATCTCCGCCGTAGTCATCAGTTCGGCGTCGACGCCGAGATGGCGCATGGCGTTGCCGCGCCGGGCATAGTCGTCGAGCTGGGCGGGTGTGTGGGCGAGGTTCAGGCAGCCGCGCTGCGAGAACATGACGTTATAGTTGAGGTCGTGGGCCAGGTTCTCCCACAGCTTCATCGAATGCTCGTAAAAGCGCGTGTTGGCCGGCAGGAGATAATTGGAACGGACCGCCGTGGTGTTGCGGCCGACATTGCCGGAGCCGAGCCAGCCCTTCTCCAGCACCGCGACATTGGTGATGCCGTGCTCCTTGGCTAGGTAGTAAGCGGTCGACAGGCCATGGCCGCCGCCGCCGATGACGATCACGTCGTAGGACGCCTTCGGGTCGGGCTTGCGCCAGGCCGGCCTCCAATCCTTGTTTCCGGTCAGCGCGTTTTTGAGAAGCGAAAAGGCCGAATATTCCGCCATTCTTATTGTCATCCATTTCAGGCTTGGCGGCAGACTATAGAGCAGGTGGCCAACGCAAAGCCAAGATTGCGCCATCGCTTTTCGACTCCCCGACTTCGATTGACCGACTCCGATTGGCCGAGTTCGATTGGCCGACTTCGAAAAACGAGACGCCTGGGGTGACTTGCCCCGTGATATGAGCCTCTTTATCAAGGACGTGCTTCAAAACTGCCGATGCCGCCCGCGAGTCACCAGAAAAAACATGTTCTTTCGTTTACTCCGCCTGGTCTTGATTCTTGCGCTTGTCGTCTCGGCGCCGCCGTCGTTCGTTGCAATGGCGCAGGCACTCGGGCAGGGCGCCGCCGGGTTGATCGCAGACCAGCAGAAGGTCATCCAGAGTCTGACCGCCAAAACCGACGGTCTCGAGAAGAAGATACAGCAGGACGGCCAAGACGATGCCACCCTGGTGGAAATCCGTCTGCAATTGGAGGATCTGTCGCGGGCGGCGCTCACCAGCGCGCTAGCGTTCCGTTCGCGTCTCGGCGATATCAACGATCGGATTGAGGTGCTGGGACCTCCGCCGGCCGCGGGCCAGCCGGCCGAGCCAGACATCGTAACCGGTGAACGCCAGGCCTTGGCTTCCGAAAAAGCCGAGATCAACGCCGTTATTGCCAGCGCGCAGAACCTGTCGATCCGCATCAGTGGGCTGATCGAGAAGATCGGCAACATGCGCAGCGAGCTGTTTCGCAATGTGCTTACCAAGCGCTACGTGCTGTCCGATGCGCTTAGCCCCGAAGTCTTTTCCGACGCCAACGCTGAGTTTTCCGGCTTCTATAAGGCCGTCTCGTCCTGGCTGAGCTTCGCCTTCAAGTTCAAGTTCCAGGCCATTCTTGCCGCGACTTTGATGGCGCTCGCATTCGCTGCAGTGCTTTTTATCGGCGGCCGACGCCTGTTCGGCCGTGTCTTCGAAGCGGATCCTTCCGTCGAGGATCCCTCCTATCTCAGCCGCCTGTCGGTGGCGTTCTGGTCAACATTGCTGCCGACGCTGGCGGTCGGCGCCTTCCTTGTCTCGACGATCTTCTTCTTCAATTATTACAATGTCTTACGCGGTGACATCGGCATCTTCCTGAATTCGCTGGTTGCCGTTATCGCGGTTGTGTTCTGCGTCAACCGCCTGACCAACGCAGCGCTCGAGCCCCGATTGCCGAACTGGCGTCTGATCCCGGTCGAAACCGGCCCGGCACGCTGGCTGGTGCGGCTGACGACCGCCATGGCCGTCGCCATCGGCATCAACTATTTCCTGTCGGTCGTGAACGACAAGATGGGCTCGCCACTGTCGCTGACCATCGCCAGAAGCTTCATCGCCACCATCATCGTCGGCATCATCCTGATCCTTATGGGCCTACTGAAGCCGTTCAAGGCTCCCGACGGAAGCTGGCGCCCATGGCCGGCGTGGCTGCGCTACACCGCCATCGCACTAGGCCTTTTCACCATCGCATCGGCACTGCTTGGCTATATCGGCCTTGCAATTTTCGTCTCGCTGCAGGTCGTGGTCACCGGCACGATCCTGGTCACCGCCTATATCGGTTTCCTGTCGGCGCGGGCGATCGGCGAGGAAGGCGGGTTCGCCAAAACTTCGATCGGGCGCTGGCTAGCGGCCAATTCAAGCTACGAAGAGACCGCCCTCGACCAGCTCGGGCTTGTCGTCAGCGCCGCCATCAACATCATGATTGTGCTGGTGTTCCTGCCGCTGATCCTGTTGATGTGGGGCTTCCAGCCCGGCGACATCCAGGCCTGGGCCTACAAGCTGGCGACCGGCCTCACCATCGGTTCGGTGACGATCTCGGTCACCGGCATTCTCACCGGCGTTGTCGTTTTCATTATCGGCTATTTCCTGACGCGCTGGTTCCAGGGCTGGCTCGACGGCTCGGTGATGGCGCGCGGCCGGGTCGACACCGGCGTGCGCAATTCGATCCGGCTGGCGGTCGGTTATGCCGGCGTCGCGGTCGCGGCACTGGTCGGCATCTCGGCGGCCGGTATCGACCTCTCTAATCTTGCGCTGGTCGCCGGCGCCCTGTCCCTCGGCATCGGTTTCGGCCTGCAGAATGTCGTCTCGAATTTCGTGTCGGGCCTGATCCTGCTCGCCGAGCGGCCGTTCAAGGTCGGCGACTGGATCGTCGCCGGCGACATCAGCGGCACGGTCAAGAAGATCAGCGTGCGCGCCACCGAGATCGAAACGTTCCAACGGCAATCGGTGATCCTGCCCAATTCAAACCTGATCAACAATGCGGTCGGCAACTGGACGCACCGCAACAAGCTCGGCCGCATCGACATCAAGGTCGGCGTTGCCTATGGCAGCGACGTCAAGCACGTGCATGGCGTCCTGTTGGAGATCGCACGCAGCCATCCGCTGGTGCTGAAGAACCCGGAACCCTTTGTGTTGTTTTCCAATTTCGGCCCGGCCGCGCTCGAATTCGAGATCCGCGTGTTCCTGGCAGACGTTCTTAGTGGCAATATCGTCCAGAACGACATCCGCTTTGCCATCTTCGATGTGTTCGCCGACCAGCATATCGAAATTCCGTCGACACCGCGCGCCGTCGTCGAGACCAAAAAGCACGAGGCGTGGCCGATCGACGACGACAAGATCGAAGTCGAATTCGCCGAACGGGAACAAGCAAAAGCTCTAGCGGCGGTCGAGGCGAAACGTCTCGCCAAGTCGGGAGCCAAGGTACGCAAGCCCGATCCTGACTAGCGTTTGGAGCTTGCCTTCAAGCTTCGGAAATCAATTGCGGCATGAATGCGGCATTCAGTTGCTGTTCAGCTTGCATTGCATATAAGCTCACCTGCAAACGGCGAGAATGCCTTGCGAAATGCAACAGAGGCGGTGGCAACACCGATACTGCAAAATGTGGAAGTCTCTCGTCGCCGCCATCGCTTTTCTGGCCGTGGGCGGTTCGGCCCATGCCGCCAGCGCGGTCAACAAGGACGCCGAGACCCGCACGCTGATCGTGACGGAAGGGGGCGGCAAGACCGAGCTGGCGCTGGCCGCCGGCGAAACCGTGGAATTTTGCCCGAGCGGCTGTTTTGTTACCTTGCCGAATGGCGACCTCGAGGCGCTGACGGGTTCGGAAACCGTTGAGATCTCGGGCGGCGTCGCGCGCATCAAGTAAAGTCGACGCCATGATTTTTGAAGGCCGGGCAAACGCCCGGCCTTTTATTTACTCCCGGTAATCGGCGATGAAGGTATTCACTTTTCTTCGAAGCTGCGCAGAACGGGCTCTAGCAGCGCTTTCGTACCGAGCAGGGTGAAGGCGTAGGTCCAACTGCATTCGACGAGCTGGTGGCGCGGGCTTTTTTGGCGATGTCGCAAACAGGCTGCAAGCGCGCCGCCGCGCCGACCTATAGTCTGCTCGCAATAGCATCTTGGAGTCGCGGGCAATGGCAGGGTTTCCGGAAAAGGCGAAGGTCGTCATCGTAGGGCTGGGCGGCATCGTCGGCGCATCGGTCGCCCATCACCTGATAGAGCGCGGATGGGAGGATATTGTCGGCATAGACAAATCGGGCATCCCGACGGATATCGGCTCGACGGCGCACGCCTCCGACTTCTGCTACACGACCAGCCATGATTTCCTGTCGTGCTGGACGACGCTCTATTCCATCGATTTCTACGAAAAGATGGGTCATTACGCCCGCATCGGCGGCCTCGAGGTCGCACGCGTCGGAGACGACGCCCGCATGGCGGAAATCAAGCGCAAGATCGCCTCGGCGAAGGCTTTCGGCACACGGGCCCGCCTGATCGATCCCGCCGAGATCAAGGAAAAATTCCCGCTGATCGAAGAACAGATGGTACAGGGCGGCCTGTGGGATCCCGATGCCGGCCTCGTCATCCCGCGTTCGCAGACAGTCGCCGGCAAGCTGGTCGACCAGGCGGAAGCCTCGGGCAAACTCAAGGCGTTTGCCAACACCTCGGCCAGGTCGCTCGTCATCGACAACGGCCGCATCAAGGGCGTGGTGACCGACCGCGGCACCATCCAGGCCGACTACGTCGTGGTCTGCACGGGCATCTGGGGGCGGCTGATCGCGGAAATGGCGGGCGAGGACCTGCCGGTCATGCCGATCGACCACCCGCTCACCTTCTTCGGGCCGTACACCGAGTTCGCCGGCACCGGCAAGGAGATCGGCTGGCCGCTGCTGCGCGACCAGGGTAATTCGGCCTATATGCGCGATACCGGCGATCCCAAGACCGCCGAAGGCGGGCAGATCGAATGGGGTTATTACGAAGAGACCAATCCGCGCCTTTGCCATCCGCGCGATATTCTCGAGAAAAACGAGGCACGGCTTTCGCCGTCGCAGCGCGATCTCGACATGGAGCAGATCCTGGCGCCGCTCGAGCGGGCCATGGAACTGACGCCGATCCTGGGCGAGCTGGGCTACAATGAGAGCCATTCCTTCAACGGGCTGCTGCAGGTGACGGCGGACGGCGGTCCTTCGATGGGCGAAAGCCAGAAGGTGAGGGGCCTCTGGTATGCCGTGGCGATCTGGGTCAAGGACGGTCCCGGCATGGGCAAGCTCATCGCCGACTGGATGACAGACGGCCGCACGGCGATCGACCATCACGCCATCGACTATTCGCGCTTCTATCCGCACCAGACGAAAGAGCAGTTCATCTGGGACCGCTGCACTGAAACGGCGATGAAGGTCTACAATCCGGCGGTCCATCCGCGCGAGACCTTCTCCAAGGCTCGCAATGTCCGCCGCTCGCCGTTCTGGGAGCGCGAGAAGGAACTCGGCGGCTATTTCATGGAGCTCGGCGGCTGGGAGCGCGCCCATGGCTACGCCGCCAACGAGCATCTGCTCGAGAAATACGGCAACCGGGTGCCGGTGCGCCAAAACGAATGGGATAACCGCCACTTCTGGCGCGTCTCGAACGCCGAGCATCTCGCGATGAGCGAGGATTGCGGCATCGTCAACCTGTCGCATTTCGCCATGTACGACGTCGAAGGCCCGGACCATGTCGCGCTGATGGAATGGCTGTGCGCGGCAAAGATCGGCGGCGACGGCAATATCGGCAAGGGCATCTATACCCATTTCCTCGACGAGGCAGGCATGGTGCGCGCCGACCTGACCGTCATCCGCATGGTCGACCGCTGCCGCGTCATCGACGGCGCCGATGCGGGGCCGCGCGACTTCCAGTACATGCGCCGGACGGCAGAAGACAAAGGCTTCGACGTTACCGTCACCGACGTGACCGAGAAGTACGTGACCATCGGCATCTGGGGTCCGAACGCGCGGGCGACATTGAGCAAGTGCGTGGAAAACCCCGACGGGCTGACGCCGGAGAATTTTCCATTTGCCGCGATCAAGCCCGTCAGGATCGCCGGCAAGGACGTGACCGCCTTCCGCATCTCCTATGTCGGCGAGCAAGGCTGGGAACTGCACATGCGCTACGAGGACGGCCTCGCTGTCTGGGACGCGCTGCGGTCGACCGGCGTGATGGCCTTTGGCGTCGAGACCTATGCCAACAGCCGCCGTATGGAGAAGAGCCTGCGTCTGCAAAACGCGGATCTGTTGACCGAATATAATCTGCTGGAAGCCGACCTTGCCCGACCGAAGGTCAAGGAGGCCGATTTCTGCGGCAAGGCAAAGCATCTGGAATATCGCGCCCGGGTGCACCAGCCGGCCATGCTTTGCACGCTTATCATGACGGACAATACCGATTCCAACGGCGTTCCCCGCTATCCGGTCGGCACGATGCCGGTGATGGACCCGCAAACCGGTGAGACGCTCGTCGACGAGCTCGGCCGCCGCTCCTTCACGACCTCGGTGGCCTACGGTCCGACCCTCGGCAAGAACATCGCGCTCGCCTACCTGCCCTGGGCGTATTGCCAGGAGGGCCGCAAGCTGAACGTCGAATATTTCGGCGAGAAATACCCGGTCGAAGTGGCCGCCGTCGGCTACAGGCCGCTCTATGACCCGGAGAACCTCAATCCGCGCAGCTAACCATCGGGACGGTCGCAAAAATGTGACCGAATGAGCGGCTCTCCACCGGGCTTTCTCTTTGTCGATCGGCGATTTTCGCTTAACGTGCGGCATGTCTGGTTTTGCCAGTGCAAGACATTTCGTCTCGGGTGCCGCCGCGCTGGCGTCGGTGCTATGGCTGACTGCAAACTCCCGCGCCGCCGAGCCGGTCGACGTCGAACTGGTGCTGGCAGTCGACGTATCCTTGTCCATGTCGCCGGACGAGCTTGAAATCCAGCGTCATGGCTATGCGGCGGCGCTGACGCATGACGATGTCCTGCAGGCAATCGGCGAAGGCGCTCATGGCAAGATTGCCGTCACGTATGTCGAATGGGCTGGCGCGACCTGGCAGCAGGTCGTCGTGCCGTGGACGGTGATCGCCAATCGTGCCGACGCCGAGCGGCTGGCAGCGCAGCTTTCCGCTCATCCGCCGGCCAGTGCCAGGCGCACCTCGATCTCCGGCGCGCTGGAATTCGCCAGCGATCTCTTTGCCGAAAGCGGCTTCCAGGGCGTCAAGCGGGTGATCGACATTTCGGGTGACGGCCCCAACAACCAGGGCGCACCTGTCGATATCACCCGCGACGCCGTGATTAAGCAGGGCATCACCGTCAACGGCCTGCCGCTGATGACCAGGGGCGGGTTCACCAGCGCCTACGATGTCAACAATCTCGACCGCTACTACAGCGACTGCGTCATCGGCGGGCCGGGCTCCTTCATGATCCCGGTCAATGACTGGACGCAGTTTCCGGAGGCCATCCGCCGCAAGCTGGTGCTGGAGCTTGCCGGTCCGGCCTCGCCGCAGCGAGCGGCGGAAGAGGCGGCGCATCCGCCATTGGTGCTGGCGCAGGACATCCCCGTCACCGACTGCCTGGTTGGCGAAAAAATGTGGCGCGACCGCAGCTGGATGTACAACACCCGCTAATGGCGAAGTTTGCTGCCGGTGGTGACATACCGCAGTGCAGCATCTGCTTCATTGACAAGCCTGTGCGCGTCTGTGACACAATTCTCCATCCGAACAAAAAAGGGGAACCGACATGAACGGGATCGGAATTCTTGCAGCAAGCTTGACGCTTGCCGTCGGATTGTCCGCGCCGGCCACCGCCGCTACATCGGTCAGCATCGGCATCAGCGGATGGACTGGCTTTGCGCCGCTGACGCTCGCCAAGCAGGCCGGCATCTTCGAAAAGCACGGCCTCGACGTCACCTTGAAGAAGGTGCCGCAAGCCAGTCGGCCCCTCGCCATCGCCAGCGGCGACCTGCAATGCGCCGCCACTACGGTCGAGACCTGGCTGGTCTGGAACGCTAACGGCGTGACGACCAAGCAGATATTCCAGCTCGACAAGTCCTACGGCGCCGACGGCATCGTCGCCCGCAACGACATCAAGACCGTCGCCGATCTCAAGGGTAAGTCGGTCGCGTCCTCGGCGCCGGGCACGTCGCCCTATTTCATGCTGGCCTGGGTGCTCAACAAGAACGGCATGTCGACCAAGGACGTGACGGTCGTCAACCTGGAGCCGGACGCGGCGGCGCAGGCGTTTCTCGCCGGACAGAACGATGCGGCGGTCACCTATGAGCCGTTCATCTCGGCGGTGCGCGAAAAGTCCGACCAGGGCCATATCCTTGTGACCACTCTCGATTATCCGATGGTGCTCGACACGGTCGGCTGCACGCCGGAGTTCCTCAAGGCCAATCCGGATGCGGCCAAGGCGCTTGCCGACAGCTATTTCGAGGCACTTGACCTGATAAAGAGCGACCCGGCGAAATCCTATGAGGCGATGGGCGCCGACGTGAAGCAGTCGGCCAAGGAGTTCGAAGAGTCGGCAAAATACCTGAAATGGGCCGACAAGGCTGAAAACAAGCAGTTCTTCACCAAGGAATTCCAGGACTTTTCCAAGACCGCCGGCGAGCTTCTGCTGCAGATGGGCTTGATCAAGGAAGCGCCCGACGTATCGACATTGGCCGACACCAGCGCCGTCGCCGACTAACCGGCAGGATTGTCGCCCGGCGGCGGCGCGTGCGCCGCCGCTTTTTCATTCCGATCAGAGGACGGTCGAAGATGCCGCGCCCCTTGCATCCGGTCTCGCCGGGCATTCGAACCGTGCTCGGCATTTCGTTCTTCGTGCTGTTCGTGGCGTTCTGGGCGTGGATCACGCTTGGCGGCCACGTCAATCGCATTTTCCTTGCCGATCCGCTGTCGATGGTGAGAGACGGTTGGCGGCTGCTGGTCGAGGACCGCTTCTGGCTCGACATCCTTATCACTATCTGGCGCGTCTTCGGCGGGTTCCTGATGGCGGCCATCGTTGCCGTGCCGCTCGGCATCGTGATGGGTGCCTGGAAGCCCGTGGAGGCGTTCCTGGAGCCGTTCGTCTCCTTCGCCCGCTATCTGCCGGCATCGGCCTTCATCCCGCTGCTCATTCTGTGGGCGGGCGTTGGCGAGCTCGAAAAACTGCTGGTGATCTTCGTCGGCTCGGTGTTCCAGATCATCCTGATCATCGCGGTCACAGTCGGCGGAACACGGCGCGACCTGGTCGAGGCGGCCTACACGCTTGGCTCGTCCGACAACGGCATCGTGCGGCGCGTGATCATGCCGGCCAATGCGCCGGAGATTGCCGAGACCCTGCGGCTGGTGCTCGGCTGGGCCTGGACCTATGTCATCGTCGCCGAGCTGATCGGCTCGTCGTCGGGCATCGGCTACATGATCATCAACAGCCAGTCGCGGCTGGCGACAGGGCAGATCATCTTCGGCATCATCGTCATCGGCCTGATCGGGCTGTTGTCCGATTTCGCCTTCAAGGCGCTCAACCGTTGGCTGTTTCCATGGAGCCTGGCGTGAGCAAGCTGGTCATCGAAGGCGTCTCGCGCACCTTCGCCGGTGTCGGCGGTGGGCAGCCGGTCAAGGCGCTGATGCCGACCGATCTGGCGGTCGCCGCCAACGACTTCATCACCATCCTGGGGCCATCCGGCTGTGGAAAGTCGACGCTGCTCAGGATCGTCGCCGGCCTCGAAGCGCCGAGTGGGGGACGTGTTATGCTCGACGGCAGGGTGGTGGACCGGCCCGGTCCAGACCGCGGCATGGTTTTCCAGTCCTATACGCTGTTTCCGTGGCTGACGGTCGCCGAGAACATCGGCTTCGGCCTGCGCGAACGTGGAATGGCCGAGCACGAGCGCAACGAAATCGTCGCTTCTTACGTCGATCTCGTCGGGCTGAGAGGTTTTGAAAACCATTGGCCGAAGCAGCTTTCCGGCGGCATGCAGCAGCGCACCGCGATTGCCAGGGCACTGGCCAACGATCCGGAGATCCTGCTGCTCGACGAGCCGTTCGGAGCACTCGACAACCAGACCCGAGGGCTGATGCAGGAGCTGCTTCTCGGCATATGGGAGCGCCGGCAAAAAACGGTGCTGTTCGTCACCCACGACATCGAGGAGGCGATCTTCATGGCGTCGCGCGTGGTGGTAATGACGGCGCGGCCCGGCCGCATCAAGTCGGACGTTGCCGTCGACCTGCCGCATCCGCGCCACTACACGCTGAAGACCAGCCCGGAGTTTTCGGCACTGAAGGCGCGGCTGACGGAAGATATCCGCGTCGAGGCGATGCGCACGGCCGAAGTGCATTGACTCGGCGGGCTTCGTCCAGCCGATGGCCCGATCAAGCCGCCAGAAGCTGCTTGCGGTCGACGCGTTCCTGTTGCGGCGAGCGGGCGTACAACTCGCGATAGCATTTGGAGAAATGCGAGGCGGAAACAAAGCCGCAGGCGACCGCCACTTCGACGACCGGCAACGACGACTGGATCAGCAGGTGCCGGGCGCGGTCGAGGCGGATCTCCAGATAGTAACGGGCAGGGGAGCGCCCCATCTCGGTGCGGAACAGGCGCTCAATCTGCCGGCGCGACAGGTCGACATGGTCAGCGATCTCGATCAGCGAGAGCGGCTCGGAGAGATTGGCTTCCATCAGCTCGATAATGGTCAGCACCTTGGAATTCTGCACGCCAAGGCGGGCGCGCAGCGGCAGGCGCTGGCGGTCGGTCGGGCTGCGCACGCGATCGGTCAGCACCTGCTCGCAGACGCGGTTGACGAGGCTCTCGTCGAAATCGTCGCCGATCAGCTTCAGCATCATATCGAGAGCGGCGGTGCCGCCGGCGCAGGTGTAGATGTTCTGGTCGATCTCGAAGAGGTCGGCGAAGACATTGGCCTTGGGGAACGCCTCGGAAAAGCCCGGCAGGTTCTCCCAATGGATGGCGCAGCGCTTGTTGGACAACAGGCCTGCTGCGGCCAGGATATGCGCGCCGGTGCACAGGCCGCCGACGGCAACGCCGCGATTGTACTCCTCGCGCAACCAGGCAAAGGCCGATTTGTTCTGGTAGCGCTCGACATTGATGCCGCTGCAGACGATGGCCATGTTCGGCCGGTCCGGTCCGGACATCTTCTTGCGCTCTTCCTCCAGCGAGGTGTTGACGGCGCATTCGACGCCGTTCGAGGCGCGCACCGGCTTGCCGTCGATGCTGGCGAGCCGCCAGCGATAGGCTTCATAGCCGAGCATGCGGTTGGCCGAACGCAACGGATCGAGCGCCGTTGCGAAGGCGATCATGGTGAAATCGGGGACCAGGAAGAATACGAACGATCGCCGGATCGGGTGCTTTACGACGTTCACGGGTAGATCCTCACGCTGCAATGGCGCGAACAGGATGTCGCGATCAGCATAGCGACATCAGGAAAAACGTTTCCTGTCAATTGGCTAGATGGCAACGGAGCGACTTTATTTGCGACATGGGTCGCAAATGGGCAATCGCTGTGCGGCGAAGGACGTGACAGGCCGCCGGATCGACCAACGAGCCTACGCAGTCTGCGCACACGAAAACGCCGCCTCGGCAAAACCGAGGCGGCGCTGGATCGACTTCGAAGCAGCGCTGGGCTGCTTCCGCCAGGATTGCTGTCTCAGGCGACGAAGCCGAGGCGCGCCGCAGCCATGGCCCCGGTCTGGCCGGGCATGGTGTTGGCCAGGCGCTGGCGCTCGAGCGCGGTCGTCAGGTTCATTTCGCGGCGGGCAAAGAGGCGGGCAAAAAGCTTCATGATCATCTCCATTCAGTTGCTCAGACGGGTCGCCTTCGCTTGATGGAGTGGGGCAGCTCGTTTGTTGATGATCATATAGGCTTACGTGAGGGGAAACTAAATCGCAAAAGCGAAGCACTTGATATGAAAAGCGACACGGAATGCGACAAATTTGGGCAACCTGCCCAGGATTTTCGATTATTTACAATGTGTTGATTGCCAGTGCGGGCTGCTATGCGACTTGCTCATATGCGGCATGCGACGGCGACATGGCTCGGGAAAATCATTTGAATACAAACAAAAAGGCCTGCCGGGCTGATCTGCGCGGCAGGCCTCAGCTGTTGATACACACGGTTTACTTTGCTCCAGCCCAAGATCCCACACCATGGCGAGTGCCGGTCTTGGCATCGGCAGCTTCGGGCCAGCCGATATCCTTCTGCAGTTCAATCGGCAGCGCGCGGATGGCTCGTTCCGTCTGGTAGCGGGCACGGGCCTCGCTGAACTCGGTCGCGATCCGACCGATGGATGACAGGATAGACATCTCATTCTCCTTCGCGTTGGGCCGGGATTGTCCCGGCGCTTGCAGCGTCAGGCGGTACACCGGGTTTGTTTCAGCTTCATTTCGTGTCGATTGCAGGTCCGTGTCATGGTTGTTTCGGGACCACGTCGATGCGTCCTGCCTTCGATGGAGTTGACTATCCTCCCAAACTGATGTTCAATCAAACGAAATGGAATGATGGTTTGCATCAGAAAAATTGAAGGTCGCTTGCCATGAACGCCCCACTCAATCATCCGCTGCCGCTGCTCGATCTCGACGTTCTGCGCACTTTCGTCGCAATCGCCGAGACCGGGAGCTTCACCACTGCGGCCAATGCGGTCTTCCGCACGCCGTCGGCCGTCTCCATGCAGATCAAGAAGCTGGAGGACATTCTCGGCCGCTTGGTGTTCGCGCGCGACGCCCGTTCGGTGACGCTGACCACCGATGGCGAGATGCTGCTCGGCTACGCGCGCCGGCTGCTGTCGATCAATCGCGAGGTGGTGTCGAAGTTCATCATTCCAGACATTGTCGGGGTGGTGCGGCTCGGCTCGCCGGACGATTATGGCGAACGTGTGCTGCCGCATGTGCTGAAGCGATTCGCACAGTCGCATCCTTCCATCGCGGTCGACGTCACCATCGACCAGAGCGTCAACCTGCGCCGTCGCATGGACGATCGGGCACTCGACATCACGCTGCTCACCAACTCATACAAGACCAGCGCGATCGGCGCCGAAGTACTGCTCACCGAGCCTATCGTCTGGGCCGGTGCCAAGGGGGGCTGTGCGCATCTGCGCGAGCCGCTGCCGGTCTCCTTGTGGGAAGAAGGCTGCGCCTGGCGGGCGGGTGCATTGGAGGCGCTTGGCCGCGAGGGCCGCAACTACCGTATCGCCTATATGAGCGCGCACACGGCCGGCCAGCGCGCCGCGATCATGGCGGATCTTGCAGTCGCGCCGCTGCCGAAATCGTTCCTCGGCAGCGACATGGTCGAGCTGTGCCCGAAGGACGGCATGCCTGACATCGGCACCTACAACCTCGCCATGGTGGTGACGCCGGACGCCAGCGCGCCGGTGAAGGCAGTCGCCGACCATATCCGAGCGACGTTTGAGATGTTCAGGGAAACTGGGAAGTTCTGAGCCAAACTACGACCTGAGCGGCGCAACCAGATCGCGAGGGGTTCCATCGCGGTCTGCCCTTTGCAGCGACAACTCTCCTGCCTTGGCATGATAACTGTCAGTTTCGTTGGTCAAGAAGGCCACTATGCTGTCCCGCGCGCGTCGCGCCTCCGGCATGTCGATCAATGGCCAGACATGGAACATGCCTTGCTCGTGGACGACCTCAATTTCGACGCCGGCCGCGCGTGCCTTTTCCGCGAAGATCAGATTGTCGGGTGTAAGCAGATCGCGTGAACCGGTCAGCAGCAGCGTTTTGGGCAGCACCGACAGGTCGCCGTAAACCGGGCTGATGCGCCAGTCGGTGGGATCTATGCCGGCGCTGTAAAGCCGGATCGCCTCGCGGCCGCCGGCAATGCCCAGCCATGGATCGTTGCGTTCAGCCTCATACATTTCTGGGTTGGCGAGCGATACGTCGAGGCCGGGCGAAATCAGCACGTGGCGTGATGGCAAGGGCAGGCCGTCTTGCGCAGCCATCATGGTCAGCACGACAGCCATGTTTCCGCCGGCGGAATCGCCCATGAAGATGATGTCATTTGCCCTGGTTTCGCCGAACATCTGGCGGTAGACGGCGCCGACCATACCGAACATCGCGTGGAAATCGTGTTCGGGAGCAATGGGATAGATCGGCACGGTGATACCGAACCCGAGGCGGTCGGCCATGTCGGCGATCAGCCGCCAATGATAGGGGGTGATTTCAAAGACGTAAGCGCCGCCGTGCAGGTAGAGAATCCGCCTCCGCTCGCCAGCCTTGGGCGCGATCTCGTAGACGGGAAAGCCGTTGATCGTGCGGGTTGTGATCTCCAGGCGCGACCGCAGCGACGCAGGCGGCCGATGGTTTTCCGTCTTGCGCGCATAGGCGATCCAGCGCTGCAGGTTCTCCGGGCTGGAAAACGCCTTCTTACGGCTGTACCTGAGCACGAACGAAACGACGTGGCTTTTGAGACTGGGCATGCAGATACACGGACTTCGGCTGAGCCGACTAAGAGAACCCCCGACTATTTTGAAGATTGTGTCGCCACCAAAAAAGTCAATATTTATGCAATCTCAACACGGTGGTTTGACTCCAGCTGGCGATAAAGCCTCAGGTCCATGAAGTCGCTAGCCCACCTGGGCAGCTCAGCGCCGCGGGCGGCAGTGCGGCGCGCAGCCGATTGCTGGGTGCAGCCGGAGCCGCATTGCGGCCCCGGCGAATACCAAGCAGCTTGCATTTGTCGATGAAGTTCATCCGCGCTGCATGCCCCAGCCGACCGAAAGCTGCCTTTCGCTTGAACGCGGCGACACCGGCCAGCCAATGTCCTTCTGGATCTCAGGCGGCAAGCTGTTGAGGATGCGCAGCGACTTGCGCGCTTCGCGTGTTTTCTTGAAGGCCGCACCATAGCGGCCGAGGCTTCCGAACATCGACATCTTGATCTCCTTTGGAGCGTTGCGGTGGCCGACAACTGTTTCTGCCTGCCGTTCGATGCCGGTTAAATGCTCCGCACATGTATCTGGCGGATTTCACGAAAACGCGATTTCGTTTCCAGATCGGCGCGATCTGGAAACATTTGCATACAAATGAAAATAGAAAGGCTGACAGCCGAGCGGAGGCGAGTCATCCCCGCCCGCGCCGCGCGGCGTGGCCTTCGCGCGAACGCCGTCGCGGGGCAGCGTCGCCGGCAATGCCGTCTTCGCTCACCGTCTTGCGCGGCGGCAGTTTCACCGCCGCCGACAGCTTGGGGAACGGGTCGATCTTATTTGGGAGCGCCATGGCATAAACGAAATGTTCCTGGAATTTCGGCTCCAGCGCCGTCTCGATCTTCTCGATCCTGCTGACGGTTTCCTCGATCTCGCGGCGATAGCCGCGGTTCAGGAGCGCCATGCGGGCGCCGGCGCCGGCCGCATTGCCGACGGCCGAGACCTTGTCGAGGTCGCAGTCCGGGATCAGGCCCAGCACCATTGCGTATTTCGGATCGATGAACGAGCCGAACGCGCCGGCAAAATGGATACGGTCGACATGTTCGGTGTGCTGCTTTTCCATCAAAAGCTTGGTTCCGGCATAAAGCGCCGCCTTGGCAAGCTGGATGGCGCGCACGTCGGTCTGGGTAATGGTGATCTTGGGCTCGCCTTCCTTCAGCACATAGGAGAAGGTGCGGCCATTGGCGACGACGCGAGGCGAGTGGCCGCTCAGCGATCCATCGACGACGCCGTCCTCGGAAATGATGCCGGCGAGGTACATCTCGGCTACCACCTCGATGATGCCGGAGCCGCAAATGCCGGTGACGCCGGTCGCCTGCACGCTGTCGAGGAAGCCCGGCTCGTCGGACCAGAGTTCCGAGCCGATAACGCGGTATTTCGGCTCCAGCGTTTCGGGATCGATACGGACGCGTTCGATTGCACCCGGTGCGGCGCGCTGGCCACCGGAGATTTCCGCACCCTCGAAGGCCGGGCCGGTTGGCGAGGAGGCCGCCACGACCCGCTGGCGATTGCCGAGCACGATCTCGGCATTGGTACCGACATCGACGATCAGCATCATCTCGTCCTGCCGATGCGGGCCTTCCGACAGCGTCACTGCAGCCGCATCAGCGCCGACATGGCCGGCAATGCAAGGCAGCATGTAAAGCCTGGCGCCCTGGTTGAGTTTCAAGCCGATATCCGATGCCTTGATGTGCACGGCGCCGGAGACGGCTAGCGCGAAGGGAGCGCCGCCGAGTTCGGTCGGATCGATGCCGAGGAACAGATGATGCATGATCGGATTACCGACGAAAACGGAATCCAGGATATCGTTACGCTGGACGTTGCCTTCGGCGCAGACCTTGTCGACGAGGCCCGAAATGGCCTCGCGCACGGCGACCGTCATGCCTTCGCGGCCGTCCGGGTTCATCATCACGTAAGAGACGCGGCTCATCAGATCCTCGCCGAAGCGGATCTGCGGATTGGAGGTGCCCGACGAGGCGGCGACCCGACCCGACAGCAACGACACCAGATGCATGGCGATCGTGGTCGAGCCGATATCGCAGGCAAGCCCGTATGCCTCGTTCTTCAGGCCAGGCCACAGAGCGATGACCCGCGCGGTCTCGCTGTCGGTGTCCTTGTGGATGGCGGCCGTCGCGGTCCAGTTGCCTTTGCGCAAAATGCCTTGCACCTGCGGCAACAGATGGAAATCGAAATCTAGGCTCTTGAGGCCCCAGTCCTTCATCAGCGCGATCTTCAGGCGGTCGAGGTCGCCGAGCGGCTTGTGCATGTCGGGTTCTTCGATCTCGACATAGCACATGCGGATAGCCGCATCGCGGGCGATGACCCTGGTATCGGCGTCCTTGCGGATAGTCTGCGCGTTAATAACGGTGTCCTGCGGCACGTCGACGACGAGATCGCCGAGGATCTGTGCCGAGCAGGACAAGCGGCGCCGCTCGGGGAGCCCGCGAACGCGCTCGTAGCGCTCTTCCTTGGCGCCCTTGGGCGAGAGGTGATCGTTGGAGGAGACGATCTTGTGCTTGGCGAAATTGCCTTCCTGCACCTCGATCTGGCAACGCCCGCAAGTGGCACGCCCGCCGCACACGCTCTCGACGTAGACACCAAGCTGGCGCGCGGCATCCAGAACCGGTGTGCCGACCGGAAACCGCCCGCGCTTGCCCGACGGCATGAACAGCACGAGCGGATCAGTGATGTTGACGGGAGAGTTCATTCGTTCCAGACTTTACTTTCTACGCTGCTCGGGTCTTGGCCACGGCAGCGATGCCGCTGTGTTTCGGTTCCTCCCAGTCGTAAACCCATATCGTGTCGGCCAAGCCATGGCTCAACCCCGGGCCATCCGCGCTTCGCGGCCGCCGCGCCTGCGTCCGCCATTGCCATTGCCATCGCCCGGCGCGTTGACCTGCGTCCGGGCGGCAACGGCCTGGCCGCCTTCAGCAGGCTTGTAGTCCTTGTATGTCCTGATCCAGTTGGTGCAGTTCTCGTCGGTGCCGTTCAGCACGTTGGCGCCGCGCACCGCTTCCATTTCCTGCGGCCGCACCGGGTTCATGATCGCCGAGGTCATGCCGGCGCCGATCACCATCGGGATGAAGGCGGCGTTGATGCCATGACGGTGCGGCAGGCCGAATGAGATGTTGGAGAGGCCACAGGTGGTGTTGACCTTGAGCTCCTCGCGCAGCCGGCGTAGCAGGGCAAATACCTGGCGGCCGGCATCGCCCAGCGCGCCGATCGGCATGACCAGCGGGTCGACGACCACGTCATGCGCCGGAATGCCGAAGTCGGCGCAGCGCTGAACGATCTTCTTGGCGACGGCAAAGCGCACATCGGGGTCCATCGAAATACCGGTCTCGTCGTTGGAAATGGCGACGACCGGAACGTTGTATTTCTTGATCAGCGGCAGGATGGCTTCGAGCTTTTCCTCCTCGCCGGTGACGGAATTGACCAGCGGCCGGCCCTTGGCGACCTTCAGCGCCGCTTCGATCGCGGCGGTCACCGAGGAGTCGATCGACAGCGGCAGATCGACCAGGCCCTGCACGATCTCCAGCGTCTGCACCAGCAGCGCCGGCTCGGTGGCGTTGGGGTCGACTGCGGTGACGCCGGCGTTGACGTCGAGCATGGTCGCGCCGCAGGCGGCCTGCTCCAGCGCATCCTTGATGACGGTCTCAAAATTGCCGGCGATCATTTCGGCGGCGAGCTTTTTGCGGCCGGTCGGATTAATGCGCTCGCCGATCACGCAGAAGGGCTGATCGAAGCCGATGATGATTTCTCGTGTCGCCGAGGCGACGATGGTGCGGGTCATGAAATCTCTCCATCGTGATATAAAGAGTTCTTTATATCGTTATCTGTTTGTGATCAAGCGAATGCTGACGATTCGCGCTGTCAATGCGCGGTTTTGACCATGTCGACCTGGGTTTCGGTGAGGTCGTCATGCAGTATGTGGTCGAGCCGGTCGGCAACGAGCTGGTCGTCGCGGCGGATTTCGCGCTTCCATGGCCGGCGACCCTTCAGCACGCCGGATTCGTCGACGATCTCGGCGACGTATTCTTCCTGGCGATAGGCCATCACATGAACGCCGGACACACCGGGAATTTCCTTCACCTCATTGATGATGTCGATGCAGAGCTGCTTACCTTCCTTCTTCTGATCCTGAGCGCCTTCCAGGCGCTTGACGATCTGATCGGGAATGTGAATGCCCGGCACGTTGGAGCGGATCCATTTGGCCGTCTTGGCCGAGGCCAGCGGCCCGACGCCGCACAGGATGAAGCATTTCTCGGTATAGCCGAGATCGCGGACCTTCTGCATGTAGGTACGGAACATCGGCACGTCGAAGCAATACTGGCTCTGCACGAACTGCGCGCCGGCAGCGATCTTCTTGCCAAGCCGATAGGGCCGGAAATCGATCGGCGGCGCGAACGGGTTGATGGCCGCGCCAAGGAAAAGCTGCGGCGGGGTCGTCAATTTGCGGCCGGACAGGAATTTTCCGTTGTCGCGCATGATACGGCAGGTTTCGAGCAGCGACATGCAGTCGAGATCGAACACCGGCTTGGCGCCGGGCTGGTCGCCGGCCTGCACGCCGTCGCCGGTCAGGCAGAGCATATTGGCGACGCCCATCGCAGCACCCCCAAGCACGTCGCCCTGGATGGCGATGCGGTTCCGGTCGCGGCAGGCGATCTGCATGATCGGGGCATAGCCCATGCGGGTCAGGAGGGCGCAGATGCCGACCGACGACATGTGGCAGTTGGCGCCGGAAGCGTCGACGGCATTGATGGCGTCGACCCAGCCGTCGAAAATCCTGGCGCGGTTGTAGACGTCTTCCGGATCGGCGCTGTCGGGCGGATTGAGCTCGGTCGTCACTGCGAATTCGCCGCGTCTCAATACGCGCTCCAGGCGACCACGCGAGGTGTGGCCGGGCAGGGGATCGAGCGGCAAATGGATGCCGGCCGGATTCTCGTCGGGCTGGCGGCCAATCATGCCGACGCTCCAGTGTTGGTAATGTTCCGGGCCGCATCGCGGGCGGCCGCCGCCTGCGCGGTGACGCGCAGCCACGCGGAGGTCTCGCGCAAGGATTGGTCGACCGGTTTCTGCACCTCCAAAATCCTGTCGCCATGCACCATGTTCCGCGAGCCTTCCCAGGCCTTAACCCAGACGCAGGGCATATCAGGCTCGACCTCGCAATTGCCGTTGGCGCGGACACCGCCACAAGGGCCGTTGCGCAATTGCTTAGGGCAGTTCATCGGGCACGACATGCCGGTCGAGGAAAGGATGCACTGGCCGCACATGCGGCAGTCGAACATGAAACCCTTGACGCGCTTTTCGACGAATTTCACCGGTCCTTCGACGCGGCTGTAGCCGATGCCCTTCCAAAGCGGGTGGAGGAGCAGAAACATGTCGGCGAATTTGGCGTAAAACCATTCGAGCAACCGCGAATGCCGGACCGACCAAAGCCGCACTGCAAACGAACGCTGCACGCGCCGCTGCGGCGACACGTCGGCCGGCTTGTAGTCGGATTTCGGCGCCGCCTTCCTGACGATGGTCGCCTGCGTCAGGCCGGTCTGAGCCGTCGTCGCCGGCATTGATTGGGGATCAGACATTTTCTTTGCCGCCCGCCTTGACCAGAGCTATCAGCCGCTCGCGGTCGTATTTCGCATCGATTTCCTGAAGAGCCTTCTCCGCCTCGGCTTCAAGATCGTCACCGACTAGGATGGGTTCTGCCTTGCGCCATTCGGCAAGATAGTCGTCGGTGCCGCCGGCGCCGGTGCGCATGGCGCACATGTCGATCGCCTCGGTGAAGCGCAGCGGCAGTTCGCGCTTGGCGTTCTGCCGGCCCTTTTTGACGATGACCTGGGCGGGGATGTCGCGCCAGTAGACGACGATCAGATCGGCCATGAATTCCTGCTCCTGCAGAGCGCCGCGCGTCCAATCGAACGCACAAACGATGCTCTACCATCTAACTCCGCTGCATCGTGCCCTCCAAAGATCGATTCCGATGTTTTGGGCCAATGCAGTGGTTTCGAGCATTGCCGGAAGCGCTGTTGGGCTGCTTGTTATGGGACGACGCGGGGGCCTTCAAAAGCGACGCAATCGACGGCCGCGGTTGAAAGCGGAGTCTTTCAGCACAGGTCAGCCGGCGCGGCCATCGAAGCTGCCGACCAGCTTCCTGTGGAAACGCACGTAACCTCGTTCGGTCGTGCCTAGATGCTCCGCGACGATCTCATGGAAGCGCGGCAGGCGGTGGAAGGGAACGGCCGGATAGGAATGGTGCTCCGAATGGTATGGCATGTTCCAGGCCACGAAGCGCACCAGCCTGTTGGTGAAGGTGGTGCGGGTGTTCTCGAGCATGTTGGCGACATGCGGGCACAACGCGTGCTCGGCCAGCAGGTAGGCCCGCAAAAACGGCTGTCCTACCAGCACCGGCACGATCCAGACCCACAACAGCAGCGCCGACTGTATGGTGAGAGATGCGGCCAGCAACACCGCATAACCGATAAGGAACAGCCGTGCTTCGGCAACCACCTTGCCGCGACTCTTTTCCGGTACGAAGCCGTCGCGATTGCGGCCAGCCGCATTGGTTGCGACCACGCGGCCCATGGCGATCCAATAGGGGCCGCCCGACAGATAGCGCAGATATTGGCTGACGGTCTCCGGCTTCGGCGCCCTCAGTTCGGGGTCGTTTTCGGGGTCGTGCGTATGGCGGTGATGGGCGAAATGGAAATAGCGGAACCATGCCGGCGGCAGCAGGATCAGGAAGCCGGCCACGGCGGCAACAGCGCGATTGAGCCACGCCGTCCTGAACGCCGTTTCATGGATGGTCTCGTGCAGCGGCGTGAAGAAGAAGACGATCAGGATTCCCTGCGGCAAGACGAGAAGCGGCCAGAACGGGATGCGGGCGGCGATCAACGCGCCCAGCAGGATAACCAGCCCGCCATGGGCGGCCAGCCGGAAAATGCCTGGCCGGTCAAGCCTGGCGGTGAGGTCGCGACGGTCCTCGACCGAAAGGCCGGCAATGATGGTGCGGTGATCGATGTCGCTCATGATGCAATGTTAGCGGCGGGTGGGCATCCGGTAAATCGGCGCGTCACCAGACGCCGTTCGTTATCCCGGTCCAGAGATAGGACCAGACCGTCGGGTGATACCATTGTTTCGAAGGCAGGCCGGGCTCGACCGTGCCGAGCTTGCCGGCCAGCGCATCTCTGACCGCCTCGACGCAGATGTCGCGCGAGAACGCCGCCTGCCGCAACGCGTAGCTTGAAATTGTGTCGCCCGGCTGCGGTTTTGCCGGGTCAGCATCATCGTGCCGAGTTGACCGATGGCCGAGGCCCAGCCTTGCCGTCGCGCCCGTCCGAGAAGCAATTGCTTTTTGGATTCAGGTGCTTCGAGGATAACACTGACCGGCCCGAGTTGATCGGCGACCGCGTTGACGATCGCCCAGATATGCGAGCCGCCTTCGGTGACGACGACGATCGGTCGTTGGTTTGGTTTCGACCGTGCCATGGTTCGCGACCTCCGCAAAGACCTGTTCTTTGCGCGCGAATGCTAGGCTGACCGGGTTAACCCTTGGTGATCGGGGCTCAGCGCTTGAGTTCGAGGATGTCGAGCTTCGATTCGTAATAGGGCGCCGGGAACTCGATGCGCCATTCGCTGGCGCTGTTGCGGAAGGCATAGCCGACCTGATCGCTTTCCGGGCCGCTGCCGTAGGGCTTTGCCGGATCGTCGTTGACGTAGAAGGAACCAAGATAGATGGCGCGTTTCTCGCCATCGTCGAAGAAGCGGCCCTTGGTGCGCTGCGAGCCGGTGATCTTTTCCAGTCTCCAGCCGGAACCATCGTCGCTCACCTTGCATTTGAACCAGCCATAGATGACGAGCGGGCTCAATCCGCCGGCCTTGATGGTGCGGCATTGCCAGTTGCCGGTCAGGTCGTTGTCGGAGAAGGAAACCAGCGGCTTTGCCAGCAAGGCGTCGAGCTGCTTGACCTCGGCTGGATCGCCGGCCTTCGCCTCGTCAAGCGCTGCCTTGCGCGTCTCGCCATATTTGTCGAGCCGCGCCTTGTCGGCAGCCGTTATCAACTTCTGCACCTCGCCGTCGGCGAACGCGGGCATGGTCAAGCAGAGGACAGTTGCTGCGGCAAACATGAGGCGAGCGATCATCGGTGGCGTTTCCCTGTTGATGGCTAGAGCAGCCCGTTTTCTTGTCTGGCGCATACCTTAATGTTTCGCCACGTTCTGTCATCCGTGCTTGGGCATCGACAGCGGAAACGAGGTGGAAAGAATGCGGATCTTGCTGACGGGATCGTCGGGCTGGCTGGGCAGCGCCTTGGCACCGCGCCTGCGGGCCCTCGGCCATGACGTCACCGGCCTCGATCCCGTTCCGTCTTCGGAAACTCCAATCGTCGGCTCAGTCGCCGATCGCGACCTGGTCATGCAGGCGGTCGAGGAGAACCGCATCGAGGCCATCATCCACAGCGGCGCGCTGCACAAGCCCGACATCGAACGTTATCGCAACGAGGATTTCGTCGAGACGAATGTGCGCGGCACGCTCAACCTGCTCGATGCGGCCGCTGCATTCGCGGTTCAGCGCTTCGTGTTTACGTCGACGACATCGCTGATGATTTCCGAGGCCATACGCGCCGGTTTCACGGGAGGCGCGCGCAAGGCGGCATGGCTGACGGAAGACATGTCGCCGGAGCCACGCAACATCTATGGCGTCACCAAGCTTGCCGCGGAACATCTTTGTCGCCTTTACCAGCTCCAGTTCGGCCTTCCGTCGATCGTACTGCGCACCGCTCGGTTCTTTCCCGAAGCAGACGATATGGCGCACGTGATCGAACAGTCGGACGCCAACACCAAAGCCAATGAGCTTTTGTTTCGCCGGCTGACGGTGGAGGATGCTGCCGATGCCCATATCGCTGCCTTGGAGAAAGCACCGCAATTGGGCTTCGACATCTTCATCATTTCGGCACCGACACCGTTCCAGCCCGAGGATTGCGCGGCATTGATCGCCGATGCACCCTCGGTCGTCGCACGCTATTTTCCGGATTATCCGGCACTCTACGCGAAGAAAGGCTGGACGATTTTTTCGTCGATCGACCGGGTCTACGATGCGTCGCGAGCGAGGGACCGGCTGGGTTTCGTCTGCAAGACGAGCTTTGCCGATGTGCTCGCCGGGCTCGAAGCTGAAGAAGGCCTTGCCTAGAAGTACCGTCAAGCCAGGATTGCAGCGCTGGCCAGTTCCTTCGTCAGGTCACCATAGCCGGTCGAGCGCCGCTCATAGGCGAGACCGAGCATTTTCGCCGCCTTTTCGGCGACCTTGTCGAGTTCCGGGTCGTCAGTCTGAGCGATATAGATCAGCTTCTCGTAGTTGCCGAAATAGTCCTTGATCAGCTCCGGGTGCTTGTCCAGGCCGAGCGGCTTCATGAAGAAGGCATCGAATTGCCGGCAGAGGAAATCGGTCATGTAGAACGACATCATGTCATCATCGGCGACCTTCGCATAGGTATCCATGCCCTGGTAGAAAGCAAAGCAATGCGGCCCGGCCATGCGCTCGACGCCATGCTTCTCGCAGATCCGATCGAGCAAGCCACCCGTGCCGCAATCGGCATAGCCGACGAAGATGTGTCTGTAGCCGTCGGTCTTGGCCTTCTCGATTGCCTTGTCCATGGCCGGCGCGATGCGGTCCGGATAGAAGTGGAACTCCGCTGGCAGGCAGGTCAGGTCGAGATGGTCGAGCCCAAGCTGCTCCTTGACCGCCAAAACCTCGCGCGCAATCATCCCGCAGGCGATGACGAGCAGCCTGTCGCCCTGATCGGATTGTTGTTTTCGCGCGGTAGTCATGGAACCAGTCTAATCCATCTTCGTTGCTGTCCAGCGAATTTATATGCTGAGGGAGACACCATTCATGAAATTGTTCCGCGTTGCGCCAATCGCTATTCTCGCCTGCGCCTTGGCTGTTTCGGCCTGCGCCAACACGGTGCGCGGCGTCGGTAAGGATATCAAATCCACTGCTAAAGCTGTTGACGATACCGTCAAGAAACCCTGATCCGCACGGCTCTAAACATTTGGGAATAAAAAAGCCGCACTGCAAGGCGCGGCTTTTCTCGTTGGTGCCGGACTTATTGACCTCAGGCCGAAGCGCGGACGTTGTGCTTGCGCTTCATGAAGTCCTTGGCGGTCTCGACCGCCACCGCGGCGTCGCGGCAATAGGCGTCGGCACCGACGGCTTTGCCGAATTCCTCGTTGAGCGGCGCACCGCCGACCAGCACAACATAGTCGTCGCGAATGCCCTTTTCCTTCATCGTATCGATGACGACCTTCATGTAAGGCATGGTCGTCGTCAGTAGCGCTGACATGCCGATAATGTCGGGCTGGTGCTTTTCGATGGCATCGAGATATTTTTCGACCGCATTGTTGATGCCGAGGTCAATGACATCGAAGCCGGCGCCTTCCATCATCATGCCGACCAGGTTCTTGCCGATATCGTGGATGTCGCCCTTGACGGTGCCGATCACCATCTTGCCCTGCTTTGGCGCGCCAGTGGCGACAAGCAGCGGACGCAGGATGAACATGCCGGCCTTCATCGCGTTGGCCGACAGCAGCACTTCGGGAACGAACAGGATGCCATCGCGGAAATCCTCACCGACGATGCGCATGCCTTCGACCAGAGCCTCGGTCAGCACCTTGTAAGGCGCCCAGCCGCGCTCGAGAAGGATATTGGTGCCTTCCTCGATTTCTTCCTTCAACCCGTCATAAAGATCGTCGTGCATCTGCTGCACCAACTCGTCGTCGGAGAGTTCCGAAAGGATGATCTCGTCGTCGGCCATTTTTTCTCAGGCTCCTTGCCGGCTACAACTATCGCGGCAGCTTAAAAAATATCGCGCCAATACCTAACCCGCATGGGCCGGTTGTCCATAGCTGATTTGCGACTTCCCGCAAAACGAAAGCGACCGTAAATCTCTTGGAATTCTTGTCGATTTTGCGACAGGCGTTGGCGCTGGCGGGCCGTTTCGAATAGGGTGCATGGCTACGATCCGGCCAGAGACCGCAATATGCGGCCGCAAACGGATTTCAGGCCGGTACAAGAGCCCGGCCGGAGTAAATCAAGGCCAGAACGAAAGCCAGGGAAGAACGATTATGAGTGAGAACGCGCCGGTCGATCAGGAAGCGTCAAACGCGCGGCGCGGACGCGCTGCCAGCGGTGGCGCCGCAGCCCGACGGGCTGCACGTTCGGGCGGCGGCCCCGGCACACAGCTCACCTATATCAAGCGCAAGATCAACGTCTATGAAGTGCTGGACGAGGAAGGGCTGGCGCTGATCGAAAAGAACACCGACACGGTGCTGGAGGAGATCGGCATCATCTTCCGCGACGACGCCGAGGCGCTAAAGCTTTGGAAAGAGGCGGGCGCCGACGTCAAGGGCGAGCGGGTGCATTTCCCCAAGGGCCTCTGCCGCTCGCTGTTGAAGACCGCTCCGTCCGTCTACACCCAGCACGCTCGCAACGGCGAGCGCTCGGTGCAGATCGGCGGCAACGCGACAGTGTTCGCGCCAGTCTATGGACCGCCCTTCGTGCGCGATCTCGACGGCGTCAGGCGCTATGCGACGATCGAGGATTTCCGGAATTTCGTGAAACTCGCCTATATGGCGCCGTCGATCCACCATTCGGGCGGCACGGTTTGCGAGCCGGTCGACGTGCCGGTCAACAAACGGCATCTCGACATGGTCTACAGCCATATCAAATATTCGGACAAGCCGTTCATGGGCTCGGTGACCGCGCCCGAGCGCGCTGAAGACACGGTGGCGATGGCCAAGATCGTGTTTGGTGACGATTTCGTCGAGAACAACACGGTGCTGACCAGCCTGATCAATGCCAACTCGCCGATGGTCTTCGACGAGACCATGCTGGGAGCGCTGAAGGTCTATTCGCGCCACAATCAGGCCTGTATCGTCACGCCGTTCATCCTTGCCGGTGCGATGAGCCCGGTGACGGTCGCCGGCACGCTGACACAGGTTTTGGCCGAGGTTCTGGCCGGGGCATCGTTCACACAACTGATCCGGCCGGGTGCGCCGGTTCTGTTCGGCACCTTCGCCTCGTCGATCTCGATGCAGTCGGGCGCGCCGACTTTCGGCACGCCGGAGCCGTCGCTGGTCTCGTATGGCGCCGCACAGCTTGCCCGCAGGCTCGGCCTGCCGTTCCGCACCGGCGGTTCGCTCTGTGCTTCAAAAATCCCCGATGCGCAGGCCGCCTACGAGAGCGCCAACACGCTGAACTCGACGATCCTGGCCGGCACCAATTTCGTGCTGCATTCGGCCGGCTGGCTCGAGGGCGGTCTCGCCTCCTGCTACGAAAAGTTCATGATGGATATCGACCAGCTCGGCATGACGCAGAAGTTCTCCGAAGGCGTCGACCTGTCGGAAAACGGCCAGGCGATGGACGCCATCCGCCAGGTTGGCCCGGGCAGCCACTATCTCGGCTGCGACCACACCCAGGCGAATTTCCAGACCGCGTTCTACCGTTCCAACATCGCCGACAACAATTCTTACGAGCAATGGCTGGCCGAAGGCGAAAAAACCGCGCCGCAGCGCGCCAACGAGCTCGCCCGCCGCTGGCTGGAAAGCTACGAGGCGCCGCATCTCGATCCGGGTATCGACGACGGGCTGAAGGACTTCATTGCCAGGAAGAAGGCGTCGATGGCCGACGCCTTCACCTGAAAGGAGCCCGAATCAGGCGGGGCTAAAGTCGCCAACATCATCCACAAGGAAGTCTGGCGGAGCGCCTTCTCCGACCCGGACAAGAAGGGATGATCCTCGAGCGCAGCATGGTCGAAACCATCGCGGCGGCACTTTCCGCACACGGTCTCGTGCTTTGCGGCGGCTTCAATTTTGCAGGCGCTGAGAAGGCGCCTTCCGATCTCTCCGGCGCTGCCGCCAAATCCATCCTGCTGGTGGGGCAGGCGGGTGCCGCACCTTGGCCGCACTTCATGCGCTGGCTGGAGAAACAGTCACAGCCGATCGACGATCCGCTCGACAGATGGTCGCGCGAAGTGATCGGCGCGGTGGCCGGAAAATTCGGGGCGCGCGCGGTGTCGCCGTCCGACAGGCCTTATCTGCCATTCCAGCAATGGGCGATGCGTGCGGAGGGGCTGAAGCCGTCACCGCTCGGCATTCTCATGCATCCGCAATATGGGCTCTGGCATGCCTATCGCGGCGCGCTGCTGTTCGAAGACGAAATTGCGCTCCAAGAACCCCGCGACATAATTCACCTTTGCGATACATGTCTGGAAAAACCTTGCCTGAAATCCTGTCCGGTAAAGGCTTATTCTGCGGATGGGTTTGCACATGAAACCTGTCTGGCCCATGTGCGCGGGCAAAACGGCGCGCCCTGCCGCACCGGCGGCTGCCTTGATCGCAACGCCTGTCCTTACGGCACCGACTATCGCTATCCGGCCGAAGTTCAGGCCTTTCACATGGCAGCATTCGCGCGTCTGTAGCGTCGCCGATGCCGCACGAAATCTTGAAGCAGATCGCCTCACTACAGCTTGCCGCGACGGTCACCGCGGGTATCTATCGCACGCCGGGCCGGTCGGCATTGTCGGCTACTGCATGGGTGGAGCGCGGGCGCTGAACGCAGCGGCCAGCTATCCCGGCCGCATCGTCGCGGCGGCCAGTTTCCACGGCGGCAATCTGGCTGGTGACGCTGCCAACAGTCCGCACCGGAAGGCCGCTTCGCTCAAGGCAAGGGTTTATATCGGTACGGCCGGCACAGATCGCAGCTTTCCGCCCGCGCAAACGGCGCGGCTGGCTGAAGCGCTGCGCGCGGCCGAGGTCGACCATGTCATCGAGAACTATGCCGGCATGGCGCACGGCTGGTGCGTGCCGGACCACAGCGCCTTCGATGCAGCCGGCGCCGAGCGCCACTGGAAGCGGCTGACGACGCTGTTCGCGGAGACGCTCGGTCAGGGCACGCCAACCGTTACGACGTGACGGCGCGCCAGAAAATTCTTTCCATCGCCCCAAGGAACAGCCATTAGCCTTCGTCCAACAGGCAATGATGGCGATGATGCTGGACGAAAGCGAAGCCTCCGACGCTGAACTGATCGGGCGGGCGAAGGGCGGAGATCGGGGTGCTTTCGGCAAGTTGCTCGAAAGGCACTACGGTTTCGTCTATCGCGCCGCCTATCGCTGGTGCGGGAAAAAGGCCGACGCAGAAGATATCGCCCAGGAAGTCTGCGTCCGGATTGGCCGGGCGATCCGCGACTATCATGGCAGCGGCGCCTTCACGACATGGCTCTACGCCATGACGCTGAATGCGGCGCGCGACATGATGCGCAAGACCGCCCGCGAGACGGTCAAGACCGATGCCTATGGCGCCTATGTCCTGATTTTGGGGGAAATCTCGGCTGAGCCGGAAGACCCGGCCGAGGCGCTCTGGGCGGCGGTGCGCAAGCTGCCGGACAAGCAGCGCGACGCGGTGCTGCTGGTCTATGGCGAAGGGCTGAGCCATGCAGCCGCCGCCGAGGCGATGGCGATCTCGGAGACGACGGTTTCCTGGCACATCCATGAAGCGAAGAAACGGCTGAAGACGCTGATGCGTTCAGCCGGGGAAGTGTGACCATGGTCGACGACAACGAACTCAAGAGACTGCGCGACATCGCGGCACCGGCGCCGGACGCGGACGCAAAGGCGCGTGCCCTCCAGGCCGCGCTGCGCGCCTATGACATGGAAGAAAGAACTTTACCGGCCGCCCAAGGATCGGTGAGCGGGCTTCGTCTCACAGAGCGAGCACAAAGGCTCTGGAGCGAAATCATGCAAAAGAAACTCTTCGCCACGCCGGCCCTCGCCGGGCTCGTTGCCCTGCCGATCGCCGGATACGCTGCCATGTACATGCTTGGGGAATCCACATTCAGCGGGCCCGAATTCGGCGGGGACGATAAGATCACCGAAACGCTGGCCGACAAGCCGGCGACCGTCAAACCGCCGGTCGTGGCCGAAGCGGACAAGCAGAAGAAGGCGGATGCTGACAGTGAAAATCGCGACGTCGGCGAGGCGCTTGTGGCGCCGACATCGCCGCCGAAAGCGGAATCGACGGCAGTCGGTGGGTTGACGCAGCAGGACGTGCTCACCCGCAATGCTCCCGAACCGGCGCAGAGTGGCGAGTTTGCGCTGAATGGCGGCACCAGCACCGCGGCTCCGGCGGTCGATGGCGGCGCGCGGGTCGGACGTATGCCTGGCACGGTTGCCGAGCCCAAGCTGATGGCACAGCAGCCTGCCGCTGCGCCGGCCGACCAGATGCTGCCGCAAGAGGAAAACCGCGATCGCATCGAGAATTTCAAGACCAATCCGGTGCATGCCGCGCTGGAAGATCCGGTCTCGACGTTCTCTATCGATGTCGACACCGCTTCCTATTCCTTCGTGCGGCGCTCGCTGAAGGAAGGTTTTATTCCGCAAGCCGATACGGTGCGCGTCGAGGAGATGGTCAACTACTTCCCCTATGAGTGGAAGGGACCGGGCTCCGCCTCGGCGCCGTTCAACTCGACCGTCAGCGTCATGCCGACCCCGTGGAACGAGCACACCAGGCTGATGCATGTCGCCATCAAGGGCTTCGACGTGAAGCCGGCCGAGCAGCCCAAGGCCAATCTGGTCTTCCTGATCGATGTGTCGGGCTCGATGAACGAGCAGGACAAGCTGCCGCTCCTGCAGTCGGCCTTCCGACTGCTGGTCAACAAGCTGAGACCTGACGACACCGTCTCGATCGTCACCTATGCGGGCGATGCCGGTACCGTGCTGGAGCCCACCAAGGCTTCGGAAAAGGACAAGATCCTCGCTGCCATCGACAATCTGACATCGGGCGGCTCGACGGCAGGCGAGGCCGGCATCAGGCAAGCCTACCGGCTGGCGCAGAAATCCTTCGTCAAGGACGGCATCAATCGGGTGATGCTCGCCACCGACGGTGATTTCAATGTCGGCCAGACCGACGATGACGATCTGAAGCGGCTGATCGAAAAGGAGCGCAAGACAGGCGTATTCCTGTCGGTGTTCGGCTTCGGCCGCGACAATCTGAACGATCAGATGATGCAGACCATCGCCCAGAACGGCAATGGCACCGCTGCCTATATCGATACGTTGGCGGAGGCCGAGAAGGTACTGGTCGAGGATGCCTCCTCGACACTGTTCACCATCGCCAAGGACGTGAAGATCCAGGTCGAGTTCAACCCGAACAAGGTTTCGGAGTACCGGCTGATCGGCTACGAGACCCGCGCCATGAATCGCGAGGATTTCAACAATGACCGGGTCGACGCCGGCGAGATCGGCTCAGGCCATTCGGTCACAGCGATCTACGAAATCACGCCTAAGGGCAGCGGCGGCGAACAGATTGATCAACTGCGCTATGGCCAGGCCTCGGTGAACAATGGCGGTGTTGCCAATGCCGACGAATATGCCTTCGTCAAGATCCGCTACAAGCTGCCGAACGAGGACACTTCGAAGCTGATCACCACGACAGTGACGTCAGCCAACGAAGTGGCGTCGTTCGACCAGGCCAGCACCGACCAGCGTTTCTCCGTTGCCGTTGCTGCCTTCGGCCAGAAGCTGCGCGACGAGGATGCGACCGCGAAGTTCGGCTACGACAAGATCATGCAGATTGCCACCGCCGCCAGAGGAGCCGACCCGTTTGGATACCGGTCCGAGTTCCTCTCGCTTGTGCGCCTTGCCTCGGCGCTCGGCGGTAACCGGTAGTGGCAATGACGGCCGGTTTCTTTCAGATGGAATCGTTCTGATAGGGGGAGCCGGCCTACGGGCGGGTGAGGCAGGCCGGCGAGGGAAACCTTGCCGGCCTTTTTTTCGGCGCCGCACTGCTTCGCGCGGACCATGTCGCAGACGAAAGCGTCAGGCGCGTCCGCGGCGCCGCTCGCGGCGGGCTTCGCTGGTCTCGGCGACGTTGACCGTAGCCTGCTTGTTGCGCATTGGGCCGATGCGTTCGACGATCTGCTCGACGGTCGGGCGATCCGACTTGGTGTGCGCATCGAGCGCCTTGCGCATGGCGGCAAGGTGCTGGAACGAGGTACCGCAGCAGCCGCCGACGATCTTGGCGCCGGCATCGACGGCTAGGCGCACATAATCGGCCATCAGCTCGGGTGTGCCGGAATAGTAGATCTCGGCACCGCGAAATTCGGGAATGCCGCAATTGCCCTTGACGATCACCGTTGCTTCCGGCCTCGCCTCGGTCATGTCGAGCAGGGAGGCGAGAATGTCGGAGGCGCCGACACCGCAATTGGCGCCGACACCGAGCGGTGTCTGCGACAGGCCATCGACGACGCCGTGGATGTCCTTCGGCAGCAGTCCCATCATGGTGCGGCCGGCGGTATCGAAGGAGCCGGTATAGGTATACGGCAGGCCGACGCGGATGGCGGCTTCGGCGGCCGCACGGATCTCGTCCGGCGCCGACATGGTTTCGATCCAGGCGACTTCGGCGCCGCCCGCCTTCAGCCCCTCGATCTGCTCGGCAAAGGCCTCGACCGCCTCGTCATAGGTCATGGCGCCAAGCGGTACCAGCAGCTCGCCGGTCGGGCCGACGGAGCCGGCCACGATCACCTTGCGGCCGGCCTTTTTTGCAACGGCGCTTGCGATCTCGGCGGCGCGCTTGTTCAGTGCATAGACCCGGTCCTGCGCATGATGCAGCTTGAGCCGATGGCGGGTGCCGCCAAAAGAGTTGGTCAGGATGATGTCGGCGCCGGCATCGACAAAGTTCTGGTGCAGGCTGGTGATGGTATCGGGTGCGGTCTCGTTCAAGAGCTCGGGAGCCTCGCCGGCCTCAAGGCCCATGGCGAACAGATTGGTGCCGGTGGCGCCATCGGCGAGCAGGACGCCCTTTTCGGCAAGCAGCGCGTCGATCGGATTGGTCATTGTGGAATACGCCTTCCCGGAGAATTATTGAGATAACGATATAAAGAATTCTTTATGTGACGTCAATGTCGGCGTGGGAAACAACCGGTCAAAATCGCATCTCCGCCAGCTTTCGTGTGAAGCTGGCCGCCTCATGCGCGTTGACGTCCGCGGCACGGATCAGATTGTCGAAATGGCTGGTCAGGATGCGGATCGGCTGCGTGGCGTTCAGCACCAGATACATGTCGCCGACGTAAATGGCAGCGCGATAAGGTCCGAAGATCGTGTAGGGGATCGAATAGCGCATCCGCCCGTCATAGAGAAACAGGCGGAAGGTGGGATAGAGGTCGTCGAGCAGTGTCGCCATGTGCAGGAGTTGCTGGTGGCGGTCGGCCTCCGGAAAGCGGTCCCACACGCCCAGCCCGCGCGCGAAGATCTCCAGCGTGTGGCGCGGCATACAGACTTCCATGTCGGTTTCGGGCCGTCGGTTGTAGTCGATGCGATACTGCGTTTCGCCGGCCTGTGCCTCGCGGCTCTTGTTGGCGATGACGGCTTCATAGTCGACAAGCGCCTCGGTGCGCAGAAGATCGGGAATGCCGGCCGGCACGTAGCGGATTTTCGTTCCCGCCGCCTCGGCATGCCAGCGAGCCAGCAGCGTGCGGTCGAAGCCGTCCGGCGCCTCCTCGATCTCAAGGCTCTCGCGGATTTCACCGGTGACGCCCTCGTCGTGGCTGAGGCCGAGCAGCCAGTCGAGCGAGACTTTGAATTCGGCGGCGATGTTAAGCAGCGTTTCAGCACGGGGAAGGCGGGTCGAGCCGCCGGAGAGCAGCTGCGACAGTGCCGAACGGTCGATGCCAACCGCACCGGCGAACGCTGACTGGTTCAAATCGGACCTTGTCAAGAGCATTTTCAGGCGCTCACGAAAGATCGTCGACAGGTCGCGTTTGTCCAAATCGCCGTCCCACTCGATAGGAGGAAAAATTTGCGCTGAAACCTGCGAGCGCGGAGCTTCAGGCGTAAATGAATCCGGTTCGTTGTTTACAATACATAACATATGCAGCTGAAAATGCGCAATCGCAACAGTTTGTGCGCTTTATCGCGTTGCCCCGATGCAACACTCCTGACACAATGCTGTCAGGAATCAAACGGGTTCCGGCGACTGGAAGGCAGTGGTCGATAGCATGACGAGCATGGGCAATAGGCGACACGGCGCAGCAGCCATCGAATGGCCGACCGTATTTCTCGCACTTCTCTGCTACGGCGGCTGGCTCGCTGCCGGCTTTCTGCTCTGGCCATCCTACCCGCTGCTGGCGCTCGCCTTTCTGACCCTGATTGCGACGCTGCAATCCTCGCTGATGCACGAGGTCCTGCACGGCCACCCAACCCGGAACGCGCGGCTCAACGAAGCGTTTGTGTTCCTGCCGATTGGCCTTGTCTGGCCGTTTCGCCGGTTCAAGACCATTCACCTGCGCCACCATGCAGACGAGCGCCTGACCGATCCGCTCGACGATCCCGAAAGCTATTACAAGGCGCTCTGGCAGCACGAGGGACTGCCGTCGGCGATGAAATTCCTGCTGAAGATCAACAATACAATGCTCGGTCGTTTCGTGCTGGGCCCGTGGCTGTCCTGCATAGGCTTTTTCATCGGCGACGCCAGGCAGGTCGTCGCGGGCGACAAGGTCGTCCGCAAGGCCTGGCTGCTGCACGCTATCGGCCTCGCCATCGTGCTGCCCATCGTGCAGTTCGGCTTCGGCATGCCGTTGTGGCTTTACGTTCTGGTGCCTGTATGGTTGGGACAATCGCTGATTTCGATCCGCACCTACGCCGAGCACCAATGGTCGGAACATCCGGAGGGCCGCACGATCATCGTCGAGCGCTCGCCGCTGTCCTTCCTGTTCCTCAACAACAATCTGCATTTCGTCCATCATAAGAGCCCGACGGTGGCCTGGTACAGGCTGCCGAAACTGTTTCGCGACCGCCGCGACGAGTGGCTGCGGATGAACAATGGCTACGCCTATCCGAACTATTTCGCGTTGCTCAAGGCCTATGCCTTCAAGGCGAAGGAGCCGGTCGTCCATCCCGTGCTGCGGCGCATGCCGGAACCGGGACGCGCATTCAAGCCGCGTGTCAGGGCACGCAGCCTCAATGGGCTTGGCAGCGCACCGGTACCCGCCGAGCCGCCGAAAGAGTGAATTTTGCGTTGTTGCAGGCGGTTCCGCGCGGACGACGCTTTCCTGAACTTGTCAATTTCCTCGCATAACGGTCAAATCCCCGGCATGAGCGAATTCATTGCGGCTTTGCCGATGTATGACTGGCCGGAAGCGCGGGACGAGGTCGACGCGCAATGGGCGCGGTTGCGCGATACCTTCAGACAAAGAGGCATCGATGCGCCGGAGACGATCATCCGCCGCAATGGCGATTTGCCTCCGGTGCCTGGCGGTATCCGAGACGATCAGGGAAAACCCGTCGCGCCAGATCCGGCGACATTGCCGCCGGACGAGCTGGATTTTCACCGGCTCTGGCTGCACCCGGCGCTGCTCCTTGCGCAAACCTGTTGGGGACCGATGGAACTCGGCCTGTCGCAACGTGTCCAACTCGTCGGTCAGCCGCGTTACGATGCCTTCGAGGGTGGACAGGGCGAACTCTATTCGAGCGCCCTCATCATGAGAGCGGGCGAGGCACCGCAGGCAAGGTCGCCGGCCGACGGCGGTGCCGTCATTCCGCTCGATCTGCTGCGCGGCCAGCGTTTCACCTTTAACAGCCTGGATTCCATGTCGGGCATCATCGCGCCAACTCGCGACCTGCAAGTATTGGGCGAGAGTCTGGACATCTTTTCCGCGTTGAGCGAAAGCTGTGGGCACCGTGCTTCGATCGTTGCCGTTGCCGAGGGCAGGGCCGACGTCGCGGCGATCGACTGCGAGAGCTGGGCGCTGGCGCAGCGTTTCGAGCCTGCGGCGCAGAAGGTGACGGTCGTCGGCTGGACAAGGCGTCGCAAAGGCTTGCCGTTCATCACGGCCAGGACAACGCCGGAAACGATCGTCACCACGATGCGCGAGGCGATCGCAGCGCTCATATAAACGCGTCGCGTCGGGCGGCCTCATGCGAGCACTTTAGATTCCAGTTTACGCATGTCGTTATCGCAGAACCGCTGCACACCCTCGGGTCAAGCCCCGGGGGCATGCTTTTGCGCGACATGCATTAGCGTCGCTCAGCCGCCAAGCAGCCGATTGTCGAGCGGGTAGGTCGAAAGCTTCTCATTGCCGGACTCGGTGATCAGTATCTGTTCCTCGATCTTCACGCCTTCGTAGCCGCCAAGTCGACCGATATAGCTCTCGACGCACAGCACCATGCCAGGTTCGAGCACGCCGTCGGGTGTGTCGTCGGTCCAGTCGCTAGCATGCAGCAAGGTCGGGTATTCGTCGGCAAGACCGACACCGTGATAGAGCACCCCGTAACGGGCCGGGAAGCAGTCCCCCGGCGGCACTGACGAGCGCTCGACGAGGTCGCGGAACGATACGCCCGGCCGCATCAGCTCCGTGTTGTGGGCGATCTGGCCGGCGGCGATGCGGAACAGATCGCGCTGCTCCTGCGACGGCCGCGCGTCACCGCAAAGCCAAGTGCGCGAAAGGTCGGCGCAGAAGCCGTAAGGACCGATCAGGTCGGTATCGAAAGCGACGAGCTCGCCGGCCTCGATCGTCCGCGACGAGCACTCCTGGAACCACGGATTGGTGCGCGGACCCGACGACAGGAGCCGGGTTTCGATCCATTCGCCGCCGCGCGCGATGTTGCCACGATGGAGTTCGGCCCACAATTCATTCTCCGAGATGCCAGGCCTCAGCGCCTGCTCCATCTCGCCCATCGCTGCCTCGCAAGCGACGATCGCCCGGCGCATGGCAAGGATCTCGTCGGGCGATTTGATCAGCCGCGCATTTTCCATCACCCCTTCGCCATTGCCGGTCGAAATGCCGAGACGGGCGAGCTCTTCGATGCCCTCGGGATTGATGTGGTCGACGGCGATGCGGCGATTGCCGCCGCCATGTTCCAATACCAGCTCGGCGATGCCGGCTGCCCAGCGGCGGACTTTTTGACCGGTCAGCTCGCCGCTGTAGAGGTAAGCCCACGACACCGCCGGCCGCACCTCGTCGACGACGCCGGAATGATCGGAAAGGTGCTCGCAGGAGAAGTAGTCGAACAGCACCACCGGGCCATCGGTGGCGACGAAACAGTGCCTGGTCCGATTGTGTGCGACCCAGAGCTGCATGTTGGTCGCATCCGTCGCATAGCGGATGTTGACCGGATCGTAGAGCAAGGCTCCCGCATAGTCGCGGCGCTTCAGCTCGGCGCGGATGCGCTCGAGCCGGTATCGGCGCATGGCGGGCAGATCAGGGGCAGCAATTCCCGCCGCCTGCCATTCGGCTTCCGCCAGCGCTCCATAGCCCAGCGCATGCTGGTTGAGTTCAGCGGCCTTCAGCCGCGATTTTCTGCGCAGCACATCGTTCGAGCCGTCCGGCTCGAACGGCATGATCTTGCGGTGATGACGGGGCCGGTCAGTCGGGTTCCTGTCCACCGTCGGCTCCTCCGCTAACGCTTTCTTTTGGCGCCGTGGCTCCTCCCACCGCCATTCTCTTCAATCTTACATAGGCGCCGGACCGGGTGGACTTGTCGGTGCCACGCAACAGCAAAACCATCATTTGCCGCGGCTGGCCGTCCGCCTCATAGCCGGCCGCTTTGAGCTGCTCCAAAATGACCGGACGCGGATCGTCGCGGTCAAGCCAGACGAGTACGGCCGGCTCCTGCATCAGCATTTCGAAATTAGGCACTTCCTGGTCAAGTGCGACCAGTTTTTCGTCGACCAGCCGCAGGTTTCCGACCCATGCACCATCAGATATTGCGGTTTTGACCGGTCCGTCCGCAGTCAGTTGGCGATAGAGGGCGGGGTAATCCACGCGGATCATCCGCGACAGACCACTGGTCCCGTTTATCTGGACGTACCAGGTGGCGGGCGCGAGGAGCACGGCGATGATCGCTCCAGCCGCGATTACCAGGAGCTGCGCATTCCTGCCGTGCGGTGCCAGCCGTTCCATAGTGGCGACGATGGCCAGCGGCAACATGAACAGGACAGGTAGCAGCCAGCGGTCCTTGACCACCGTCACGCCGGTGGCCAGTACCAGTATTGCAAGCATGGCCAGGCCGAGCGCCAAGGCACGCCGCAACAGAATTTCCCGAGCCGGACCTTTCGGGTGCCACTCGGAGAAACGAAACCCGGCCAGCCCGAAAGCCAGCGCGGAAACGAGCACCGGCAAGACCGCGAAATTGAAGGTTCCCATGATAAACTTGCCGGCACCGACAAAGGCCGCCGCCATGCGCCCTCGTTGCGAGTCTATTCCGAACTTCTCGCCTCTCGACAATAAATCGGCGGGATGCATGAGGCTCCAATAGGTGGTTGGCGCCAGCACCAATATCGCGACCGCTACGCTGATGGCGAACTTCGGATCGAGGATTACGCTGCGCCATTCGCGCAGCGACAGCACTGCCGCAACAAGGGCCACTACGAGGAAGACATCATTATATTTGGCAAGAATTGCGGCCGCCGTGGCCAAGCCAAACGCCGCATAGGCGACCGTGCTTCGCCGCTCGATAAGATAGGCCATGGCGAGCAGGAGCAGCGAGCAGAAGGCGACGACGGCGACGGAATGCGACAAGGCGCGCTGCGATTCCCAGACGATTTGCGGGATCGTAAACAGGCCGAACATGGCCGCCGCCGCTGTCGCTTTGGTGTAGCCGAACCGCCGCATGGCGGCGAACACGCTGCAGGCGGCGAGGAACAGCACGGAGTATTTGACGAGCTTCAGCGTGAAGATACTTGTGCCGAAAACATGCGCGGCCAGCCAGTTGATCCAGGTGTAGAGGGGTGGTTGCGAGCCGCCATATCCAGCCCAGAGATACGGTATATAGACCAGCTGCTCCGCATCATCGATGCCGACGCCGGTTCCCGCCCAAGAGCTCAACAGGGACAGTATGATGGTCTGCAAGGCGAAGTAAGCCGCGACCATGACGATCGCCGCCGGGAACGGGCCGATCCGTCCCTCGGCCAGCCACTCGGCCCATCTCAGATTGTACTTCAATGAAATCTCATCGCCCTTGCCAGCAGAGTGTTGCCGGCTGCGCTAGCATGAAGAGCATGCTCCGCACAATGCGACCGGCTAGCTGCGCCTACGTCCTCATCTTTTCGCCGCTCGGATCGAACGGCGGTTCGACATTGATGCGTGCGGGACGCCGGTGGCCAAGGATTTCGATCTCGAACAGGCCGGCGCTCTCGTTCTCGGCAAGCGCTGCCGGTACATAGCCTTGCGCCATCGACTTCTCGACATAATGCGCATAGCCGCCGGAGGTGACCCAGCCGACCACGCGCCAGTCGCCGTCGACAATGCCGCGCACGGCAGACGCGCCTTCGGCGGCGTTCGAGCCGCGCACTTCCTTGCCGCCCGCGTCGAAGCGCGGTGCACCGTAGCCATGCGGCTTTTCCACCGTGCCGTAATCCTTGCCGCCGACTTTGGCCCAGATCGGCTCGTCGCCCATGACGTCGGCATCCGCGGCATCGACGATGAAGGAAACGCGGCGCAGCTTCGGCCCTGCCGCCTGTTCCCTGGCTGCCGCCTCCCGGCCGATGAAATCGTTCTTCTCCAGCTTGATGAAGCGGTCCATCGAGCCTTCGAATGGTCCGTAGATTGGACGTAGCTCGCGGAACCAGGTCGGGAAGTTCTTCTCAAGGCGCATCGAGAGCAAAGCCCGCATGCCGAAATCGATAAGGCCAAACTCTTCGCCAGCCTCCTTGATCGCCTTGTAGACCAGGCGCTGGTAGGCGGGCGCCATCCAGATCTCATAGCCGAGGTCGCCGGTGTAGGTGATGCGGTTGACCATGCAGGGCGCGCCGCCGACCGCCATCTCGCGGAAATCCATGAAGCGGAAGGCCTTGGTCGAGATGTCGACATCGACCAGTTTCTGCAGCAGGTCACGCGATTTCGGCCCGGCGATGGAGAGGCCGACCAGCGTCTGGTCGAAGCGGTGGATGCGCACCTCTGACGCCCTTGGGCCGTCCTTGGGCAGATGCTTCTCGAACCAGCGCATGTGGTATTTCTGCGCTGCCGAAGAACCCCAGATCATGAAGCGTTCTTCGCCCGCCTTGGCGATGGTGAAGTCGCCGATCAGCCGGCCGAACTCGTTCAGCATCGGCGTCAGCACGATGCGGCCGGTCTTTGGCATGCGATTGGTCATCAGCCGGTTGAGGAAATCCTCGGCCCCTGGTCCGGAGACTTCGTATTTGGCGAAGTTGGCGATCTCGGTGACGCCGACCCTCTCGCGGGTGGCTCGCACTTCCTCGCCGATCGGGCCAAAATCGTTGGAACGGTGGAAGGACACGATGTCCTTCGGCTCAGAGCCTTTCGGCGCGAACCAGAGCGGGGTTTCGAGCCCCCAGCTATCGCCCATGACCGCGTTATTGGCGAGCATCGTGTCGTAAAGCGGGGTCGTCTGCGCTGGTCTTGCCGCCGGCAATTCCTCGTTGGGAAAGCGGATGGAGAAACGGCGCGAATAGTTTTCGCGCACCTTTGCGTTGGTGTAGCGCAGCGTTGCCCATTCGCCGAAGCGGGCCACGTCCATGCCCCAGACGTCGAAGCCCGGATCGCCATGGACCATCCAGTTGGACAGTGCGAGACCGACGCCGCCACCCTGGCTGAAGCCGGCCATGACGGCGCAGGCGCACCAGAAATTGGTCAGGCCCTGCACCGGGCCGACCAGCGGGTTGCCGTCCAGCGCGAAGGTGAAGGGACCATTGATGATCTGCTTGATGCCGGCCTTCTCGATGCCGGGGAAATGCTTGAAGCCGATCTCGAGCGACGGCGCGATGCGGTCGATGTCGGGCTGCAGCAGCTCGTGGCCGAAATCCCACGGCGTGTTGACCGGCGACCACGGCTTGCAAGCCTTTTCATAGGTGCCGAGCAGGATACCGTTGCGCTCCTGGCGGGTATAGATCTCGCCCTTGAAATCGAGCACGCCGATCATCTCGCGGCCGGTCGACTTGTTGAATTCCTCGACCTCCGGCATCGGCTCGGTCAGGAGATACATGTGCTCCATGGCCAGCACCGGCAGTTCGACGCCGACCATGCGACCGATCTCGCGCGCCCACAGGCCGCCGCAGTTGACGACATGCTCGGCTTTGACCGTGCCTTGCTCGGTGACGACGTTCCAGGTGCCGTCGACCTCCTGCGTCAGTTCGACGACGCGGTTGCGGAGCACAATCTCGGCGCCCAGCTTCCTGGCGGCCTTGGCATAGGCGTGGGTGGTGCCGGAAGGATCGAGATGGCCCTCGACCGGATCCCACATGGCGCCGACGAAATTCGTCTCGTCCATCAGCGGGAACATCGCCTTGGCTTCGGACGGCGTGATCAGTTCGGTATCCATGCCGAGATAGCGGCCCTTGGCGTGGGCGAGCCGCAAGAAGTCCATGCGCTCGGGCGTGTCGGCCATCATCACGCCGCCGGTCAGGTGCAGCGAGCAAGATTGGCCGGAAATCTCCTCGATCTCCTTGTAAAGCTGCACCGTATAGGCCTGCAGCTTGGCGACGTTGGGATCGCCATTCAGCGTATGGAAGCCGCCCGCCGCATGCCAGGACGAGCCGGAGGTGAGCTCCGAACGCTCGATCAGCAGGATGTCGGTCCAGCCAGCCTTGGCCAGATGATAGAGCACCGAGCAGCCAACGACCCCGCCGCCGATGACAACCGCTTTTGCATGAGATTTCATGAAGATAGTTCCGTTTTTGGAGAGATTGAATCGAGTGAGCGGGGGCGAAAACAAAGCGGATGTTTTCGGCCAGCCTGCCATCAAGACGGAGTAGGGGTCGACTACTCATCAGATGATCAGAAATCGGTCGGCGCGCCGCCTTCGGCCCGGCGCTTGTCGACGAAAGCGTTGAGCTCCTCGCGGATTGCCGGGTCCATATAAGGCTCTTCATAGGACGCCAGCCGTTCCTTCCACACGCGATTGGCCTTTTCGAGTGCGGTCGGCGATCCGGCCTCAACCCAACTCTCGAAATTGCGCCAGTCGGAAATGATTGGCGCGTAAAACGCGGTCTTGTAGCGGTCCTGCGTGTGCTGGGTGCCGAAGAAATGGCCGCCGGGGCCGACCGATTGGATGGCGTCGAAACCGAGCGCTTCCTCGGAAAGATCGAGCGGCGTCAGGAACTCGGCGACCATCTGCAACAGGTCTATATCGAGGATGGTCTTTTCGTAGGAACAGCGCAGGCCGCCTTCGAGCCAGCCGGCCGCATGCATCATCAGATTGCCGCCACCCTGAATGGCGCCCCACAGCGAGAACACGCTTTCATAGGCGGCTTGCGCGTCGACCGTGTTAGCGGCGCAGGTGTTGGAGGTGCGGTAGGGGATGTTGTAGCGGCGGGCGAGCTGCCCGCCGACCAGCTGCGCCTTCATATATTCCGGCGTGCCGAAGGCCGGCGCGCCGGACTTCATATCGACATTCGAGGTGAAGCCGCCGTAGCCGACAGGCGCGCCCTTGCGCACCATCTGCGCAAAGGCGATGCCGGACAGCGCCTCGGCATTCTGTTGCACCAGCGCGCCGGCAATCGTCACCGGCGCCATGGCGCCGGACAGGGTGAAGGGCGTCACGATGACCACCTGGCCCTTGCTCGACATCTGGATGATACCTTCCATCATCGGCACGTCGAGCTTGAGCGGCGAATTGGTGTTGATGATGGTGAATACCGACGGCTCTGCGAGCAACTGCTCATGGCTGATGCCGCGCGCGATCCTGGTGATCTCGATGCCGTCGACGTTGCGCTCCTTACCGAGCGAATAGATGTGGAACATCTTGTCGGTCAGCGTGGCGAGGTCACGGATGCATTCGAGGTGGCGCACGGACGGATGGATGTCGATCGGCTCGACCGGGTACCCGCCCGTGCAGTTCAATATGTTGTGCATCTGCGCAAGCTTGAGGAAGTTGCGGTAGTCCTGCTGGTTGCCTGGCCGACGGCCGCGGTCGACGTCTGAGCAATTGGGTGCCGACGCCATCATCGAGATGATCAGATTATCGCCACCAAAGCGCACATTGTGCGCCGGGTTGCGGGCGTGGATGGTGAATTCCGGCGGGCAATGGGCAACCAGTTCCAGGATCATGTCGCTGTCGAAGCGCACCCGCTCACTGCCCTCGCGGACATCGGCGCCATGCGCCTTCATGATGCGCCGGGCTTCGTCATGCAGCACGTCGACGCCGATTTCCCGCAGCACGCGCAGAGAGGCGAGGTGAATTGATTCCAGCTCGTCGTCGGAAACCAGCCGGGTCGGCGTCAGCGGGTTCTTCAACTGCCGAAACGGCGGCTGCTCAAACACCGTCGAGCCGCCGGCACGCTTCCCCGCGCGGCCGCCGCGACGGGCGCGGTCGTTTGCCAGTGCCGGTTCGGCGGGCTGAAGGGCGGCGGTCATGATAGTCCTCGTACGCTGCGGCAATGCGGCGGCATAATGGACCGCCGGCCGTCCGGCCATTGCGGAGGCGGCGACCACTAGGGCGAGGGAAGCGACATGCCCTGGGGGCAGCCGGCGGGATCGCCAGCCTCTTGATCGCGTTCCGGCTGGCGCAAGCGGTTTTCGTTGCCGGTGCTTACCGCGACGGAACCGAAACGCTAATCCTGCATCATGGACCGGGCGGAACAAAGCAGCGGCGAAATAGCGCAATGGGCGGCGATCACCGGCGTGATCGCCACCGTCTCGGTGTTCGCCATCGCGCAAGGGCTGAGCTATCCGCTGTTGAGCTTCATCCTGCAGCGCCAGGCCGTCTCGCCGGCCATAATCGGCCTGTCGGCGGCAATGACGCCGATCGGCTTCATCGTCTCGTCGCCGCTGGTTCCGGCGCTGGCGCGGCGTTTCGGGGCAGGGCGCTCCGCGCTTACGTGCGCGGCACTTTCCGCGCTGGTGCTGGCGCTGATCGGCTGGACCCAAAATGTCTATCTGTGGTTTCCGCTGCGTTTTTTGATCGGCGCCGTCACCAACCCGCTCTACGTGCTGAGCGAAGTCTGGGTGATCGCACTGGCCCCGCCGGCACGCCGCGGCCGCGTCATGGGCATCTATTCGACCATCATTTCGGCGGGCTTTGCGGCGGGGCCGCTGTGCCTGCTTGCGGTCGGCACCGTGGGATGGCCGCCGTTTCTGGTCGGCATCGGCGCATTCCTGTTTTGCGGCGCCTGCCTCGCCTCGGTGCTGGCACGGCTGCCCAAGGTCGACGAGAGCGGGCACCGGGTTTCGGTGCTGGGGTTCGTGCCGCAGGCGTGGCTGCTGTTATCGGCGGTGATTGTGGCCGCCGGTTTCGAACAGGCGGTGCTCGCCTTGCTGCCGGTCTACGGAACACATTATGGCATTGCGGAAGCGCGCATGTCGGCGCTGCTGTCAGTGATGATCGCCGGCAATATCGCTATGCAGGTGCCGCTCGGCTTGTTGGCGGAACGACTGACAGCGCGGCTGGTGCGGTTCATCTGTGTTTCGATGACGGTGCTGGGATGCGCGCTGCTGCCGGTTCTCATCGAGACGCCGCTGATCTGGCCGTGCGTCTTCGTCTGGGGTGCGGTTTCGTACGGTATCTACACGATGTCGATCATCGAGCTCGGCGAGCGGTTCACCGGCTCGGCACTGGTCGCCGGCAATGCCGCCTTCTCTTTGATGTGGGGCATCGGCGGCATCGCCGTACCGCCGCTGGCGGGCAGCGCCATGGATGTTGTTGGCGCCGGCGGCCTGCCAATGACGCTCGGTGCCATTTGCCTGGCGCTGGCAGTTGTAACGGTCATTCGAAGACGGATGGCGTGAATGCCAGAAAGCCGCCGTTTCTGACGAACGACTTGAATATAAGCGGCCCCATGTCGATCTTGGCTATGCCGCCGCCCGACTCAACCGGAGACCTCATGACCAAATCGAATACCAAGGGCCAGCCGGGTTCGGCGGCCGAAGACCCGTTTCTCTGGCTGGAGGACAGGAGGGGCAAGCAGGCGCTCGACTGGGTGCATCGCCAAAATGCGATCACCGTCGGGGAGCTGCAGGGTGATCCGTCCTATCAGACGTCGTTCGAGACGGCGCTCGACCTGATGACGGCCGAGGATAACATCGCCGTCGGAGCCGCTATCAACGGCTATGTCTATAATTTCTGGCAGGACCGGACGAACCTACTCGGCCTCTGGCGGCGCACCACGGTCGCCTCCTACAAGACCGATAAGCCGGAATGGCAGACAATCATCGACTTCGATAATCTGGCGGCGCAAGAGGGGGTGAAATGGGTGTTCAGCGGCGCCAGTCGGCTCTACCCCGACTTCAGCCGCTGCCTGCTCAACCTGTCGCCGGATGGCGGCGATGCCAGCGAGATGCGCGAATTCGATATCGAAAGCAGATCGTTCGTCGATGGCGGCTTTCGCGCTCCTGCCTCGAAGTCGAGCTTTAGCTGGCTGGACGAGGACACGGTTATCGTTTCCGCCGCTTTCGAGGAGGACGACACGACCCAGTCCGGTTATCCGCGCGTGGTCAAGCTTTGGCGGCGCGGCACGCCACTGGAAGCGGCGACGCCGATCTTCGAGGCGCTGAAGCAGGATCTTGCCGCCGGCGGGTCCGTCGAATTCGACGGCGACAAGCGTCATGTCTTCCTCGCCCGGACCATCGACTTCTTCGCCTCGCACAGTTTCCTGCGGCTGCCATCGGGCGAAAACAGGCGCATCCCGCTGCCGGACGACGTCACCGATACAGCGCTGTTCAAGGGCCAGCTTGTCTTCGGCGTGCGTACCCCATGGATGGCGCCGGACGGCACGCTGTGCAAGCCCGACGGGCTGTATTCACTCGATTTCGAGCGCTGGATCGAAACCGGGCTATTCGGATCCCTCGATACCGTGCTCGAGCCGGCGCACCGTGTCTCGATCGCCGGTATTGCCCGCACGCAGGACCGGCTGTTCATCGATTTGATGGACAATGTGCGCGGCAAGGTCGTCGCCGGCAAGCGCAGCGACAGCGGCTGGGAGTTCAAGCCCGTGGCTTTGCCCGAAAACGGCAATGTCGGCATCAGCCATGCCGAGCATTTCGGTTCCAGCGTCTCCTTCTCCTTCACCGATTTCCTGACGCCGAGCTCGATCATCTGGTCGGACGACAACGCCGCGGGCCTGGCAACGGTGAAGTCGCAGCCGGCGCGTTTCGATGCGTCGTCGCTGGTCTCCGACCAGTTCGAAGCGCGCTCGAAGGATGGCACGATGATCCCGTACTTCGTCGTCAGGAGGCGCGACCTGCATGGACCCGTGCCGACATTGCTTTACGGCTATGGCGGCTTCGAAGTGCCGCTGCTGCCCGGCTATGCCGGCGTGCGCGGCAGGCTGTGGCTGGAGAAGGGCTATGCCTATGTGCAGGCCAACATCCGCGGCGGCGGCGAGTTCGGCCCGAACTGGCATCAGGCCGCGCTCAAGGCCAATCGCCAGAATGCCTTCGACGACTTCGCCGCGGTGGCGCAAGATCTGGTCAAACGCGGCATCGCTACGCCCGCCACGCTGGGCATCCAGGGCGGATCGAATGGTGGCTTGCTGACCGGCGTCTCGCTGACCCAGCAACCGGAATTGTTCGGCGCAGTGATCATCGACGTGCCGCTGCTCGATATGCTGCGCTACACCGAACTGCCGCCCGGCGCGTCGTGGATGGCCGAGTATGGCGATCCGGCGAAGCCGGAAGAGGCAGCCTGGCTCGCCGCCTATTCGCCCTACCAGCATGTAGACACGGACGCAGCCTATCCGCCGGTGTTGCTGACGACCTCGACCGCCGACGATCGCGTCCATCCCGGGCATGCGCGCAAAATGGCGGCACGGCTGCAGGCGGCCGGCCACGGCAAGACGCTGTTCTTCGAGGAGACCGAGGGCGGCCATGGCGGACGCGGCGATCGGCGGCCGCAGGCCGCACAGGCGGCAATGAAGTACGTCTTCCTGCAGCGGGCCCTGACTGGCACCAATTGACTGGCACCAATTGACCGGCGTCGCTTGACCGGCACGGCTTGAACTGAGGGCTCGAGGCAGCCTAAGGTACATGCATGGCTCGGCTGGCGAAATCGGGTTGCGTATTTGGGGTCGCGGTGACGCCGTCGCCGCGCACGCTTCGCGCCGAGCTGTTGCGGCTGTGCGCCCGTATCGGCTATTCGCCGCCCGCTGTCCTCTGACGAATCCGCCCCGGCGCAAAAGCTGCCGGATTGGTTCAAGAGGAAAGATCAGACATGACCTACCAGAATTATTCGCTGAAGCAGCTTCAGCAGATCGATGCCGCGCATCACCTTCATCCGTTCACCGACCACAAAGAGATGCGCGAGACCGGCTCGCGGATCATCACTCGCGCCAACGGGCCGTTCATCTACGATTCCGAAGGGACGGAAATCCTCGACGGCATGGCAGGGCTGTGGTGCGTCAATGTCGGCTATGGCCGCGACGAGCTGGCCGACGCCGCCTACGCCCAGATGAAGGAATTGCCCTACTACAACTCCTTCTTCAAATGCTCGACGCCGACGCCGGTTCTGCTGTCGAAAAAGCTGGCGGAGATCGCGCCAAGTCATATCAACCAGGTGTTCTACGGCTCGTCCGGTTCGGAGGCCAACGACACGGCGCTGCGCCTGGTCCGTCACTATTGGGTGCTGGAAGGCAAACCGGAGAAGAACCGCATCATCTCGCGCAAGATGGGCTACCACGGCTCGACCATCGCCGGCGCTTCGCTCGGCGGCATGGATTTGATGCACAAGCAGCTCGGCGGCGCTGTGCCCAACATTGTCCATGTAATGATGCCCTATGCCTATGAGCTCGCACTGCCCGGCGAAAGCGACCATGATTTCGGCCTGCGCGCGGCAAAAGCAGTCGAGGACGCGATCCTCGAAGCTGGCGCCGACAAGGTGGCCGCCTTCATCGGCGAACCGGTGATGGGGGCAGGCGGGGTGAAGATCCCGCCGATGAGCTATTGGCCGGAAGTGCAGCGCATCTGCCGCAAATACGACGTCCTGCTGATGCTGGACGAGGTCATCACCGGCTACGGCCGCACCGGCGAGTGGTTCGCGGCACAAGCCTTCGGTGTCGAGCCCGACACCATCACCACGGCCAAGGCGCTGACCTCTGGCTATCAGCCGCTGTCGGCGCTGCTGGTCGGCGACCGCATCGCGGCGACGCTGGTCGAAAAGGGCGGCGAATTCTATCACGGCTACACCTATGCCGGGCACCCGGTGGCCTGCGCGGTGGCGCTGAAGAACCTCGAGATCATCGAGCGCGAGGGGCTGGTCGAGCGCGTCAGGAACGACACCGGGCCTTACTTCGCCAGGGCTTTGCAGGAACGTCTCGGCGGGCACGATCTGGTCGGCGAGGTGCGCTCGTTCGGGCTGATGGGAGCGATCGAGATCGTCAAGGACAAGGCAACCAAGGAACGCTTCCTGCCGGCCGGCAACGCGGCGGTGACCGTTCGCGACCACGCAATTGCCCAGGGCATGATGCTACGCGCCACCGGCGACACGATGATCCTGTCGCCGCCGCTGATCTGGACGCGCGAGACGATCGACATGGCCTGCGATCGTATCGCAAAGGCGCTCGATCTGGCCGAAGCAGATCTGCGCAAGCGGTGAACGACCGCCGGGCGTTCCATGTCGGGCGTCCGGCGATCGTCTCATTGTCCTTGAAGGATGCGAAACGCAAAAACCGCGCTCCATCGGAACGCGGCTTTGCCAGATACGCATGGCGCTTCGCCAACAATACACTTGCGAAACTAAAGGCGAAACTTACGGGCTCCGGTACGCGAGACCTGATCCGGAGCGCCGGGCGGATGTCCGCCTCGCAATCCGTTTTAAACGCATATCGTTACTGCAGGGTTAGCAAGAGCTTAAGCAAACCTAAATTTGCCGACTTTCCGCTTTGGGCAGATCGAAAACCTGTGAACTTGGAGCTTACGCCGGGTTACCACGGAGGAAATTAATGATGCCGGAAAAATCGGCACCGGCATTCCCTTGTGCGTTGAACAGCGCATAGAGCTGAGCTGCCTCGGCGCCGAGCGGCGTTGCTGCACCGATGCTCTGTGCGGCCTCCTGCGACAGTTTCAGGTCCTTCAGCATCAGTGCCGCCGCGAAGCCAGGCTTATAGCCATTGTTGGCGGGCGATGTCGGCACTGGGCCGGGCACCGGGCAATAGGTGGTCAGCGACCAGCACTGGCCGGACGAGGTCGAGGCGACGTCGAACAGCGCCTGGTGCGACAGGCCGAGCTTTTCCGCCAGCACGAAGGCCTCGGCAACACCGATCATCGAAATGCCCAAAATCATGTTGTTGCAGATCTTCGCCGCCTGTCCGGCGCCGTCGTCGCCGCAATGAACGATGCGGCCGGCCATCGGCTTGAGGATTGGTTCGGCCTTGGCGAAGGCATCCTTCGAACCGCCGGCCATGAAGGTCAGCGTGCCGGCCGCCGCACCGCCCGTGCCGCCGGAGACCGGAGCGTCGATCGACAGCAATCCGTGCTTGGCGGCGATGGCATGGGCCTTTCGAGCCGACTCGACATCGATGGTCGAGGAATCGATGAACAGCGCGCCTTTTTTTGCCTTGGACACTATGTCTGCGTAAACCGACAGAACATGCTTACCGGCTGGCAGCATGGTGATGACTGCATCGGCGTCTTTCACCGCTGCAACGGCGTTGGCCATGATGACGACGCCGTGTTCCCTGGCGATGACGAGGTTCTCTGGCGCCAGGTCGAAGCCGTGCACGGCATACCCGGCCTTGACCAGGTTGGCGGCCATCGGGTTGCCCATATTGCCGAGGCCGATGAAGGCGATGGTGGTCATATTGGCGCTCCCGTGGTGTGGGTAGGCAGTAGGCAGTAGGCGGTAGGCAGTAAGCGACCTATTCGGGCGCAAGTTTGTTAATAAGCTGGCGAAGCATTTTCCCAATGCCCTCGGTCGCTAAAAGCACGTGATAAGCTTGATCATGCGTAGCAAGGCCAATGCGTTCAGCGATCTGGAGGTGTGTCTCGAACTCCTTCAGCGATCCCTGGGCAATCCTAAGAAATTGCTGATAGGAGCCTCTGTTGTCTCGGCCGTAACCTTCCGCGATGTTTGCAGGAATAGAGGTTGCTGAGCGGCGGATCTGGCTGGTCAACCCATACAATTCCTCTTTTGGCCATGCCTTGGTCAGGGAGTAGGTGGTGACGGCCAGATCCATCGCTTGCTGTCATACGATAAGATCCTTGTACGAATTGATCTTGCCGGTCATCTTTCTGCCTACTGCCTACTGCCTACTGCCTACTGCCTTACCGCCCGATCAGGGCGCGAGCGATGATGACGCGCATGATCTCGTTGGTGCCTTCGAGGATCTGGTGGACACGCAGGTCGCGCACCAGCTTCTCGATGCCGTAATCGTGCAGATAACCATAGCCGCCGTGCAGCTGCAGGGCGTCGTTGGCGACATTGAAGCCGGTGTCGGTGACGAAGCGCTTCGTCATCGCCGACCATTTCGAGGCATCCGGCGCGTTGCGGTCGAGCTTCGAGGCGGCGGTGTAGAGGAAAATGCGCGCTGCCTGCAATTCGGTTTCCATGTCCGCAAGCTTGAACTGCAGCGCCTGGAACTGGTTGATCTTCGAGCCGAAAGCCTTGCGCTCGGCCGTGTAAGCGAGCGCCTTGTCGAGTGCCGATTGCCCGCCGCCGAGCGAGCAGGCGGCGATGTTCAACCGGCCGCCGTCGAGCCCGGCCATGGCGATGCCGAAGCCGGCGCCTTCTGCCGACAGAAGGTTTTCCGCCGGCACCTTGCAGTCCTCGAAGACGACCTGGCGCGTCGACTGCATGTGCCAGCCCATCTTGTGCTCGTTGGCGCCGAAAGAAAGGCCCGGCGCATCGTTCGGCACGACGAAGGTGGAAATGCCTTTCGGCCCGTCGGCGCCGGTGCGCGCCATGACGACATAGAGGTCGCTGTCGCCGGCACCGGAGATAAACTGCTTGGCGCCGTTCAGCACATAGTCGCCGCCGCTCTTTGTCGCGCGCGTCTTCAGCGCCGCCGCATCCGAGCCCGAGCCGGGCTCGGTCAGGCAATAGCTTGCCAGCCATTCCATTGAGGTCAGCTTCGGCAGGAAGCGCCGGCGCTGTTCGTCGCTGCCGAAGCGGTCGATCATCGATACCGCCATATTGTGGATAGAGATGAAGGCGGAAAACGCCGGATCGGCCCGCGAAAGCGCCTCGAAGATCAGCACGGCGTCGAGCCGGCCGAGCCCCGAGCCGCCGACATCCTCGCGGACATATATGCCTCCAAGGCCGAGCGGGCCCGTCTCGCGGATCACGTCGGCGGGGAAATACTTGTTGCGATCCCAGTCGAGTGCGTTCGGCGCCACACGGTCGGCGGCGAAGGCCTCGGCCATCTCCTGGATGGCGCGCTGGTCCTCGTTGAGTTCGAACTGGCTGGTGCCAGCATCGACAGCGGCGTCCATGGCGTGCTCCCTGACGTTTCCGGCCTGCTGGCCTGTCGTTTTTGGCTTTGCGCGCCGTTCAATCTAGACCAATGATGCCGCCGCGCAACCCGACCCGTCTGCGCAGCCGCTGTGCGCGAATGCGCTTTGGAGCAAAGTGTGACGACAAAATTCGACGAACTGCTTGGATGCTTCCATGCCTATCTCCAGACGTTCGACGATGCTCTGGTGCGCGACGCCGTGGCCCGGATCGGCTGGGACATGCCAAGCCGGCCGCTCGAACCGCATGCACTGCCTTGTCTCGTCCAGCTCGACCGTATCGTCGAACTCGCTCCCGTTGCGGCCAAGCCGCTGGCGCGGCTGGTTGCGGCGCGTCGCGGCGATCTGCGCTGGGGCCAGACCTATGGGGAAGCGGATTTCGGCAAGGTTTTCATCGACAATTACGGCTGGCTGGAGGTGTTCGGTACGCGCGGCTATTTCGTCAATGAAGAGGTCGCGGCCGGCCTGCTGATCCTTGGACCCGACATCGTCTACCCCGATCACCACCATGTCGCGGAGGAGATCTACATCCCGCTGACCGGCGGCACCGAATGGCGCATGGGCGATGGCGGTTTTCGCCTTCGAGCGCCGGGCGAGGTGATCCACCATGCCCCTGGCGTCAGCCACGCCATGCGCACCGGCAAGGAGCCGCTGCTGGCGCTCTATCTCTGGCGCGGCGGGCCACTGGCAGCCAAGTCGACGATCACCGTAACCGTTGCGCAGGGCAGGGACTGATATGGCCAAGGCGATCATGCTGCAGGGCACGGGTTCGGATGTCGGCAAGACGGTGCTCGTTGCCGGTCTGTGCCGCGCGGCCAGGAACCGTGGGCTGAAAGTGCGGCCGTTCAAGCCGCAGAACATGTCGAACAACGCCGCTGTCGCCGATATTCCAGGCGTTTCAGGCGGCGGTGAGATCGGCCGCGCCCAATGGCTGCAGGCGATCGCCTGCGGCGTGCCGCCGACCATCCACATGAACCCGGTGCTCCTCAAGCCGCAGACCGATGTCGGCGCTCAAGTCGTAGTGCAGGGCAAGGTGTTCGGCGAGGCGCGGGCGCGCGACTATCAGGCGCTGAAGGGCCGACTGATGGATGCGGTGCTGGACTCCTGGGCGACGGTCGGCGAGGGCGCGGACCTGGTCATTGTCGAGGGCGCGGGATCGCCGGCCGAGATCAACCTCAGGAGCCGCGACATTGCCAATATGGGCTTTGCGACGCGCGCCGGCGTGCCGGTGATCCTGGTCGGTGATATCGATCGCGGCGGCGTCATCGCCTCGGTCGCCGGCACCCACCTGATCCTGCCGGACGAGGACCGGCGCATGATCGTCGGCTATCTCATCAACAAGTTCCGCGGCGATGTCTCGCTGTTCGACGATGGCATCGAGGCGATCGAAAAATTCACCGGCTGGCGCTGCTTTGGCGTGGTGCCGTGGCTGAAAGCGGCGGCGCGGCTGCCGTCGGAAGACTCCGTCGTGCTCGAACGGCTGGCGTCCGGTGAGAAGCGCGCGCTGAAGATCGTCGTGCCGGTACTCTCGCGCATCGCCAATTTCGACGACCTCGACCCGCTCAAGGCCGAACCGCAGGTCGAGGTGGTGTTCGTGCCGCCTGGCCAGCGCCTGCCGCAGGATGCAGGGCTGGTGGTCATTCCCGGCTCGAAGTCGACGATCGGCGATCTCCTGAAATTCCGCGAGAACGGCTGGGACCGCGACCTTGCCGCGCACAGGAAACGCGGTGGCCATATCGTGGGCATCTGCGGCGGCTTCCAGATGCTCGGCCATGTCGTGCGCGATCCCGATGGTATCGAGGGCAGCGTTACCGAGACGCAAGGCCTCGGGCTGCTCGACGTCGAAACGGTGATGGAGCCGGAAAAGACGGTGCGCAATGTCAGCGCGCGCTCGGTGCCGTTCGATCTGCCGCTCGAGGGCTACGAAATCCATCTCGGTCGCACCACCGGTCCGGACACGCTGCGGCCGTCCGCCGTTATCAACGGCATCGATGACGGCGCTATCTCGGCCGACGGCAAGGTGCTGGGCACCTATATGCACGGGCTGTTTTCCGCCGATGCCTTCCGGGCGAAATTCCTCGAAAGCCTCGGCGTCAAGGGCGGCGGCATCGACTACCGCGCCGAGGTCGAACGGGCACTGGACGAGATCGCCGCCGAGCTGGAAACCCACCTCGACTGCGACGCCATCTTTGGGCTGGCGCGTTAGCTGGCAGCTTCGTCAGCCTTTGGCCAGTAGGTGCCGAACGACCAGACATTGCCTTCCGGATCGCGGCAGATGAATTCGCGGCTGCCATAGTCGCGGTCGGTGAGTTCTTCCAGAATCTCGGCGCCGGCGGTCTTTGCCCGCGCGTATGCCGCATCTGCGTCAGCGACCGCAACGTAGATCGACTTGCCGCCGCCCGAACCGGGCGCGCCGACCATCTTGCCATAGGCATCGTCGCGCGCCGTGCCGAGCATGATGATCGAGGAGCCGAAAGCGAGTTCGGCATGGTGCACCACGTCGCCTTCGCCATAGCGGGCGCGAACGCTAAAGCCGAAGGCCTCGCACAGCCAATCGATCATCCTGCCGGCATTCCTGTAGCGCAGCGCCGGATAAAGCCGCGGTGGTTCGGTGGTGTTCGGCATGACTGATCTCCTTCAGCGGGTTGGTCGATCAACCCAGTCTGGGCGAAGGCTGGTTGCGCGTCTTGAAGAAATGTTACCTCGCGGCGACAGTGGTCGGCGTGACGCCTGCGAGGTCGCGGAACTCGCGCACCAGATGCGCCTGGTCGGCATAGCCGCAGTCGGCGGCGATGTCGGCCCAATCACTGTTGGCCTGTCTCGACAGGCCAAGCGCATGGTTGAAACGGACGATGCGCGACAGCGTTTTTGGGCCGGTGCCGACTGCGTCCGAAAATTTTCCGGTAAGATGCTTGCGGCTCCAGCCAAGCTTTTCGGCCAGCGTCGAGATGCGGGTCCGCCCACGCGTCGAGACGATCGTCTCATAGGCCCAGACCATTTCGGCCTGAGTGCGGTCTGCGGTTGCCAACCGATCGCCGACGAAGGCCTCGGCGATGGCAAAGCGCGAGCTCCAATCCGGCGCATTGCCAAGCCTTTCGCGAAGCGCGATGCCTTCGACGCCGAGCACGTCATCCAGGCCGACCATGCGGTCGGTCAGTTCGCTCATCGGGCGGCCGAAGAAGCGACGAGCGCCGAGCGGAGTGAAATTGATCTGCACACAGCAGGCGCCGCCGAAGGATTCGATCACCACCGGCCCGGCATAAAGGCCGGCGGCAAAACTGGCGAAGCGGTCATTGTCGCCTGGGTCCTGGCCGAGCCCGATGGCAAATGGTTCGGCAAAGCTGATGACCAGCGGCACGGTCAGCGAGGCATATTCGATCGCGCGGAAATGGCCTGGCATGGTTTCGCGAAAGCCGCACATGTCAGTGACGGCGCCCTGAAGTCGATGGCTCGGCGCGCGCCGCACCATCTCGAACCGATCGAGCTCCGGGCTGTCGTGGCGGCTGCCGTCTTCGCTGGTGGGCATGCGCTTTCCCTGGTCCAGGAATTCTAACAGACCATCCTGCAGAATCAAAAGCGCCCGGGTTTTGGCCGGGCGCTCCGAGTTGCCTGAGATTCCGAATTGTCTGGACGTGTTTAAGCGCCGCGCATCAGACAGCCGGCGGCCAGCACGATGTAGGCGATGACGACAATCCACACGGAAGCCAAAGGGATAAACGCAAGAACGCCAAGCGCGGCGAGAACGCCGATGATGGCGATGACAAGGGATATGATAAAAATAAGCTGGGTAGGTGCACTGAGATTCATGTCCGTCCCTCCTCAACATGATTCGTACAGCGGCATGGTATCAGTCGCACGGTCACACACCAATGAGCGCAGCGGCTTGCCGGATTGGCCGGCAGCTTTCCGGCGAGAAAACATGCGGCTCCAGCACGCGCATCCCCGTTTGCGCCAGGCCGATTCCGCGCTACCTTCCGAACGAATCGGAAGGGGCTGATGGCGATGGGATTGCTGGACCAGATACGCTCGATTTTCGACGGCGACCCCGGGGTGCGCAAGGTGGCGGACGATCCGGTGCTGTCGGCGGAGCTACTGATGCTGTTCCGCATGATACTGGCCGATGGGTCGGTCAGCGAAAGCGAAATGACCGCCTTCAGGCGTATCTGCCGGGACGCCTTCGGCATTCCCGAAACCAGCGTCGACAGCGTCATCGAATATCTCAACGAATTCGGCTACGAGACCAACGGCTCCCAGGCCATCGCGCAATTCCGCGACCTCGATGTCGAGCGGCGCAAGCTGCTCGCCCGCCACATGGCGGAAATCGCCAAGGCCGATTCGCAACTTGCCGGGAGTGAGATGCAGCTGCTGCGCCGCACGCTCGACCTGCTCGACATCAGCCCTGCCGATGTGGTCAAGCCGCAAGGCTAACGGTTGCCGCTCACCCCTGTTCCTGCAGCCGTTTCGCGATCGCCCGATGCAAATCGGGAGCGGCGGCGACCAACGCCTTGGCCGCTGCGGATTGCGGGTGGTCGAGCACTTCGCTTGTCCTGCCGCGCTCGACGATCTTGCCGTCATGCATGACCATCACTTCGTCGGTGATGGCGCGGGCGACGGTCAGATCATGGGTGATGAACAGATAGGCGATACCGAGCTTCTGGTTGAGCTCCGCGAACAAATCGAGGATCTGGGCGCGGATCGAGACGTCGAGCGCCGAGACCGGCTCGTCGGCGACGACCAGCTTCGGCCGCGTGATGATGGCGCGGGCGATCGAAAGGCGCTGACGCTGGCCACCCGAAAACTCATGCGGATACTTGTCCATGTCGCCTGGTGAAAGGCCGACCTCGTGCAGCGCATGCGCCACCATCTCGCGCCGCGCGGCGGGCGCCGGCTTCTTCTCCAGCACATGCAGCGGCTCGGCCACCAATCTTTCGACCTTCTGGCGTGGGTCGAACGAGCCATACGGGTCCTGGAACACGACCTGCATGTCGCGCCGTGCCGGCTTTAGCTCCACCTCGCTCTTGCCGATGAGGGTGTCGCCGCGGAAGCGGATCGTACCGGTCGTCGGCTTGTCCAGTGCCAGGATCATGCGAGCAAGCGTCGACTTGCCGCAGCCGGAACGCCCGACCAGCGCCACCGACCGGCCGGGCGCCATCGCGAAGGAGACATCGTCGACGGCGCGGATGGGAGCCGCGCGTTTCAACAGCGATACGCGCCGTCCCGGATAGTCCCGCGTTACGTTCTCTACCTGAAGCAGCGGTTTGGCCGATCCGCTGTCGTGTGTCTTGGCCCGCGCCGGCACATGCATCGAGGCCTGCGCCAGCTGTCGCGTGTAGGGATGAAGTTGTTCCGACAGCGTGCGCGCGGTATCGCCGGCCTCCATCACCTCGCCATGGCGCAGGATGGTGATGCGGTCCGCCATCTCGGTCACCACTGCGAGGTCATGCGAGATCAGCAGCAGGCCCATGCGGTTTTCCGCTACGAGATCTCGCAGCAGGTCGAGGATCTGCGCCTGCAGCACCACGTCGAGCGCGGTCGTCGGCTCGTCGGCGATCAGCAGCTTGGGTTTCAGTGCACAGGCAATGGCAATGACGACGCGCTGACGCTGGCCGCCGGAGAGTTCGTGCGGATAACGCGAGAGCGGGAATTGTGCTGCCGGCAGGCCGACCCGGTCCAGCATTTTTCGCGCCCGTTCCTCAGCGTCGGCGCGGCTCGCCCTGGTGTGCCAGCGAATACCCTCGGCGACCTGCTCGCCGATGGTTTTGACCGGATTGAGCGCCGTCATCGGCTCCTGGAACACCATGCCGATGTCGTCGCCGCGCAGCGCGCACATCTGGTCCTCGCTGGCGGCAAGGATGTCGACGCCGTCGAAGTTGATGCGTCCGCTGGCGTGCGCCGCCCAGGGCAGAAGCTGCATCACCGTGAGCGCCGTCATCGACTTGCCGGAGCCGGATTCGCCAACCAGCCCCATCACTTCGCCCGGCGCGACGGAAAGTTCGATGTCTCTGAGGATACGGGTGCTGCCGATGGTCAGCGACAGCTTCTCGATTTCGAGCAGGCTCATCGCTGCCGCCGCGATTTCGGATCGAGAATGTCGGCAATGCCGTCGCCAAGCAGGTTCAGGCCAAGCACGGTGACGACGATCGCCATGCCTGGAAAGATCGCCATCCAAGGCGCCACCACCATGCGGGTCTGGGCATCGAACAGCATGCGGCCCCAGCTCGGCATTGGCGGCTGGGTGCCCAGCCCGACATAGGAAAGCCCGGCTTCGGCCAGTATGCCCAGCGCGAACTGGATGGTGCCTTGCACCAGCAGCAGCGTGGCGATGTTGGGCAGCACATGTTCGATGCTGATCAGCGTCCTGCTCTTGCCGGCGGCGCGGGCGGCGAGGATGAATTCGCGCGGCCAGATCGCCAGGGCGCCGGCCCGGGCGACGCGCGCGAACACCGGGATGTTGAAGATGCCAATGGCAATGATGGCGTTGAACGCGCCCGGCCCGAAGATGGCGGTGATCATAATTGCCGAAAGCAGCGCCGGAAAGGCGAAGACCAAATCGTTCAACCGCATCAGCACGTCGTCGGCGAAGCCGCCGCGCGCCGCGGCAAAGGCGCCGAGCGGTACGCCGACGCCCATGCCGATGCCGACCGCCACCAGCGCCACGGCAATCGAGTTGCGGGCGCCAACCATGATCATCGACAGGATGTCGCGACCGAAATGGTCGGTGCCGAACCAGTGCGCCAGCGACGGCGCCTGGGTCTTGTCGGAAATGACCAGATTGGTGACATCGTAAGGCGTCCAGAAGAACGACAGGATCGCGACCGCCGCCACCAGTGCGGTGATGAAGAAGCCGGCGAGGAACGAACGGTTTCGAAACGCCTTGGCCAGGATGCCGGCAAGGTTCTCGTCGGGGATGTCGATGTGCAGCGTCATTGCCGGCCTCTCAGGCGCGGATCGACCACCGCATAGGAGAGATCGACAACGAAATTGACGATGATGACCGCGGCGACCAGCAACATGACGACGCTCTCGACCACGATCAGGTCACGCTGATTGATCGCCTGGAACACCAGCCGGCCGAGGCCGGGCAAGTAGAAGACGTTCTCGATGATGATGGTGCCGGCAAGCAGGAAAGCGAATTGCAGGCCTAGAATGGTGACCACCGGGATCATGGCGTTGCGCAGCGCATGCCGCCACAAGACAAGGCGATAGGGCAGGCCCTTGGCGCGGGCGGTTCGGATGTAGTCCTCGTTCAGCACTTCGATCAGCGCCGAGCGGGTGACCCGGGCGAGGATCGCCGCCTGTGGCAGAGCGAGGGCGACCGCCGGCAGAAGTAGCGATTTCAGTGCCGGCCAGACGCCGGGGCTCCAGCCGGGAAAGCCGCCGCCCGGCACCAGCCGCAGCCAGACAGCGAACAGATAAATCAGCATCAGCGCAAACCAGAAATTGGGCACGGCGACGCCAAGCTGGGCGGCACCCATCGCGATCGTGTCGCCGGCCCGGCCGCGCCGGCTGGCGGAAAACAGTCCGACCGGAATGGCAATGACGGTGGACAGCGCCAGCGCCATCAGTGCCAGCGGCAGCGAGACGACGAGGCGCTCACGGACCAGATCGATGACCGGCACCGAATAGGTGTAGGAACGGCCGAAATCGAGGCTCAGCAAGCCGCCGGCCCAATGCAGATAGCGCAGCACGACGGGAGCGTTGAGACCCATCTGGTTGCGCAGCAATTCGATCTGGTCGGCGCTGGCGTTCAGGCCAAGCATCAGCCGCGCCGGGTCGCCGGGAATGATTTCCAGCACGGCAAAGACCACCATCGAGGCCAGAACCAGCGTGACGACGGCGATGGCGAGCCGCTTGAGGAGGTAGGCGGTCATGGACGTTGAGGAACCGCTGTGTTGGCGAACGCAAAAACCGGGCGAAGCTTGCGTTCCCGCCCACCCCCCTCTGTCCTGCCGGACATCTCCCCCTCAAGGGGGGAGATTGGCAGTTTCCACGCCGGCACAGTCCTTGCAACGCTAGTGGTTAGCGAAAGCGGCGGTGAGGGCTCAATCTCCCCCCTTGAGGGGGAGATGTCCGGCAGGACAGAGGGGGGTGTGACGGAGTGCAACTTTCGCCTTTCTGTCAGCGATCAATCCGTCCACTTCACCTTGGTCAGGTCGTTGGCCTGGATCGGGGCGTTTTCCCACAGGCCCTGCAGTTTGGCGTCCCAGACGCCGACCTTCGGCAATTCGTAGAGGAAGCCGACCACGGCGTCATCGGCCAGGACCTTCTGCGCCTCGCCGAGCAGCGTCATGCGCTTGGCCTCGTCGGAGGTAAGGTTCAGCTCGTCGATGATCTTGTCGAAGGCCGGGTTGTCGTAGTTGAAGTAATAGTCCTTGCGCGAATAGATATCGATGTCGTTAGGCTCGGTGTGGGAAACGATGGTCAGGTCGTAATCCTTCTTGGTGAAGACCTGGTCCAGCCATTGCGCCCATTCGACCGGGATGATCTCGAGATCGATGCCGATTTCGCGAAGCTCCGAGGCGATGATCTCGCCACCAAGCCGCGCATAGGAGGGCGGCGGCAGCTTCAGCGTCGCCTTGAAGCCATTCTCCAGGCCGGCTTCCTTCAGCAACTCCTTGGCTTTCTCCACATTGTGCGGGTAGAGGCCGGTGAGGTCGACATAGGCCTTGCTGGCGGGCGACATGTGCGAGCCGATCGGCACGCCGAGGCCGGCCGAGGCGCCGTCGATGATCGCCTTGCGATCGAGCGCAAAGGAAATCGCCTGCCTGACCTGCAGCTTGTCGAAGGGCGGCTTCTTGTTGTTGATCGACAGGATGGTTTCACCCTCGGTCGAGCCGATCACCACCTTGAAGCGTGGGTCGTCCTTGACCTGGGCGACACTGTCAGGATCGAAGAACGGAAAGGCCTGGACGTCGCCGGAAAGCAGCGCCGGAACTGCGGCGGCGGCATCTGGAATGATGCGGAACTCGGCCTTGTCGAGGAACACCGGGGCGCCCCAGTAATTTTCCGACTTGACCAGCGTGATCGACGAGCCCTTGGCCCAGTTCTGGAATTTGAACGGGCCGGTGCCGATCGGTTTTTCCTTGTTGGTGTCGGCTGTCTCAGGCGCGACGATAACCGCGTCGCCCCAGCCCATATTGTAGAGGAACGAGCCTTGCGGGTTCTTCAGCGTGACATTCACCGTCGTGGGATCGACGACCTCGACCTTGTCGATGGCGGCGAACAGGCTCTTTTGCGCGTTGAGGGAATTGTCGGCGCGGGCACGATCGAGCGAGAATTTCACGTCGTCGGCGTTGAAGTCGCTGCCGTCATGGAATTTCACGCCTGTATGCAGCTTGAAAGTGTAGACCTTGCCGTCGTCGGAAATGCTCCAGCTTTCGGCGAGATCGGGCAGCACCTCGCCGTTCGGGCCGATGCGGGTCAGGCCCTCGAAGACATTTGCATAGAGTACCTCGTCGATTGCCGCGGCGGCACCCGCGGTCGGGTCGAGATGCGGGGGTTCGAGCGTAATGCCGATGACCAGGTCGGTGCGCGCGGCCATCGCCGAGGTTCCGGCGGCCAACGCCAGCGCCGCGGCGGCCAGAACGGTTTTCCACAATTTCATCGTGCAACTCCCCATGTCTAAAACACGTGCTCAAACCCGGCCGGATAGAAGCGTGAATTCGCCGCCGAGTAAATTGCGTTTCGTCCCGTCGGCGGTCGCCGGGAGGAATGTTTTTTCGCCCATGGCCGGATCATCGCGGGCCGGCGTCCCTCAGCAGAACGTCGAGGCCGATCGCCATCACCTTTGCCGAGTCCTGCATGTCGGCAATGCCGACCCATTCATCGGGCCGGTGGGCGAGATCGAGGATGCCCGGGCCATAGGCGATGCAGTCATAGATGTGGCCGATACGGGCGATGTGCTTCTGGTCGTAAGTGCCGGGCGAAATCACGTAATCCGGTTCGCGGTCGAATATCTCCATGATGCCTTGCGCGACCGCCTTAACCACCGGCGCGTCGCGCTCGGTCATCAGCGGCAGCACCTCCATCAGATCGCGGATTTCGTAGTCGAACTTTTTGCGCTCGCGCTTCAGCCGTTCGAGGATATCGGTCACCTCGCTCTTGACCGTAGCGAGATCCTCTTCGAGCAGGAAGCGGCGGTCGATGGTCAGCCGGCAGGAATCGGGCACGTTGGGCGAGGGCAGGCCGGGCCGGAAATCCTCCGTCTGGCCGCCATGGACCGAGTTGATGTTCATGGTTGAGCGTTTTGCGCCTTCGGGCACGACCGGCATGCGCGTCATCTTGCGGTCGAGCGCCGGAAACAATTCGTCCTCGAAGGCGCGCAGCACGGCGCCCATATGGCGCACCGCATTGTCGCCGAGGAACGGCATCGAGCCGTGCGCGATCTCGCCCCTGGTCTCGATCTCGGCCCACCAGACGCCGCGATGGCCAAGGCAGATGCGATCCTTGTTGAGCGGTTCGGGAATGATGACGTGGTCGACCTTCGGCCTGGAGAAATAGCCGAGCTTGGCCAGATGCGCGACGCCGCCAAAGCCGCCGGACTCCTCGTCGACCGTGCCTGAAATCTCGATGGCGCCGGGAAAATCGGGAAAGACCTCCATGAAGGCTTCAGCGGCGATGATCGAGGCGGCAAGCCCGCCTTTCATGTCGCAAGCGCCGCGGCCATAGATCTTGCCGTCCCTGACGATGCCGGCGAACGGATCGAGGCTCCAGCCGTCGCCAGGCTCGACGACGTCGATATGCGAATTGAAGTGCACGCAAGCACCCGGCGCCCGGCCATCGAAGCGGGCGACGACGTTGACGCGCGGGTAACGGTCAGTGTCGCCAGGCGTGCCCTTGGCACGGATGAATTCGATCTCAAAACCACGCTTCTTCAGCCGCGCGCCGATATATTCGGCACATGGCCGATAGGCTTCGCCGGGCGGATTGATGGTCGGAAAGCGGATCAGATCCGCAGTCAGTGCAACCAGATCATCGGCTCGGTCATCGATAGCCTTGAGGAGCCGTTCGTTCGGTTCGTTCATTCGGCGAATTGAGCAGCGGATGAGGGGGTTTTGCAAGCCCGATGGCCGAATTGCCAGGCGATTGCGTGTCGTTACGGCAACTATTGCGGGAAATCGTTCAAATTCGCTGCTTGGGATTGGTGAAATCGTCAGGGAGTAAGTGTTAGCTCGCTGGCTTGCCATCAAAACGCTGGGGAACAGCGTGAGGGCAGGCAGGCAAGGGGCATCAAAGGGGTTTGATTGCATGAAAAACACTGTTCTCATGGCAGCGGCATTAGTAGCGATGCTGTTCGGTTCGTCGTTCGAGAGTCGTGCGGCCAGCCTGGTCGCGAACATCGATATTTCCTCACAGACGATGACGGTAAGATACGGGCTGTCGTATTACCGGTGGAGCGTTTCCACCGCCCGCAAAGGCTACATCACGCCACGCGGCAGCTATCGTCCACAGCGGACGGCCCGGATGTGGTATTCGCGCAAATACGACATGTCGCCGATGCCCTATTCGGTGTTCTTCCGCGGCGGCTATGCCATCCACGGCACCGGCGCGATCCGGCAATTGGGGCGCCCGGCATCGCATGGCTGTGTGCGCCTTCACCCCAGCAACGCGGCCGCATTCTATTCGATGGTGCGCAAAGCCGGCTTCGGCAATACGCGGATCCTCGTGACGAATTAGGGTCTGCTCCCCGGCCCGCAACAAAAAACCCGCCGGAGCGGCGGGTTCGTCGGAGCCAAATAGCACCATAACTAAATTTGTAGCATAGCTGCCGGCACAAAGCAAGAACAAAATACGTCAGTAGCGGAAAACGCTTGCTATGGTTTCCGCTCAAGCGGCTTTGTCGCGCATTGTCACCGGCCGACGCTTTTTGCGCTTGCTGATCTCCCAGCGCTTGTGGAACCACATCCACTGGCCGGGGTCTTCGCGCACCCAGCGCTCGACGACGTCGTTGAGAAGCTGGGTGGTGGCGGGGACGTCGACACTGCCGCCGGCGGTGCGCGGCAAGGTGAGCTTGTCCTCGATCTCGAGCCGGAAACGATTGTTCGGCAAGCGCACGCAGCGCGCCGGGTAGACATCGCAATCGTAGTGCCGCGCCAGGGTGCCGAGGACCCGGTTGCTCTCGCAGCGGCGGCCGAAGAATGTCGTCTCGAGCCCGCCGGTGAATTTCTGGTCGACTAGCACGCCGATATTGCCGCCCTTCTCCAGGACGGCCGCAAGCGCGAACGAGGCACCGGTCGAAGACGGCAGCAGCGATCCCATGCTCGAGCGGCGGGTCGAGAGGATGTAGTCGGCGAGGTAAGGGTTGTTGGGCGGGCGAAACAGCGCCGTGATATTCATGCCGAAAGTCGCCGCCGCCACCGGCAGCAGTTCGAAATTGCCGAGATGCCCGGTGAAGACGATATGCGGCTTGTCCTCGCCCGCGATGCGCACGAAATGCTCCACGCCCTTGACCTCGACGCGGCCTGGCTTCGTCGCAGTGGGATCGTAGTCGAACAAAGCATCGAGAAAAATGTATTCGGCGGCCAGGCGGGCCATGTTGCCCCACATGTCGGAAGCGATCGCTTCGATCTCGGCATCGCTTTTTTCCGGATAGGCCTGGCGCAGATTGTCGACCGCAACCTGATGGCGCGCCACCCAAGGGCCGATGCGGCGGGCGGCGCGGTCGGCAAAATTGAGCGCGCTGTCGGGCGGCAGCAGGCGCAGCGCGGAGATGATGATCATCGCGACCCGCGCGACCAGCCAGTAATTGAACTGGCGAAGCCGCCTGCCATAGCGGAATCCCAGGTCCCTGCGGATCTTCTTGAAGGCGTTGCCGATCATTCTCAGCCGACGCGCAGGATGATCTTGCCGAAGACGTCGCGGCCTTCCATGCGTTTCAGCGCCGCATCGATGCCGTCGAAGCCGACCTCGGTGTCGATCACCGGCGCGACCAGGCCCGCCGCCATCTTCTGCATGGCGTCGGCCATGTTTTCCATGCGGCAGCCGAACGAGCCTAGCAGCTTCAGCTGCTGCTGGAACAACTGCATCAAATTGATCTGCGTCGACACGCCCGAGGTCGAGCCGCAGGTGACCAGCCGACCGCCGCGTTTGAGGCACAGCATCGAGGCGGCAAAGGTGTCGGCGCCGACATGCTCGAACACCACGTCGACGCCCTTCTTCTTGGTCAGCTTGCGCACGACGCCTTCGAAGCGGTCGTCGCGGTAATTGATGACGTGGTCGGCGCCGAGCGCCTTGGCCTTGTCGATCTTGTCGTTCGAGCCGACGGTGGTGATGACCGTGCAGCCCATCTTCTTGGCCAGCTGAATCGCGGCGGAGCCGATGCCGGAGCCGCCGGCATGGACCAGTATCGTCTCGCCGGACTGCAGCCGGGCATTGTCGAACAGCATGTGCTCGACCGTGCCGAAGGTGACAGGCGCCACCGCCGCGCCGATTTCGCTCACGCCGGGCGGAACTGGGACCAGAAGGCGCGCCGGCAGGTTGATCTTTTCCTGCGCAAAGCCGTCGAGATGGAAGCCGTGCACGCCCGAAACATGCTCGCAGAGATTGTCGCGGCCTTCGCGGCAGGCGCGGCAAAGCCCGCAGGTGCGGGCGCCATAGATCGAGACCAATTGCCCGGGCACAAGGCTGGAAACGCCGGGGCCGACCGCCTCGACCTCGCCCGAGGCCTCGGCGCCGACGACCAGCGGCAGCTTGCGCTTGGCAAAAGCCATGCCGCGCCAGCCCCAGACGTCGATGTGGTTCAGCGCCACGGCCTTGATGCGCAGCGTCACCTCGCCTAGCGCAGGTTGCGGCGGGGGCGGCAGGTCCACCGTTTCAAGGCGGCGGTCCTCGATAAGTTGCAATGCGCGCATGGTGCCTGTCGGTTCAGTCTGGCTGAAAAAGGTCGCTTAGACCGGTTCCCGCGCCATGACAAGGCAGGTGTTCTGGCCGCCGAAGCCGAAGGAGTTCGACAGGACCGTGCCGACCTCGGCGTTGCGCTTGGTGTTCGGCACCACGTCGAGGACGATCGCCGGGTCGGGATTGTCGTAGTTGATGGTCGGCGGAATGACGCTTTCGCGCATCGTCATCAGCGAAAATGCTGCCTCGACAGCACCGGCAGCCGATAGGGTATGGCCGATCATCGACTTGTTCGACGAGACCGGCATTGACGAGATCCGCTCGCCGAACACCGTCGACAGCGACAAATGCTCCATCTTGTCGTTTTCGGGCGTCGAGGTGCCATGGGCGTTGACATAATCGATCCCGTCCTCGCTCAAGCCGGCATCGGCAAGAGCGGCGCGCACCGCCGCGATCGCCGGCGAACCGTCCGGCTTAGAGCGGGTGCGATGGAAGTCGTCGGCCTTTTCGCCGCAGCCGCGCAATATGCCGAGAACGGTGGCGCCGCGGGCAAGTGCTGCCTCCAGCGATTCCAGCACAAGGGCGCCCGAGCCTTCGGCGAGCACGAAGCCGTCGCGATCCTTGGAGAAGGGTTTTGAGGCCTTTTCAGGGATGTCGTTATGGGTGGAGAGCGCCGATAGAAGCGAGAAGCGGATCAGCGCCTCGGCGGTCGCCGAGCCGTCGGCGCCGATCGACAGCGCCCTGTCGCATTCGCCGCGGCGGATCGCCTCGACGCCGAGCTGGATCGAGGTGGCGCCCGAAGCGCACGCGGTCGACAGCGTAATCGGCAGGCCGCGCGTGCCGAAACGGTCGGCAAGCCGGTCGGCAATCGAGCCGAACTGGGTGGTCTCGAAGATGTCGAGTTCTCTGAGGCCGCGCGCTACCCGCAGCAGCCTTTCGGCGCCGGAATCGTGCCTGTCTGAATTATTGGGCTTGTCGGAATTGTAGAGCGAAAAGCGCTCGCTCCAGTCGAGCTCGACCGGCGGCGAAGCGAGGAACAGCGGTCCGCCGAAATCGCCGGCATCGAGGCCCGCCTCCGACATCGCTTCCTGGGCGGCGGTTTCGGCAAGCTCATAGGTGAGGAGACTGGCGCCCTTGGAGCTCGACGGCAGGAAGTCGACCATGCCGGAGATGCGGGTGTTGAGATGATCGACCGGGAAGCGGGTGATCGGATGGATGCCGGATTTGCCCGATGTCAGCGCCGCCCAATTGTCGGCCTTGCCGACACCGAGCGACGTCACCACGCCGATGCCGGTGACCGCGACGATCGGCCTGCCCATATGGTCGTTCAGATTGGCCATTTGTTGTCCAAAAACCTGTTTCTCTTGGAGCGTCGCATCGCCCGAAAACCGCGTCACACTTTTCGGTCCGATGCTCTAGGCGGCTTTGATCAGCGCCATACCCTCGAATTGGTGATAGCCGATCGCCGTTGCAAGGACGGTCTTCGGGACACCGGCAAACGGTTTTTCGACTGTGGCGTCGAACACAGGGTAGGCGGCCTTGCGGTCGACAGCCAGTACCGCCAGCGCAACGGCAAAGGGGAACTGCGCTTCCTTCATGTGGCCGGTCAGCGTCGAAAAGCCGCGTGCGGCGATCGCCGGATTGGCGTCGAGCGCCGATTTCTCGGCGGCGGTCGCGGCATGGGCGCCCGAAGCGCCGGAGATCGCGAGCAGCTCGCCATTCGGCAATGCGGCCTGCTTCAGCAGCGCGGCGATCTCACCGTCGAGTTCGCCCCGCCGGCGCTTGGCACGGCCGGACAGGATCGGGCCGAGTTCCGCATAGATCTTCCGGCCACGGCTTTCCGCATGCTCGCGCTGCTCCAGAACGAGAAACGCGCCGCCGGATCCGGTCACCACGCCGCCGCCCTCGGCACCTTGCCTTTGCCAGACCGGCGTCCACGGACCGCGATGCAGGTAGCCGGCCAGTTCATAGCCGAGCAGCATGTCGGAGTGTTCGGTCTGGAAAGCGCCGCCGACCAGTATATGCGTCGACTGGCCGGAGCGGATGCGCGCGGCCGCCGTCTCGACAGCGGCAACGCCGGCACCTTCCTCGCCCATGAAGGTGCGCGATGATCCCGTCACCTTATGGACGATCGAGATGTTGCCGGCGAGCAGGTTGGAGAGCTGTGCCAGAAACAGCGTCGGGCGCAATTCCGTGGTAAGCTTCTCGTTGAGCAGCACGTCGCGGTCATTGCGGCTTTCCGATGCCGCGAGAATGGCCGCGTCGACCGCCTCGTCGCGCTCGCCGCCGCCGGCGGCCACCACCATGTCCATGGTCGCGCAGAGTTCGTCATTGCCCTTGATGCCGGCATCGTCGAGCGCAAGGCCGGCCGCATAGGTGCCGAGCCTCTGCCAGGTCTCCATCTGCCGCTGGTCGCCACGCTTGGCGATCTGCAGGTTCCAGTCGATCTCCGGCAGCGGGTGGACCGTATAGGGCGAGAAGCGCGAGGCCTCCAGAACCGGTTCAAGGCGCGGCTGGACGAGCTTTTGCCAATGCGCATCCGGACCCTCGCCCAGTGACGAGACAAGGCCGATGCCTGATATGACGACGTCGCGGGGGTTCATGGGCGGCTGTTGTGGGTGAGGGCGCGTCAAGCGCAGTGCTTAGATGGCGTTCTTGGCGGCGACGAGCGCGTCGATCTTGGCGCACAGGTTCTTCATGACGAAATAGTCGTCGGTCGAGGCCTTGCCGTCATTGACCTCCTGCGTCCACTTTTCCAATGGCACCTTGATGCCGAATTCCTTGTCAATGGCAAAGACGATGTCGAGGAAGTCGAGGCTGTCGATGCCGAGATCGTCGATGGTGTGGCTTTCGGGCGTGATCGTCTCGATGTCGATCTCGCTGGTGTCGGCGATGATCTTGGCGACTTTGTCGAACGTGGTGGACAAGGGCTTTTCCTTCGATTGCGGGCGGAATCTGTCCGCATGTGTTTTGGGCTGTCTAATCGGTTTTTCCGGGCAGGAAAAGGCCTGATACGCCGGGCGCAGATGGGATTGATGTTCTGGCAGAGCAAGATGAGATCGGAATCCAACCACGGCTTCTCGTGGCAGTGGCATTTCGGCAACACCTATCTCGCTCGACGCGAGGAGCGACCGGCCCGGTCAGAAGGTAACGCGGCCGAGCACGCGCAATCCGTCGCCTTGCGGCTCGACGACCACGGCTTCGCCTTCGCGCGGCGAGATGCCGGTCAATTCCTTGATGTCTTCGAGATGCGTGACCATGACCAGATTGTCGGAGCCGGAATAGCCGCGGATCTCTGCCAGGATCGCAGCGATCTGAGCGGCCTTCTCCTTTTCGTCGGTCTTCAGCAGGTCAAGCGGTGCGAACGGCTCCGGTTCGCTTTCGAAAGCTATGCGCGCGGTTTCGAGGCAGCGGCAATAGCGGCTGGACAGCACGCGCTCGACCGGTGCCGCGCGGGCGCCAAACAGCGCGCCGATCTTGCGCGCCTGTTGCTTGCCGCGCTCAGAGAGATTGACCTGGGTGGCGCATTTGCCGAGGTCGAAATTGGCCGCATCGGTGGTGCCGGTGACCATGGCATGGCGAAGCAGCACCACATGCCCGCCGTCGCGCAGCAGCGCCCAGCCGGCTTCCGTCGCATGGGCTGTGGCGGAAACGGCAAGCAACAGCAGCGCCAGCACAAATCGAAGCATCAGACATCCTTTTCGGGTGACCGGCAGGCAGGTCCCCGGTGACCGGCATATAGGGACGGCAAAGCCGGCTGAAAGACAAGCCGAGTGCAACCTGCGGCCGAGACGCCTATTTCTTCGCTATCTGCTTCTTCACCAGATCGATCTTGCGGTCGGTCAGCGGGATGGGGAGTGTATAGCCAGCATCGGTAAAGCCCTGCTTGGCGTTCTCGAAGAATTCGATCGCCTTTTGGTATTCGGCATTGCCACCGCCATAGCTGCCGCGGTTCCAGTGGACGTCGCCGAGATTGTTCTGCTCGAAGGCCCATTGCATCGGCTGGCTTTCGCGGGTGAAGACCTTGAGCGTTGCCTCGAAGGCGGCTTCGGCTTCGTCCAGATATTTGCCGGTGCGTTCGAGATTGCCTAGATTGATCAGGCTCATGCCGATGCCGTTCTGCGCGTTCGCCCAGTCGACGGGCGAGGTCTCGAAGGTCAGCACCTCCAGCGCTGCCCGGCGCGCGGCGATCGAAGCGGCCAGTTTGCGGGGATCGGCCTCGCTCATGCTCAGCCATTGCAGCGCCGAGCCTAGACCGGCCTGCGCCAGTGCCCATTGCCGCGGCGTCGTCTCGCGCTTGTATTCGCGAAGTGCATCGCGATAGGCCTCGATCGCCTCCTCGTAATGCACCGGCTTGTCGGTCACGCCGCCGAGCAGTTGCAGCGTGTTGCCGAGATTGTAGTGGGTCATCGCCCAGTCGAGCGGAAACTCCTTCTTGGTGTAGACGCGCCGTGCCGCCCGGTATGCGGCCGCCGATTGCTCAAGCCTGGCAGGATCGCGCGTGCGCTGGCCGAGCGTCTGGTAGATCGAGCCGAGATTGTTCTCCGCCGAAGCCCAATCCGTCGGAAAACGTTGGCGTGTGAATATGGTCAGCGCGTCGCCATAGGCGGCAGCCGCCTCTTCGAGCAGGCCGGTGCCGAGATCGAAACGGGCAGCACTGCTCAGCGCGTTACCCAGATTGAGACGGCTGCTCGCCCAGGAGAGCGGGAAGGTGTCGCGTGTGCGGATTTCGAGCGCGGCGCGGAATGCCGCGGCTGCCTCGTCGATTTTTGCCTTGTCGTTGCGTTGCGTGCCGAGAGACACCAGCGTGTTGCCGAGATTGTTCTGGACCATCGCCCACTGAACGGGCGCCTTTTCGCGCGTGTATTCTTCAAGCGCCAGCCGGTAGGCGGCCTCGGCCTCGGTCAGGCGCTCGCCGTCCGGTTCGCGCTCCGAAAGCGCGTAAAGCGCAAGGCCAAGGTTGCTTTGCGAGGCGGCCCAGTCCAGCGGGACTTTGTCGCGGGGCCGCTTCTCCAGCGTGGCGCGCATCGCCACCACCGCCTCATTCAGGCGTTTCGGGTCGCTCTCGCGTTCGCCGATCTTCAACAGCACATTGGCCAGGTTGTTCTGGGCCGCGGCCCAGTTGATGTCGTCCTTCTCGCGCTCGAACACGGCAAGCGAATCGCGAAAGATTTTCGCTGCCTCTTCCAGCCGGTCGGTTTCGCGCTCGCGCTCGCCGATCGTCTGCAGCACCACCGCCATGTTGTTGCGGGTGATCGCCCAGTCGCGGTTCTGCTCGCCATTGGGGATGAAGTTCAGGATGACGCGGTAGGCGTCGATAGCGTGCTGCAGCGCTTGCCTGTCGCCGGTGGCGTTGCCATGCGCGTTGAGCGCTTCCGCCTCCTGGTTCTTGTAGTTCCAGCGCAGCCTGTCGTCCCATCTCTCGACCAGCGAGAAGGCCTCGCCGTAGTCGTTGGCGGCCGACAGATAGTCGAAGACCAGCGCCGAAGCGTCGGCGCGCCTGGCATAGATCGCCGCGTCGGCAAGACGCTTCTGCCTGACCAGATCCTCTGCCCGATCGACCACGCCGCTGGCCTGCTCGACCCGGCCCACCGCCTGGTCGAGGAAGTTGCGCGCGGTGACGATGGCGCCCTGGCCGATCGCTTTGTCGGCCGAGGCGACGAGGCGGCTGATCTCGGGGTCGTCGGTGCGCAGCGCGTTGCGCTCGGAGATCATCTTCTTCAGGCGCTCGGCCTGCGCATCAAGCAGCTTTTGCAGGTCGGTGGGGTCCTCCGGCATCTTTTCGGTGCCGAGCGCCTTCAGCACGCCATAAAGCGCGTCGAGCGGCACGCCGTCCTGCAGCGAGGCCAGTTCGACCTGTGCCCGCTTGGGGTTCGGCAACTCGGCGATCGTCAGCAGCAATTGCCGCCGCTCGCCGGTGATCAGGTCGTCGTCGCCGGTCGGCTCCTGCGGTGCAACGCCGAAATAGAGCAGCCGGCGCAGGCTTTCATTGACCCATGGCCGCTGCCTTGCCTTGGTGTCGAGATAGACCTCCTCGGTCACCATGCGCATGACCGAGCCGAACTCGGTGCCCTTCATTGCCGCTAGGTGGCGCAGAAGTGCCGCTGCGTAGGGGCTGTTTTCGCCGACGATGCCGTCGAGTGCCGGCCGCCCCGGCTCGGCGGCAAAGCCGATCACCGTTCCCAGATTTTCCGTCGCGGTCGCGTTTGCCAGTGCCCTGGCACCGCGCACCGGCTCCAATCCGCCGGCGCTGATCGGGGAGGCCGAGGCCGTCGGCGCCCGGCGCAGCACCGCATCCGCCGGAAACGGGTTGGTGCGGCAGGCATCGAGCAACATGATCGTTACCGGCACGGTCGTCTTCAATTCGTCCATGACGGCGGAGATCGGCACCAGGGCCTGATCGGCGTCCTTCAATGAAGAAACGTCGGCGTCGACCGGCACCAGATAGTTTTCGCCGCCGGCCTCGATGCCGTGGCCGGAATAGTAGATCAAGGCGACGTCGGCGTCCTCTGCATCCTCGGCGAAACGCTCGAGGTCGCGCTTCAGCTTTGCCGTGTCGCGGTCGGTTACACTGCGCGCGTCGAAGCCGAGGTCGGTCAGCATCTTGGCGATGTCGCGGGCGTCGTTGGCGGGGTTGGGAAGAGCCGCTATGTGCTGGTATTTCGACTGGCCGACGATCAGCGCCACACCCTTGAGGCTCGCCGGCTCCGCGGCATGAGCCGAGGTCACCACGAGGCAAAGCATGGCGCCGACGAAAGCCGTCAGCCACGCCTGCTTGAAGAAGTGCTGATTTCCGACAAGGCCCATTCGCCGCGTGTCCCCCGACAACCCTGTATAGCGCTGGCATCCAACCATGAGCAAATTCGGGCAAGATCCGAGCGGCCGGATTGTTGGCCGGTACATTCGCGGGGGAAGGGCGATTGCGCCGCGCTCAGGGCTCGCCTATCACGGGAAAAATGTCTCCGCTTACCGAAACCGTCCTCTTCGTCTTCAGTCTCGTCGGGCTCGGCTATCTTGCCGGGTTGACCGGCTATTTGAAGCCGGCGAGCGGCGAGGGCGTATCCGAATTCGCCATCAACGTGGCAATGCCGCTTTTGCTGTTCCAGACCATGGTAAAGGCCGATTTCCACGGCGTGGCGCCGTGGTCGCTGTGGGGCGCTTATTTCGCGGCGGTCGCGCTCACCTGGGCCACCGGCCATCTGGTTGTTACGCGCATCTTCGGGCGGGACGCCCGCGCCGGCGTCGTCGGCGGCGTATCGTCGTCCTTCTCCAACGTCGTCCTGCTCGGCGCGCCCTTCATCATCGGCGTGTTCGGGCCGGCCGGGTTCGAAGTGCTGTCACTGCTCGTCTCCATTCACCTGCCGGTGATGATGATGGCCTCGATAATCCTGTTCGAGATGTTCGGCCGCGGCGGCAGCGAGCCTGTGCATCCGGTCCGTGTCGTCAGGAGCTTTCTCAGGAGGGTAATCATCAATCCGCTGATCATCGGCATACTGGCCGGGCTGGCGTGGCGCTTCACCGGTGCGCCGCTGCCGGTGCTTGCGACGCGGCTGAGCGACGCGCTGGCCGGCACGGCCGCCCCGGTTGCGCTGTTTGCCATGGGGCTCAGCCTGCGCCGCTTTGGCATCTCCGGCAATGTAAGGCCGGCGCTGGCGCTGTCGGCGCTGAAACTGTTCCTGATGCCGGCGCTGGTTCTCGGCCTGGTGTGGCTGATCGGCCTGCCGCCATTGACGGCCAAGGTGGCGGTGATGGTTGCGGCGTTGCCGTCCGGCATCAATTCCTATCTCATCGCGGTGCAGTTCAACACCGGCCAGGCGCTGGCGTCGAACCAGATGACCATCGCCACCGCCTGTGCTGTCGTGACCACTGCGTTTTGGCTGACGGTGGTCGTCCATGTTTTTGGGTAGGGTATGTCGATATTCAGGTGATGCCGGCCTGCGAATGGCGGTTTCCTGCGCTTCCGGTACTCACGGACCCGAATGTCCGCTCCGTTCCGGTTCTCGGAACCCACCCTTCTCGACTCGGCCTGACCTGAATCTCAACATACCCTGGAGCCTTGGCTGCATCGCTCTCGCTTTGGCTGGCCCAAACCCTATATGCCATCTTGTGATTGCTTGCGGGGCTTGCCCTGGGCTAAGAGCAGTGGCTCTAGCGATGCTATCGCGCACGTCCATTCACGAAATCAGCGACCGGCCCGCCAGGTGCCGAACGGAGGCGAGATCATGCTTCAGAAAACCAGCCATTTCATGCGGCAGGCCAATCTCATCAATGGCGAATGGGTGCAGGCCGATTCAGGCCAGACGATCGACGTCAACAATCCTGCCACCGGCCTCAAGATCGGCACAGTGCCGAAGTCGGGCAAGGCCGAGACCCGCCGCGCCATCGAAGCCGCCGACGCTGCTTTCCAGACATGGCGCAAGACCACCGCGCTCGAACGCTCGAAGCTGTTGCGCAAGCTGCACGACGCGATGATGGACAATCAGGACGTGCTGGCCGAACTGCTGACCATCGAGCAGGGCAAGTCGCTGTTCGAATCGAAGGGCGAGATCGGCTCGGCCGCGTCCTACATATTGTGGTTCGCCGAAGAGGGCC
>NZ_JAMYSV010000018.1:0-90209 GCF_040322115.1 Mesorhizobium sp. M0195 | reverse complement strand
GTGAAAAGCCCGATTGCCTTATCACCATCGACAGTCCGGATTTCTCGCTACGCGTCGCCAAAAAGGTGCGTGCGGCCGATCCGACTATCCCGATCGTCCACTATGTCTGCCCGAGCGTGTGGGCTTGGCGGCCGGGCAGGGCGGCGGCGATGAAACCGTATGTCGATCACATTCTTTGCATTCTGCCGTTCGAGGTGAAGGAACTCGCTCGCCTGGGCGGGCCGCCCGGGACCTATGTCGGGCATCGCCTTGCACACGATCCGGGCATAGTCAGTGCCGCCAGGGCGCAGGCGCAGCCGCGTGACTTGTCCGCAGATCACGTCAAAACGTTGCTCGTATTGCCCGGTTCGCGTCGCGGCGAGGTGCGACGCCTGGTCGGGCCGTTCGGCGAGACGGTGTCGATCCTGCGGGCGCGCGGGCACCGCTTGCGCCTGCTGTTGCCGACGGTCCCGCACGTCGCCGATCTGGTCAGGACCTCGGTTGCGAGCTGGGACGAGAAGCCGGAGATCATCCTTGATGCCGAACGCAAATGGCAGGCCTTCGGCAAGGCGGATGCGGCGCTGATCGCGTCGGGGACGGTATCGCTGGAACTTGCACTGGCAAGTGTGCCGATGATCTCCTGCTACCGGCTCGATCCGGTCATGCGCATGGCGCAGCCGCTGATCAAAGTATGGAGCGCAGCCTTGCCCAATCTCATTGCCGACCGGCCGATTGTGCCGGAACACTACAATCAATATGTGCGGCCGCATTATCTGGCGCGGCAACTGGAAGCGCTGTTCTCCGATACCGCTTACCGCACCTGGCAGAAGCACGGTTTTGCCGACATTGCCGGGCGTGTGGCAACCGCCAAGCCGTCAGGCGAGATTGCTGCGGGGCTGGTGATGGGTATGGTGAGGAAGTGGTGAATAGTGAATAGCGAGTAGGAAATGGTGCTGGCGGTAACGGCCAAGCTGCTTCAGCTACTACTCGCTACTCGCTACTCGCTACTCGCTACTCGCTATCTTCACCGCTTCGCGATCGGCACGTAATCCCGTTCCGGCGCGCCAGTATAGAGCTGGCGTGGGCGACCGATCTTCTGATGCGGATCCTCGATCATCTCCTTCCACTGCGCGATCCAGCCGACGGTGCGGGCGACCGCGAACAGTACGGTGAACATGGTGGTGGGGAAGCCCAGCGCCTTAAGGGTGATGCCGGAATAAAAATCGACGTTAGGGTAGAGCTTCTTCTCGATGAAATAGGAATCGGTCAGCGCGATCTTTTCCAACTCCATGGCGATGTCGAGCAGCGGATCGTCCTTGATGCCGAGCTCGCCCAGGACTTCGTGCGCCGTTTTCTGCATGATCTTGGCACGCGGATCGTAGTTCTTGTAAACGCGGTGGCCAAAGCCCATCAATCGGAACGGATCGTTCTTATCCTTGGCGCGCGCAATGAATTCCGGGATGTGATCGACATGGCCGATCTCGCCCAGCATGTTCAGCGCTGCCTCGTTGGCGCCGCCATGTGCGGGACCCCACAGGCAGGCGATGCCGGCAGCGATACAGGCAAAGGGATTGGCGCCCGACGAGCCGGCCAGGCGGACGGTCGAAGTCGAGGCGTTCTGTTCGTGATCGGCGTGCAGGATGAAGATGCGCTCCATCGCGCGCGCCAGCACCGGATTGATCTTGTATTCCTCGCAAGGCACGGCGAAGCACATATGCAGGAAGTTGGCTGCGAAATTCAGCTCGTTCTTCGGATAAATGAACGGCTGGCCGATGTGGTATTTGTACGCCATCGCCGCGATTGTCGGCATCTTGGCGATCAGCCGCATTGAGGCGACCATGCGTTGATACGGATCCGAGATGTCGGTGGAATCGTGATAGAAGGCCGACAGCGCGCCGACCACGCCGCACATCACCGCCATCGGATGCGCATCACGGCGGAAGCCGGTGAAAAAGCGCGACATCTGCTCATGTACCATGGTGTGGCGCGTCACCCGGTAGTCGAAATCGTCCTTCTGCGCCTTGGTCGGTAATTCACCATAGAGCAAGAGATAGCAGACTTCGAGGAAGTCGCCGTGCTCGGCCAGTTGGTCGATCGGGTAGCCGCGGTGCAAAAGAATGCCGGCATCGCCATCGATGAAGGTGATTTCCGATTCGCAGCTCGCCGTCGACGTAAAGCCGGGATCATAGGTAAAGACGCCGGCGGTATTGTAGAGCGAACCGATGTCGATGACGTCAGGTCCTACCGAACCACTTCGGATCTTGAATTCATGGGTTTTGCCGCCGAGCTCCAGCTTTGCCGTCGATGCCTGGGTTTTGCCGCCAAATTCCATTTTCGTCGCAGGTTCGGTCATAGCAAACTCCTTTTTGTTTCCTCAGGCCGGCAAAGGCAAAATATCTGAACCCAACACGTCAAAAGCATCGGAATATGCACATTTGCGCCCGCAATTGTATCTGCGCGCCAGATTAGGCCAAGGCCCAATGTTGCACTGCGAAACACACCTTTCAATGCCAATCTTCTTAGGCCAGTTCGCTAATCGATTTGATCAGCGATCCGCGCCAGGCTTTCCTCGCGGCCCAGCACGGCAAGCACATCAAAGACACCTGGCGAGGTACTTTTGCCGGTGAGCGCGGCGCGCAAAGGTTGGGCCACGGCGCCGAGTTTATGGCCGCCGGCCTGCGCGTAGTCGCGGATCGCGACTTCAGCCGAGGCGGCAGACCAGTCCGAAACCGTGGCCAGTGCCGCATGAGCGCCTCGCAGGATCGCGCGCGCCTCACCGCTGAGCAGCGCCGCCGCCTTCTCGTCGACCGGCAGCGGCCGCTCGACGAACAGGAATGCAGCCCCTTCAACAAGTTCGACCAGCGTCTTGGCGCGCTCCTTCAGGCCGGGCAAAGCGGCAAGCAGTTGCGCCTTGCGTCTGTCGTCGAGGCGGGCGGCGATTGCCGGGCCGCCTTCGAGATAGGGCAGAGTGGCGATGAAGGTGTCGAGCAGCGCCGCGTCGTTCATCCGGCGCATATGCACGCCGTTGAGCGCCTCGAGTTTGGCGAAGTCGAAACGGGCGGCGCCCTTGTTGACATCGCCAATGTCGAACCATGCGATCATGTCGGCAATCGACATGATCTCATCGTCGCCGTGGCTCCAGCCAAGCCTCGCCAGATAGTTGAGCAGCGCCTCCGGCAGGTAGCCCATGGCGCGATAGGCCTCGACGCCAAGCGCACCGTGCCGCTTCGACAGCTTGGCGCCGTCGGCACCGTGGATCAGCGGGATATGCGACATCGACGGCACCTCCCAGCCCATGGCCTGGTAGATTACGGTCTGGCGTGCGGCGTTGGTCAAATGATCGTCGCCGCGGATGATGTGGGTGATGCCCATGTCGTGATCGTCGACGACGACGGCATGCATGTAGGTCGGATTGCCGTCCGAGCGCAGAATAATGAAATCGTCGAGATCCTTGTTGGGAAAACGCACGTCGCCCTGGACGCGGTCATGCACCACCGTCTCGCCGTCTGTCGGCGCCTTGATGCGGATCGCCCCCTTGGCGCCGGGCGGCGCCTCCGACGGGTCGCGGTCGCGCCAGCGTCCGTCATAGCGGGGAGGCAGCCCCTTGGCCCGTGCGCTCTCGCGCATTGCTTCCAGCTCGGCAGGCGTCGCATAACAATAATAGGCCTTGCCCATGCGAACGAGCTCCTCGGCCACCTCGCGATGGCGCGGCGCACGCTCGAACTGCGACACCGGCTCACCGTCCCATGTCAGGCCAAGCCAGGAAAGCCCGTCGAGAATGGCTGCGGTTGCCGCATCGGTGGAGCGCTCGCGGTCGGTGTCTTCGATGCGCAGCAGCATCGTGCCGCCTGTGTGCTTGGCATACAGCCAGTTGAACAGCGCCGTGCGCGCGCCGCCAATATGCAGATAACCGGTGGGCGAGGGGGCAAAACGGGTGACGACCTTATCGGGCATGGAACTCTCAGGCGGGCCAAGGAAGTGGGTTTGCGGACTTTCGCGCGTTGCGCGTTCATGTAGCATAGGAGGTCGAGGGCGCAAGAGGCAGACCCGATGGCTGTGCGAGGCCGTGGTGCGGGCGAGGGCGAGGACGCTGGTAGCGGCGTCAGCGAACGCTTGCTGTTTGCCGCTCCCCCGCCTGCCCTGCCGGTATCGGCATTGCTGCCCGCTCCGCGCTTCGATGCTCCGTCGCTGCCGGCCAGCGACCCAGCAACGGTTCCGGTGCCTGCGTCCGAGCCCATCGTGCGCCTACGCCGGCGTTTCCGCCTCCCGTCACCATCCCGCATCCGCAACAGCGTAACCTCGGCAGCCGGCCTGGAACTCGACCGTGGCGTCGCCTTCCTGCTGGTGCCGGTGTTCCTCGCATGCGGGGTGGTCGTATATTTCGCGCTGTCGGTGGAGCCGGCCTTTCCGCAGCCGATCGCAATCGTGCTCCTCGCGGCCCTTTGTGCCGTCATCTCGCGGTCATGGCCCAGGACCCGCCTGTGCTTCATGGTGGCGCTGCTCTGCGCGCTTGGCGTGCTTGCCGCCAAGTTCGAGACCTGGCGTGTCGGGACGCATATGCTCGGTTCCGAAATCTCGACGCGGCTGACGGGTCGTGTCGTATCGTACGAGCCCATGGCGAGCGGCCGCATCAGACTGACAATCGATGTGATCTCAACCGCCAGGCCGACGCTGCGCTACATGCCGGAACGGGTCCGCATTTCGGCGATGAAGATACCGGCTGAGCTGGCCGCTGGTTCCGAGATCACCGGCTATGTGCGGCTGCTGCCGCCGACCGGCCCGGTGCGGCCCGACAGCTATGATTTCTCCTTCGACAGCTATTTCGCCGGTATCGGCGGCAGCGGCTTCTTTCTCGGCAATCCGAAAGTCGTGGCTTCGGGCAGCATGCCGCTTGCCGCGCGGCTTTCTTCCGCGATCGAAGACGCGCGCGAATCCATCGCCGACCATATCCGCAGCCGCATCGGCGGCGCCGAGGGCGAGATTGCTGCTGCGCTGATCGTTGGCGTGCGCGCCGGCATTCCCGAGGAGATCAACGAAGCGATGCGGCGTACAGGCATCTACCACATCATCTCCATCTCGGGGCTGCATATGGCGTTGGTCGCCGGCACCATCATGGCGCTGCTACGCGGCGCCTTTGCGCTGTTTCCCGACTTCTCATCGCGACGGCCGGTCAAGAAATATGCCGCAGCCGCCGCGCTTTTTTCGATTGCGGCCTACCTCGTCTTTTCCGGCATTGTGGTAGCGGCCGAACGCAGCTTCATCATGCTGGCGGTGATGCTTATCGCCGTGCTGTTCGACCGGGCCGCGCTCACCATGCGCAACCTGGCGATCTCGGCCATCGCGGTCATCGTGGTGTCGCCGCACGAGGTGGTCGGTCCGAGCTTCCAGATGTCCTTCGCCGCGACGGCGGCCCTTGTCGGCGCCTATGCCGGCTGGTCCGACTACCGCGCCGGCAGGGCCACCACGCCGCCGCCGCGGCGGTCGCCGCTACGCCTCGCCACGCGAAAGGTCCTGCTGGGCATGGGCGGCCTGGCGATGACCTCGATCATTGCAGGGAGCGCCACGGCGCTTTTCGCCATATGGCATTTCCAGCGCGTGGCGCCGCTCAGCCTGTTCGCCAATCTGGCCATCATGCCCATCGTCTCACTGGTCGTCATGCCCTTCGCCGTCCTCAGTGCGCTGGCGATGCCGTTCGGCGCGGATGGGCCTTTCCTATACGTGATGGGCAAAGGGCTGACGGCGATGATCGCCCTGTCCGGGTGGATCTCCGAGCGCTCGCCGATCGATGCGGTCGGACTGATTTCGCTGAGATCTGTCCTTTTGGTGACGATCGCCCTCGTCATTGCCAGCATGGCGACGACCTGGTTGCGGCTCGCGGCACTTCCTTTTGCGCTCGCCGGCTTGCTAACGACAACGCAGACGCGCGTACCCGACGTATTGATCTCGGAGGACGCACGGCTGGTCGCGCTGCCGATCGGCAGCGGTGAGCTCGCCGTCAACCGGGCACGCCCGAATGAGTTCACGATCGACAACTGGAAACGCGCGCTCACATCAGAGGCTATCGTCGCGCCGGAAACACCTGGAAAGAACGATCCGCAATTCGACATTGCCGATCCGGCCGACCTACCGCCGGGCATGCCGTTCATTTGCACGGACGGTCTCTGCCTCGCCAGGCATCCATCCGGCGCGATCATTGCGCAAGCCAAGGACCGCGATACCGCACGGCCAGCCTGCGCCTTCGCCAGCTTGATCGTCATCGACGACGCCACCGCCCATAATCCCTGCTACTACGACCGGCTGGTCCTCGTCGTCACCAAACGGCAACTGGCGCGCGCGGGAAGTGCGGCCGTCTATTTCGATCCACAAGCGGCAACACGCGCCGAAATCCGCTTCGCCGTCGAAAAATCATACCGGCCCTGGCACGTGCAGCGGAAATTTTCACGCGCGGCGCGCGGCCTGCCGCCATACCGCAGAGCCGACAATCCAAAAGCCGGCACCAAGGGCGCAACTCAGTAGCGGCGGATCAGCCCAACGAGCTTGCCCTGCACCTTGACCCTGTCTGGTCCGAAGATGCGCGTCTCGTAGGCCGGATTGGCGGCCTCCAGGGCGATCGAGGCGCCCTTGCGGCGGAACCGCTTCAGCGTCGCTTCCTCCTCGTCGACCAAGGCCACCACGATCTCACCGGGGCTCGCCGTATCGGCGTTGCGGATGATCACCGTGTCGCCGTCGAAAATGCCAGCCTCGATCATCGAATCGCCTTTGACCTCGAGCGCATAATGCTCGCCGCCCATGATCATATCCGGCGGCACCGAAATCGAATGCGTCTGGTGCTGGATAGCATCGATCGGCACACCAGCGGCGATGCGGCCCATTACCGGGATCGAAACGGCGGCGACGACATCGTCGTCATTGCCGGCTGCAGGGACGCGCGACGATGTGGGCTTGCCCTGCCGAGGGGCACCTTGCCCAAGACTGCCCTGGATGACACTCGGCGAGAACTTGCGTGCCGCATTGAGGCCGGGGGCGATCGAGTCAGGCAGGCGTAGTACCTCCAGCGCACGGGCCCGGTTGGGCAAACGGCGAATGAAGCCGCGCTCCTCCAGCGCCGTAATCAGTCGGTGGATTCCGGATTTGGAAGCCAGGTCGAGCGCTTCCTTCATCTCGTCGAAGGAAGGTGGGATACCGCTTTCCTTCAACCTTTCGTGGATGAACATAAGCAGTTCGTGTTGTTTGCGTGTCAGCATAGCGACCCCCAACAGAATCAGAAAACAAACCCAGAACAGACACTATCTGTTCCAGTTGTGTTCCGCAACTGTTTAAAGTTTAATGAATGCGTTAAGGCTCGGGAAACAAACGACGTCCCCTACCGGCGTACCGTATTTTCACCGCCGCGAGCCTCATCCCCTTGATTCTGCTTTCGTTTGCGCCGTTCTGGCCTCCTTGAAGGCGGCACTGGCATCGGCCGTCGGTCGGCAAAGGGCACGGAATTGAACCCGTATCGACTGGTGCTGTTTGGTCAATGCACCGTGAACGAAACGAACTCAAAACGCCAACCTCGGGCTAACTCCAGGTTTCCACCGCCTGGTCAGGCTGCTTCTCGCCGGTGGAGCCTTGCTACGCGCTACCCGGTAATGGAAGAACAGTTGATGCGTGTCCGGCGTTGCGTTGGATTTTTTTGAGGGAGCAGGCAAATCATGACGGGAATTCCCGATCTCGTGGCCGTAAAGGCGATGGATGCCGCGGATCCGCTGCGCGCGATGCGCGACCGCTTTGTGTTGCCGCAAGGAGTGATCTATCTCGACGGCAATTCGCTAGGAGCTGCTTCACGTGCCGCCTTCGATGAATTGCGCAAGGCCGCGACCGAAGAATGGTCGCATGATCTCATCCGCGCATGGAACACGGCCCGCTGGTTCAACATGCCGCTTGAACTTGGCGACCAGCTCGGGCGCCTGATCGGTGCCGCGGTCGGCCAGACGGTGGTCTGCGACACGACGTCGGTCAACATCTACAAGCTGCTGCACGCGGCCATGGCCATGCGACCGGAGCGGCAGGCCATCGTCGCCGAGGGAGATAGTTTTCCGACAGACCTCTACATGGCTGAGGGTGTGGTTTCGACGCGAAAAGATGCGCTGCTGCGCCTCTCGGGGGTCGACGCGCCGACCATCGAGGAGCTGATCGACGATCGCACCGCCGTGGTGCTGGTCAATCACGTCAACTACAAATCGGGCGAACTGCGCGACATGCCGGCTCTGACGCGCACGGCCCAGGAAGCCGGGGCGATGATCGTCTGGGATCTCTGCCACACCGCTGGCGCGATGCCAGTCGAGCTCGACAAAGCAAACGCCGATTTTGCCGTTGGCTGCACCTATAAATATCTGAATGGCGGCCCGGGCGCGCCTGCCTTCATCTATGCGGCTGAGCGGCATCTTTCCGACATCCAGCAGCCGCTCACCGGCTGGTGGGGCCATGCACGACCCTTCGCCTTCGAGCCAGGCTATGCGGCCGGCACCGGCATCCGCCGGTTTCTGTGCGGCACCCAGCCGATCCTTTCGATGCGCACGCTGAAGGGCGCGCTCGACATCTGGGACGATGTCGACATGACTGCGGTGCGCAAGAAGAGCATCGCACTGGCCGATCTGTTCATCGAGCTTGTCGAGGCAAAGTGCGGCACTTACGGCCTCACGCTCGAAAGCACGCGCGATGGGGAAAAACGCGGCAGCCAGATTTCATTCATGCATGAGCATGGCTACCAGATCATGCGCGCGCTGATCGAACGTGGTGTGATCGGCGATTTTCGCGCGCCATCGACCATGCGCTTCGGCTTCACCCCGCTCTATGTCGGCTATGCCGATGTCTGGCAGGCCGTCGAAGTGCTTGAGGACATCCTGCGCACCGGTGCGTGGAAGGATGCGCGCTTCGCCATCAAGGCGGCTGTCACTTGAGATTGATGCGAGAGCTGGAATCGTGAGGCTGGCGATGATGCGCCGCGCGATGCTCGCGGCTAGGTTGCAAGGCCATATTGCCAGGGAGGGCGCAGGGTGTTCGAACGTCATATTGCCGATTGGGACAACGCCTATGCCAACGGCGCCAACATAGCCGGCAGCGATCGCTGGCCGGCGGCCTGGGTCGAGCCCGCGCAGGTTTTCCGCGAGGCGCTTTCGACCGAGGGCAGGGCGCGGCTCGACCTGGCCTATGGCGATAACCCACGCAACCGGTTCGATCTTTTCCTGCCGGCCACCAAGCCGAAGGGGGTCGTGGTGTTCGTCCATGGCGGCTACTGGATGGCATTCGACAAGAGTTTCTGGTCACATCTTGCCGCGGGCGCTGTTGATCGCGGCTATGCAGTTGCCATGCCGTCCTACACGCTCTGTCCGCAGATACGCATTGGCAGCATCGTCAAGGAAGTCGGCGCGGCGATAGGCAAGGCGGCGGCGATGGTCGCAGGGCCGCTGATGCTGACCGGGCACTCGGCCGGCGGCCATCTTGTTAGCCGGATGGTTACCAGGACAACGCCGCTGGCGCCCGAAGTGGTCCGGCGCGTTCGTCACGTGGTGTCGATCTCGGGGGTGCATGATTTGCGCCCGATCATGCGCACCGGCATGAACGAGACGCTGGCGATCGATGAGGCCGAGGCGCAGGCCGAAAGTCCGGTGCTGCTGCGCCCGATGGAAAAGGCCCGCCTGACCTGCTGGGCCGGCGGCGGCGAGCGCGCCGAATTCCTGCGCCAGAGCGCGTTGCTGGCCAACATCTGGATCGGCCTGGGTGCCGCGACCAGCTCCGTGGTCGAGCCCGACCGGCATCATTTCAACATCATCGACGGTTTGGCCGATCCAGACCATCCGCTGACCCGGACCTTGACCTCGGAGTGAGGCAGGTTCAGCGTAGCATCAGCACGTCGCAGGGGGAGCCCGCCGCCGCAGCAGGCGCGAACGGCGCGCGGACGATCAGCCCGTTGGCATCGGCCAGCATTTTCAGCATCGAGGAGTCCTGGATGCCGAACGGCGTCGCCACGAGCGCACCGGCGTCGTCTGTGACAACAGCCCGCACATAATCTTGCCTGAGATCGTTGGCCGGCATGGCAGCACCGAGCCGTGCCCGGCGGATATCCTGCTGAAAGGCGCGGCCGCCGAGCCGCGCCAGCAGCGGCTTCAGGAAGAGCTGAGCGCAGACCAGGCTCGCCACGGGGTTGCCGGGCAGGCCGATGCAGCGAATGTCGCCCAGCCGCCCGAACATCAGCGGCTTGCCCGGTCGCATGGCGATCTTCCAGAAATCGAGCGTCATGCCTTGCCCGGTCAGCACGTCATGGACGAAGTCGTGGTCGCCGACCGAGGCACCGCCCAGCGTGACGATGACGTTCGCGCCAGCCTTCACGGCCTTTTCAACCAATGCCGCGATCGCCTCCCTGCGGTCCGGCGCGATACCGAGGTCGAGCGCCCGCGCACCGACCGACTGTGCGGCGGCAGCGACACCATAGGCGTTAGAGGAGATGATCTGGTCGGGGCCAAGCTCGCTGCCCGGCGGCAGCAATTCGTCGCCGGTGGCGATGATGGCGACCAGCGGCCGTTTGACCACGCCGACCTCGGGGTGATTGGCCGATGCCGCCAGCGACAAGGCGGCCGAATCGAGCAGGCGGCCTTTGGGCAGCAGGACATCGCCCTTGGCGAAATCGAGCCCAAGGCGGCGGATGTTGCGCCCCTGCGCCGTCGGCTCTGTCACTTCGACGCTGCCGCCGCCGAGGTCGCGGACGTTCTCCTGGATGACGATAGTGTCGGTGCCTTCGGGAAGCGGCGCGCCGGTAAAGATGCGCACGGCCTGCCGCTGCTGCACCGTTCCGGCAAAGTCGCGTCCGGCCGGCGCTATGCCGATCACCGAAAGCCTTGCGGGTAGGGACGCGATGTCAGCCGCCCGCACGGCATAGCCGTCCATGGCGGAGGCGTTGAACGGCGGCTGGGTGCGGAGCGCCACAACCGGCTCCGCCAGCACGCGGTCGGCGGCATCCAGCAGCGCGACACGTTCGCCCGGCAGCGCAACTGCTCCGTCCAGCAGGCGCTCGAGCGCCTCGGCAACTGGGACCAGCGCCATTAGCGGCCTGCCTCGGTGGCCCCGGTGATCTTGTAGTCGCCGGATTTACCGCCGGTCTTTTCAACCAGCCTGATGCCGGAGATGACCATGGCGCGGTCGACCGCCTTGGCCATGTCGTAGATGGTCAGGCAAGCGACCGAGACGGCACTCAAGGCCTCCATTTCAACGCCGGTCTTGCCAGTGACGCGGGTCAATGCCGTCACCTTCAGGCCGGGCAGTGCGACGTCCGGCTCGATATCGACAGATATCCTGGTCAGCAGCAGCGGATGGCAAAGCGGGATCAGCTCATGCGTCTTCTTGGCCGCCATGATGCCGGCAATGCGCGCGGTGCCCAGCACGTCGCCCTTCTTGGCGTCGCCGGCGAGGATCACGTCCAGCGTCTCGGGCCGCATCGCGACAAAACCTTCCGCGACTGCCGTGCGCACCGTCTCAGCCTTGTCGCCGACATCGACCATGTTGGCTTCGCCCTGCGCGCCAAGATGGGTGAGGGCGGCCGCCATCTCAGACCGCCTCTGCCGGCGCCTTGCCCGTCAACAGCAGGCGCGTTGCCGCAGCCACGTCCTGTTGACGCATCAGGCTCTCGCCGACCAGGAAAGTAGCGATGCCGCTCCGCTCCAGCCGGCGGCAATCGTCATGCGAAAAGATTCCGCTCTCACTGACTAGAAGGCGGCCGCCCGGCACCATCGGTACCAGCCGTTCCGAGGTCTCGAGGCTGGTTTCGAAAGTCCGGAGATTGCGATTGTTGATGCCGATCAGCCGCGACGACAGCCGCAGCGCACGTTCCATTTCCGCCTCATCATGCACTTCGACCAGCGCGTCCATGCCGAGCCCGAAAGCTGTCGCTTCGAGTTCTCTTGCCAACGCGTCGTCGACGCTGGCCATAATGATCAGGATGGCATCGGCGCCCCATGCCCTGGCCTCGTAGACCTGATAGGGGTCGAACAGGAAATCCTTGCGTAAGGTAGGCAACTCGACGGCAGCGCGCGCAGCGGTGAGGAATTCGGGCGCGCCTTGGAAAGAGGGTGTGTCGGTCAGCACCGAAAGGCAGGCGGCACCGGCTTTCGCATAGGCCCTGGCCAGCGCCGGCGGATCGAAATCGGCGCGGATCAGGCCTTTGGATGGGCTAGCTTTCTTGATTTCGGCAATCAGCGCAAACCCGCCGGATTTGCGCGTTGCTTCAAGGGCGGAAAGAAAGCCGCGCGGCGCGTCGGCATGCGTCGCCCGTGCCTTGATCTCGGCCAATGGCACGCGTGCCTTGGCCGCCGCGATCTCGTCGCGCTTGTAAGCCTCGATCTTGCGCAGGATGTCGGACATGGTTTTAACCGTTCGAAATCTCGACCAGCCTGTCGAGCACTTTCAGCGCGCGGCCGCTGTCGATGGCCTGCGCCGCCGTTACCATGCCGTCGGCAAGCGTCGTCGCCTTGCCGGCTACCACCAGCCCGGCGCCGGCATTCATCAGCACCGTATCGCGAAAGGCGCCAGCGGCGCCGCCCAGCATGTCGCGCAGTGCCTGGGCGTTGTGGGCGGCGTCGCCGCCGCGCAACTCGTCCTTGGTGTGACGCGTCAGCCCGACTGCTTCCGGGGTCAGCACAAAGCTGCGTATCTCGCCGCCGGCCAATTCGGCGACCTGCGTCTCGCCGGTGGTGGTGATCTCGTCATAGCCGTCGCCATGGACGACCCAGGCGTGGTCGGCGCCAAGCTCCTTCAACGTTTCTGCCACCGGCATGATCCATTCGGGCAGGAACACGCCGACCATCTGCCGTCTGACACTGGCTGGATTGGAAAGCGGGCCCAGCAGGTTGAAGATGGTGCGGGTGCCGAGCTCGACCCGGGTCGGGCCGACATGCTTCATCGCCGGGTGATGCGCCGGCGCGAACATGAAGCCAACGCCGGTCTCGTGAATGCAGCGGCCGATCGTCTCTGGAGGGATGTCGATCTTGACGCCCAATGCGATCAGCACATCGGCGGCGCCGGTCAGCGAGGACAGTCCGCGATTGCCGTGCTTGGCGACGGGCACGCCACTGCCGGCGATGACGAAGGCGGATGCGGTCGAAATGTTGACGCTGTGCGAATTGTCGCCGCCGGTGCCGACAATGTCGATAGCGCCCTCGGGGGCTTCGACGCGCAGCATCTTGGCGCGCATGGTGGCGACGGCGCCGGCGATCTCGCTGACGGTCTCGCCGCGCACGCGCAATGCCATCAGGAAGCCGCCTATCTGGCCCGGAGTAGCATCGCCCGACATGATAATGTCGAAGGCCTCGCGCGCCTCCTCGAAAGAAAGAGCGCTGCCGGCGGCGACCTTGGCGATGTGGATCTTCAGTGCGCTCATCTGGCCAGGGCTTGGGTTACGGCCGTCTGATCGATGCGGACGTCATATTGCGTCTGCAACTGCGCTACCAACTGGTCGAGCAGGTCGTCGGACATGCCGGATGTGAAGGATTTCTGTGCGTCCTGGGGTACTGAGCTGGCGTCGGCCCCGGCGGGCTCGAATACCTCGGCAACCTTGAACAGGATCTGTCCGTCGCCGGTGGGCGAGGGGATCAGCCCGGTGCCGCCTTCGCCGACGCCGAACATCGCGGCGGCCCCTTCCTTGCCGAAATCGACGTCGTCAGCATCGCGCTTGACGCCGCGCTTGGTCTGTTTTTCGAGCTTGAGCTCACCGGCGATCACCTCGAGCGTGGCGCCGGCCTTGAGACGCTTCTCGAGCTCTTGCGCTTTTGCGGTGAGCCGTTTGGTGGTCTCCGCCGCGGTCCAGTCGGCCACGACCTTCTGGCGGACTTCGTCCAATGTGCGGTCACGGGCCGGCGTGATCGCGCTCACGTCGTAGAAGACGAAGCCGTTATCGGCGGTGGTGAGAGCTTCATTGTCGGTTCCGGGTTCGGATTCGAACACCGCCTTGATGAGCGCCGGCGATTCCGGCAGGTCTTTGACGATGCTTCCATCCGGCCGTTGGCCGGTGCGGTCGATGGCGTCGATGGTGACGACCTTCAGCTTCAATTTGGCGGCTGCCTCGGCGAGCGAACTGCCCGAGGCGCGCGTATCCTCGTAATTGTCGTGCACGTCCAGCAAGATGCGGCTTGCCTCGCCCAGTGCCAGGTCCTTGCGGATCTGCTCGGATACTTCGGCCAGCGGCTTCACCACTTCCGGCTTGATCTCGGTGACGCGCAGCAGAACGGGACCAAATGCGCCTTGTACGACCGGGCTGACCTCATTGACGTTGAGCTTGAAGGCAGCGTCGGCGACCGCCTTGTCAGCGATCTTGTCCTTGGCCAGCGTGCCGAGCAGCGTGTCGGCCGGGGTCTTGCCCTCGGCAGCGACGATCTTGTCGAAGGTCGCGCCGGTCCTGAGCGAATCGAGCGCCGCCTTTGCGGCATCAGGCGTCTTGAATACAAGCTGCTCGATGGTGCGCATCTCCGGCGTGGTGTAGCGCGCCTTGTTCTTGTTGTAGTCGTCGCTGACCTGTTGGTCGGTCACCGCGCTCAAATCCATGATGTCTTCCGGCTCGAGCCTGACATAGGAGAACTTGCGGTATTCGGGAGCGGCGTAGGTTTTCTTGTTTTCCTCGAAATAGGCTGAAAGCGCGCTGTCGGACGGCGCTTCTATCGGCTCGACAAGCGATTTCGGCAAGGTCAGGTAGTCGATGGTGCGATCTTCGCCGCGATAGAGCGCGACTGCCTTGAAGAATGTATCAGGGGCCTTGAGGCCGTCCGAAACCGCCTCGACGATCTGCTGGCGGACCGCGACCTGGGCGCGGTTCTTCAAATAGTCTTCCGGCCGCATGCCGATCTGCCGAAGCAGGTACTCGAACGTTCTCCTGTCGAAGGTTCCGGCAGGCCCTTTGAACGCCGGGTCTTCACGCGTCAGTTCGGCGAGCCGGTCCTTGGACAGGCCGAGGCCGAGCTTGCGGGCCTGCTCGTCGAGGACGGCACCCGATACGAGTTGCGCCAGCACCTGGTTGTCGATGCCGAGCGCCGTCGCCTGCTCACGGCTGATGCGCTGGCCGAATTGCTGCGACATGACGCTGAGCTGGCGATCGTAGGCGAGGCGGTATTCGTTGATAGAGACCTTGGTGCCTCCGGCCGTGATCACGGCGTCATGGCCGGCAAGACCGCCCATCAGCCGTCCCGAGATACCCCAGACGGCGAAGCTCAACACCAACAATGACAGCAGCAGTTTCGCGACCCAGGTCCCCGCCGCACTTCTCAACATACCAAGCATGAGTACTTCCGATTTTTGCGCATTTCGCATGCGCCGAGTCTGAAACAAGCGCAATAGCGCCCTTCCTGCTCACTGTCGATTGCTTTGTGGCCTGATTTTGATAGTGAGGGCCAGCTGGAAATTGCCCGGAGAAACAATCCCATGACGCCTGGAATCCGCCCGCTCGTCGCCGGCAACTGGAAAATGAACGGTACCAGCGCCTCGCTCAACGAGCTCAGGATGATCGGCAACGGCTTCATGAGCGGGCTCGACGCCGAGACCGAAGCGGTGCTCTGCGTGCCGGCGACCTTACTTGCGCACGCCGCCGAGATTCTGTCGCGCACACCGGTGCGGGCCGGCGGAGAGGATTGCCACACCGAGGAAAGCGGCGCCTATACCGGCTGCATTTCGGCCGAGATGCTGAAGGATGCAGGAGCCAGCCATGTCATTGTCGGCCATTCCGAATGCCGCGCCGATCGCAAGGAGGACGATGCCTTAGTGCAGGCCAAGGCCTCCGCCGCATGGCGTGCCGGGCTGGTGGCCATCATCTGCATTGGTGAGACAAGAGCCGAACGCGAAGCAGGAGCCACGCTCGACGTGCTGTCGCGCCAGGTCGCTGGCTCGGTCCCGCCAAACGCCACGGCTTCCAACACCGTCATTGCCTATGAGCCGGTATGGGCGATCGGCACCGGCTTGACCCCGACCGCCGCCGACGTCGCCGAGGCGCATGCGCATATCCGCGAAGAACTGGCCCGGAAGCTCGGCAATACGGCGGCCAAGATGCGCATTCTCTACGGCGGCTCGGTCAAGCCGTCCAACGCCGTCGAGTTGCTAGGCGTCAGGAATGTCGATGGCGCGCTGGTCGGCGGCGCCAGCCTAAAGGCGGCGGACTTCCTCGGCATCGCGGAAGCCTATCGAAACATCGCTTGATACAAGGCTGCTTGCTGCATTTGAGCGGACGGCCGGCGCCGAAATCGTTGCAAAGGACGCATTGCTTCCCATATTCCGGCCACGGGCTTGGAAATGCCGTCAAAGCATTGTATTGAGCCGCCTCCAAATCAGCGGCCGCACCAGGCCTTGCCAGGATAAATTATGGAAACCGTACTGATCGTCGTCCACCTCATGGTCGTGCTCGCGCTTGTCGGCGTGGTGCTGCTGCAGCGCTCCGAAGGCGGCGGCCTCGGCATCGGCGGCGGATCGGGCTTCATGACCGCGCGTGGCGCCGCCAATGCGCTGACGCGGGCGACGGCGATCCTGGCCGCGGCTTTCTTCGTCACGTCGCTGACACTGTCGATCGTAGCGCGCTATGGCGAGAAGCCGATCGACATTCTCGATCGCGTGCCGGCGACCTCGGACGGGGCAGGCAAGGGCGTACTCAACCAATTGCCCGGAACCACGACGCCGACGCCGCCTTGGGGCACCACGGCGCCGACCCCGCCGTCCGGCAATGGCGCGGCAACGACGCCGCCGGCAACTGCTCCGGCGACGCCGCCAGCGACAAACGGCGCCACCGCGCCGGCCACGCCGCAGGTCCCCAACCAGTAATAGGGCATCTTATGCCGCGATCTGTTGTCGTTTGAACACAGTCGCGGCAAATGCCGCACGATCACGAAGATTCGACCGCACCGCGCGCTTGAGGCGCTTCCGGCTAATCGATTATAGGTTGCACGCGGCATTCTCGGCGTCCTTGGGGGGCGCCGGGCGACGCCGTGGGCAACAAGCATTGAACGATCGGATCTTCCCCATGCAGCTTCGCAGCTTCATTTTTGCCGGCCTTTGTGCCGTGCTCAGCCTAGGTGCGCCCGCTTACGCGGCCATGCCGATGGCAAACTCGGCCCATAAAGCCGCAGCAACAACCGACGTCGTCAACGTCGCTGCCAAAAGCGATGCGGCGCAATTGAAGCTCCTCAAGAAGAAGAAAGATCCGACGCCGGACGACCTTGCGCAGATCCGCAAGATCGAAGCCAAGATCGCAGCCGACAAGGAAGCCGCTCGCGCCAAGGCACTCGAAGCCAGGAAGCTGGCGATGCGGGAGGCGGCGAAAGCCAAAGCCGATGCGGAACGGCAGGCATTCCTTGCCAAGAAGAGCCAGCCGCTCGCGGCGGCGAAGGTGGCTGACGCTACGCCAGCCAAGAAGAAGAAGACCCTCAACATCATCGAACCGATTGCGCCCATTGCGCCGATCCAGTCGGCCGAGCCGATCCCGGCCGAGGCTATGAACGTTGCCCTGACCGGCAACAACGGCGAATTGCGCAGCGAACCGGTGGGGCAGAAGCCGCAGAGCGTCGGGCTGTTCGCGGGACTGTTCGGCGGCACATCTTCGTCGTCAATGTCGCTGCTTCCGGAAACACGCGCGCTCGACGCCGCGCTCGAAAGGAAGCAGGCCAAGCGGCAGTTCAAGGTCAAGCCGGAATTCGTGCCGCAGGAGGTCGAATTCACTGGCTACAACCCGGGCACCATCGTCATCGATACCAGCGCTCGCCGTCTCTACCTCGTCGAATCATCGTCAACCGCCCGCCGTTATGCCATCGCGGTCGGCCGGGAAGGCCTGCAGTTCAAGGGTACGGTTGCCGTCGGCGACAAGCAGGAATGGCCGCGCTGGATTCCGACGCTGGATATGCAAAAGCGCGAACCCAAGCACTATGGCCAGTACAAGGACGGCATGCCCGGCGGCGGCGACAATCCGCTCGGTGCGCGCGCCATCTATCTTTACGACGGCAAGAAGGATACCCACCTGCGCATTCACGGCACCATCGCGCCGCAGTCGATCGGAACCAGCGCCTCCAATGGCTGCTTCCGCATGATCAACGAGCACGTCATGGACCTTTACCGCCGGGTGAAAGTAGGCACCAAAGTCGTCATCATCTGACGCTTTGACAGATCGTGCCAAAAGGGCCGGCCTCGCCGGCCCTTTTGTTTTGATACGCCAACGACCAGAGCGCCTTCTTGGGAAAAAGCCTTCGCGGCGGTTTTTTCTCTGGCGGAATCAATTCGGCCGCGTTAAGCGATGACTCCCATGGCGCGATATGTATTCATCACAGGCGGCGTGGTTTCCTCACTTGGAAAAGGCATTGCTGCGGCGGCCCTTGGGGCTCTCTTGCAGGCGCGGGGCTATCGCGCACGCATCAAAAAGCTCGATCCCTATCTCAATGTCGATCCCGGCACGATGTCGCCCTATCAGCACGGCGAAGTCTTCGTGACCGATGACGGGGCCGAGACCGATCTCGATCTTGGCCATTATGAGCGCTTCACCGGCCGCTCGGCCAACCAGCAAGACAACATCACCACCGGCCGCATCTATAAGAACATCATCGAGCGCGAGCGGCGCGGCGACTATCTCGGCGCCACCGTGCAGGTCATTCCGCACGTCACCGACGAGATCAAGAACTTCGTCCTCAACGGCAATGACGATTACGATTTCGTGCTGTGCGAGATCGGCGGCACCGTCGGCGACATCGAAGCGATGCCGTTCCTGGAGGCGATCCGCCAGCTCGGCAACGACCTGCCGCGCAACAACGCCGTCTACGTCCACCTGACCTTAATGCCTTACATTCCGACGGCAGGCGAACTGAAGACCAAGCCGACGCAGCATTCGGTCAAGGAGTTGCGCGGCATCGGCATTGCACCCGACATACTGCTGGTCCGCGCCGACCGGCCGATCCCCAAGGAAGAGCGCAGAAAGCTGTCGCTGTTCTGCAATGTCCGCGAAAGCGCCGTCATCCAGGCGCTCGACGTCCCGCACATCTACGACGTGCCGATGGCCTATCACAATGAAGGGCTCGACTCGGAAGTGCTGGCCGCCTTCGGCATCGATCCGGCGCCGAAGCCGCGCATGGAACGCTGGCAAGCGGTGTCCAACCGCATCCACAATCCGGAAGGCGAAGTGACCATTGCCGTCGTCGGCAAATATACAGGCCTCAAGGACGCCTACAAATCGCTGATCGAGGCGCTGTCGCATGGCGGCCTCGCCAACCGGGTGAAGGTCAAGCTCGACTGGATCGAAAGCGAGATATTCGAGAAGGAAGACCCGGCGCCGTGGCTGGAGAAGGTCCATGGCATTCTCGTCCCCGGCGGTTTTGGCGAGCGCGGCTCGGAGGGTAAGATCCTGGCGGCGAAGTTCGCGCGCGAGCGCAAGGTGCCGTATTTCGGCATCTGCTTCGGCATGCAGATGGCCTGCATCGAGGCGGCGCGTTCGCTGGCCGGCGTCGAGCACGCATCATCGACCGAGTTCGGCCCGACCGAGGAGCCGGTCGTCGGCTTGATGACCGAATGGCTGAAGGGCAACATGCTGGAAAAGCGCAGGGAAACCGGCGACCTTGGCGGGACCATGCGGCTCGGTGCCTACCAGGCCGACCTCGCCAAGGGATCGAAGATCGCTGAGATCTATGGCGATACCCAGATTTCCGAACGCCATCGTCACCGCTACGAGGTCAATGTCGACTACAAGGAGCGGCTCGAGAATTGCGGCCTGGTGTTTGCCGGCATGTCGCCGGACGGCGTGCTGCCGGAAACGGTCGAATATCCAGACCACCCCTGGTTCATCGGCGTGCAGTACCATCCCGAGCTGAAAAGCCGGCCGCTCGATCCACACCCGCTGTTTGCCAGCTTCATCGAGGCGGCGGTAGAGCAGTCGCGTCTGGTCTAGACTAGCCGCCCATGCAAACTTACGTCGCGCTGCTCTACAGCGTTGTTCTGGGCGAGGGGCGGCGGGTCGCCATGTCCGATCTGAAGGCGATGGCCGAAGACCTGGGCCTGAATAACCCGCGCACGCTGGTGGCGACCGGCAATCTTGTTTTCGAGGCGCAAGAAACAGAACTTGCGGCGTTGGAGCAGCGGCTGGAGGCGGCGTTTGCAAAGACTTTCGGCCGCCACGTCGACATCGTCGTGCGCCGCGCCGACGGCTGGCTGAGGCTGGCGGCCGGCAATCCGTTCCCAGCCGAATCGGCTGAGGCCGCGGACCAGGTGGCGGTGCGCGTGATGCGGGCGCCCGTTCGCGACGAGGCCGCCGCGGCGCTTGAGGCCTATGCCGGCGAGGGCGAGAAGCTGCGGATTGTCGGCGGCGACATCTGGATCGTCTTTTCGCGCGAGACGCCGAGTTCGCGGCTGCTTGCAGCGGTCAGTCACAAACGCCTGGGCATCGGCACCTCGCGCAACTGGAACACCGTACGCCGCCTGGCCGAGATGGTCGCAGAATGAACGGGCGGCTTGCGCCGCCCCGAATCGCTCAAGCCTTGGCTATCCTGGCTCCGGCACCGAGTGCCATCGTGCGCAGCACGTAATAGATGACGCCGGCAATTGCCACGCCGAAGAACCAGCCATAGACGCCCCACCATGACGGCAGCAAACCGGTGAAGTTTGGCAGGATCGAGGAGAAGACCGCGCCGATGCCGGCGGCGATGAAGGCATTGACGTGCCAGCCGCCCTGGAAGCGGAATTCGCCATTCTCCCTGTAGAGCGCCTCGACGTCGACCTCGCCCTTCCGGATCAGGTAATAATCGACCATCATCACGCCGAAGATCGGCCCCATCGTCGCGCCAATGATGTTGACGAAGGAGGCAGCACTGCCTTCCCAGGGCGCAAAAGGATAAAGCACAAGCGCTATCAACGCCGCGATGTAACCGCCCTTCTTGAAGTCGATCTGGCGTGGAAAGACGTTGGAGAAGTCGAAGGCCGGCGACACGAAGTTCGCCACCACATTGATGCCGAGCGTCGCCACCGCAAAAGTCAGCGCTGCGAGCGCCGCCAGGAACCAGCTGTCGAACTTCGCCGAGATCTGGTCGGGATGCAGCAGCACTTCGCCATAAACGTCGAAGGCGGCGATCGTGGTGACGCCGGCGACAAGCGAGAACAGGATGAGATTGACCGGCAGGCCCCAGATGTTGCCCTTGCGCAGCGATGCCTTGTCCGGTGCATAGCGGGCGAAATCGCAGAAGTTGAGATAGAGCGCAGAGAAATAGGTCACCCAGATCGCCGCCACCGCAAACAGCGAGGTCCAGGAGCCCGGCGTGCCCGGCACGCCCGCGTCCTTCGTCTTTTCCAGCAGCACATCCATCGGAATGTCGCTGGTGAAGGCGAAGGTGCCTGCCTTGATGCAAAGATAGATGGCCAGGATCAGCATCATCACCCACACCGCCGGTCCGGCCCAATCCTGGAAGCGGCGCACCGTTTCCATGCCCTTCTGGATGATCAGGAGCTGCAGCGCCCAGATGACGGCGAAGCAGATCACCTCGAGCCCGGAGTGGCCGAGGAAATGTGTGCTCTGGTTGAAGTCGGCGAACCATTGCGAGCGGATCAGCAGAGCTACGATCGCGCCTGAGGCAGCCGCCGTCTGCGCGCCGTACCAAAAGCAGGCGACTATGGCGCGCACCAGCGCCGGTATGTTGGCGCCCCAGATGCCGAAGGAGGCACGCGCCAGGACAGGGTAGGGCACCCCGGTCTTCACGCCGGCATAGCCGACCATGTTCATCAATGCATAGATGATCAGCGAACCGATACCGATGGCGATGATGAAGTTGACGAAGCCGCCGCAAAACAGGAACAGGCTGGCCGCCAGATAGTAGCCCCACAGGCTGTGGACATCCGACGTCCAGACGTTGAAGATCGAGAACGGTCCCCAGTTTCGAACCTTCGCCGGGGCGAGATCGTCATTGTACAGGTCCGGTGATGCGCCTTGTATGGTCATTGCTATGTCCTCCCCTTGTTATGGCACGCGCCTCCACGCATGGCGGCAGGTTAAGCCTGACGCAGGGGAACCGGCAAGCAGACGATTTGCCGGCTTTGGCCTTAAAGACATTCAATGAGAAACGCGCTATCGGCCGGACGATGCCGTGGCTGCGATGTTGATCTTCGCCCTTGATTCGGTCTCTGCGTGCTTGTCGGCCGGTAGAGCACCGGAGACCGCCGACGTCTCGAAACTGGCCTTGAGCCAGGCTATTGCGCCGGTCACGTCGTCGAGGGCATAGTTTGCGGCTGTCGGCCCGTTCGGCTTCACGCGGATGGAGATGCCGCCAATTTCATTGATCGCCTCGAAACCGTGTTCGTCCGATGTATCGTCTCCGAGGAATATCGGCCGCCGGCCGACAAAGGGCGGAATGTCCATAAAACGCCGGATGGCTGCACCTTTGACGGCTTCCAGGGGCATGAGCTCGACGCCGGCGTTTCCCGGAAGCACCCGATAACCCTTCGGAAGCCGGGCCAATGCCTGTTCGACGAGCTGGATTGCGGGCGCAAGCAGTTGCGGTGCTGCTCTTGTATGAACGGCAAGGACCGGCCCCTTGCGCTCGACATAGACCTTGCCGCTGCCCAGTTCGGCCTCGATCTCGTCGGCAAGGGCGGCGATGTCGGCCGGCGCGTCGGCGGTATCGATCGGACCGGTCGGCGTCAGCCGGTGCTCCAGCCCATACAGTCCGGCGATCCGCAGCTTCAGCGGATGGAACAGCTTGTCCACGGCGGGGATCGATCGGCCGGTGATGAAAGCGACCGCACCATCCAGCCCCCGCTCGATGCGTCCAAGCAGATTGCGCAATTCCTCGCCGACAAACACCGCGTCGGGATGGGCAGCGTGTTCCAGCAAGGTTCCGTCGATGTCGAGGAAGAGCGCCCATTGCCCTAGCGGCAGGTTCAAAGCCGGCGGTTGTTCAAAGCTTTTCACGATGCTGCCTTCCGTGCCCGCTCGAACATCGAGATGACGTTGTTGGTGTTCAATGGCGGGCGCTCGCCGGTTCCGGTCACCCTGTCGAGATCGCCGCGTTTGCGCAGGCGCGCGGCGTCCAGCAGCATGCTGCCGGCCCAGCGGTAGACATTGTTGTCGCGGACCATCTCGCGCATCGGCCGCAAACGTTCGCGCTGCTCTTCCGGCGTCATCGTCAGCGCCTGCAACAGCGCCTCGCTCATCATGGCCGCATCGTAGGGGTTAACGATCAGTGCTTCCAGCAGTTCGCGCGAGGCACCGGCGAAGGTGCTGAGCAAAAGCACGCCTTGTTCGTCGTCGCGCGCTGCGACGAATTCCTTGGCGACAAGGTTCATGCCGTCATGCAGGCTGGTGACCATGCAGATGTCGGCGGCGCGATAGACCTCGTAGACCTGCTCCTGCCGATGATGTTCGGCGACCATCAGGATAGGACTGTATGTCTCGCTGCCATAGCGTCGGTTGAGCTCGTCGGCATAGCGGCGGCATTCGTCGTGGAGTTGCTGGTAGGCGGGCAATGTCCCCCGGCTCGGCGCCGCGATCTGCAGGAAAACCACCTTGCCTATCCATTCGGGATATTTCGTGAACAATTCGTCCAAGGCATGGAAGCGATCGAGAATGCCTTTCGTGTAGTCGAGGCGCTCGACTCCGATGCACAGTTTGGTATCCGCTGACAGGCCGAATCTGTCGCGGACACGGGCGCGGCACTCCTCGACAGACGGCAGTTTTGCCAGCAATTGGGCCGGCCATTCTATGGAAATGGGATAAGCGTGGACCAATGTGGTCTGCCCACCATAGGAGATTGCCGCGTCTGCCCGTTCTATCCGGCTCTCCAGAAAGCGGTCGACACTTTCGGTGAAGTTGTTGGCATGGAATTGGGTATGAAAGCCGATGATCGAACTGCCGAGCAGTCCCTCCAGGATCCGCTCACGCCACGGACAGATGCTAAACACTTCCGAATTGGGCCAGGGGATATGCCAGAAGGTGATGACTATCGCGTCCGGCAGGCGCTGGCGAATCATGCGCGGCAGCAGCGCAAAATGGTAGTCCTGCACCAGCACGATCGGCCGTTCGTTGCGGGCTTCGGCAACCACCGTATCGGCGAATTTGCGGTTGACGGCCTCGTAGGCGTCCCAGTCCGAGGCGCGAAACACGGGGCGGGTGAAGGCGATATGGCAAAGCGGCCATAGCCCCTCATTGGCGAAACCCAGATAATAGCCCTGATATTCCTCCTCCGTCAGCCAAACCCTGCGCAGCGTGTAGGACGGATTGCCTGGCGGCACCTGCACCCGGTCGTCCTTGTCGACGGTGAGGCGGTCTGCCGTGCCGCCGCCATAGGCGATCCAGGTGCCGGCACAGGCGCGGGTGATGGGCTCGAGTGCCGAAACCAGCCCGCTGGCCGGCACTAAAAGTTGCACGCCGTCATCCTTGATGTTGTGGATGTAGGGTTCGCGGTTGGACACCACGATGACCTGTGCGTCCGGCAGGTCGTCGGCCAGGATCTTGCGCAAAGTGTCGGGCGACCACGTGACGAGTGCCGCATCGGCCGATTGACCGTTCTTTTCGAACTCGCGCAGCACCTTGCGTGCCGCTTCCGACGCGACATCCTCGCTCGGCGTGTATGCGGCCGCCGTTGCGCGGCCGCGGCGCTGGCGGGATATCGATAGGAGAATGGCAAAAGCGGAAAAGCCAAAACTTGCAATCAGCAAAACCCAGAGCAGGTTTACAGGATAATCTGACATGGAATGTGATCTCGCCTCCGGCCGGCCGATAGCCGTTTCTATTTGTTTTTCTGGTTCGCTGCCGTGTGACGACGACAGCATCCCCCGCTGCCCATTTTTGCAACGCACAAAGAGGCTATCGGTTCCGGACGATTGCAATGCCGGGCATCATTTCGATGCGCCGCAGCGCGGCGGGTATCAAGTGCGCACGATGAGCGGCACCATCCCCTCATACCGATCGGCGAGAAAGGCGACGACCCGGTCGCCGACACGCTGGAATGTGAGGTCGACCACCGTCGAGCCGACACCCAGATGCCGCAATGTCAGCGTGTCGATGCCGATCGGCAGCCTTGGGCGGGTGACCCGGATTTCGCTCTTCCAGCCGTCGATTTCGAGGCCAAGGCAGGCCTGCATCAGCATGAAGGCCGATCCCGCCGACCAGGCCTGCGGCAGGCACGCGACGGGATAGGCGATCGGCGCTTCGCCCGGCGACCGGGTAAAGCCGCAGAACAGTTCCGGCAGCCGCATGTTGAAATGGACAGCCGATTCGAACGTGCCGCTCATCAGTCGGACCACGCTGTCGCGCACGCCGTAACGTGCCAGGCCGGCACCGCACATGGCGGTGTCGTGCGGCCAGATCGAACCATTGTGGTAGGACATCGGGTTGAAGAATATCGCATCGTCGGCCAGCGTCCTCACTCCCCAACCAGAGTGGAACGACGCGGAGAGCAGCTGATCGGCGACCATCTGCGCCCGTTCCGGCTCGGGCAGCCCGACATAGAGAAGATGGCCGGCATTCGACGTCCGTACCTTGCAGAGCTCGCCTGCACCATCGATCGCCAGTGCATAGAAATTGAGATCGTCCATCCAGAAATGGCGTTCCACCGCGGCGCGCATGGTTTCGGCGCGTTCCTCCCAATGATCGGCCTTGTCGTCCTCGCCGCGGCGGCGGGCGAGCGCTGCCAGCCCACGGAACGCAGCAAAGACGTAGCCTTGCACCTCGACCAGGGCGATCGGCCCCTTGGGCATGCGGCCATCGGCATGGAAGACGGAATCGAAACTGTCCTTCCAGCCCTGGTTGGCGAGGCCGGTCTCGGCGCCGCGCTGGTAGGTAACGAAGCCGGTCGCGCGGCTTGTCTCTTCCGTCCATTCGGCCGCTGCACAAAGCGATGGCCACAGGCTGTCGACGAACGCCATGTCGCCGGTACGATCCGCATAGGCGCAAGCGAGATGAATGTAGAGCGGCGTGGTATCGACACCGCCGTAGTAGCGGCCGAACGGGAGCTCCCGCAGCGCCGCCATCTCGCCCTTGCGGGTCTCGTGCATGATCTTGCCCGGCTGCGAATCGCTGAACGGCGACGTTTCGGTTGCCTGATGCTGGGCGAGAAAGGCAAGTACGCCGCGCGCCAGCCCAGGATTCAACCACAGCATCTGCAGTGCGGAAATCACCCCGTCACGGCCAAACGCCGTCGAGAACCAGGGTATGCCGGCATAGGGGTAAGGTCCGGTTGCAAGCTCGGTGGTCAGCAACGCCACGTCTGCGCGCGCGCGTTCGATCCAGTCGTTGAAGACGCGGCCGGAGCTGTGCACTGTCGCGCCGTGGCGGCGTTTGGCGCGCATGCCGAAGCGAGCGCGGGCGGCGGCAGCCCGAAAACGGTCACGGTCGGGTGTCTCCGCCACCTCGGGGCCGACCTCGATATAGAGGACCTCGCTGCTGCGCTTCGTCACCGCAACCAGGAAATCCGCGCGGCTGGCGGTCAAATTGTCCGGCGCCTGCGAGAACGAGATCGCCGACAGGCGCACGAGCTGGTCCAGCCCGTCATATCGAAGCACCACGGATGTCGGACTGGTCTCGGCGGCGTGGGCTATTCCGCGCTTGAGCCGGGTCGAACCGCGCACCTCGAACATGTCGCGGAAATCTGCTGCGAAATGCAACGAAACCCGAATGGCCGACGATTCCTGGCTGTAGTTGGAAAGTGTGATGCGCTCGAACAGCCGGTCCTGCCAAAGCAGCCTGACGCGTTCTATGTGGATCGCGCCCTGCGGAATGTCGCGGCCACCGACACTCTGGATCGGCAGATTGGTCAGGTTCGAGGTGAAAAGCACATTGTCCTGGCTGAGCGATGCGCCCAGCAGCGACATTTGCCGGCCACCGATCGTCAGCCGGAATTCCGAAAGCACACGCGTGTCGTCTCGGAAAAAGCCGTCGCCGGCGCCGCGGATGTCGCCATAAGCGTCGGCCACCGCGAAGCAGTCGCCTTGCTTGAGGGCGAACAGTCGGTGCGGCTCCCGGGGCGCAACCTCGTCGAGCGAGGCAAGGGCTACAGCGGGATCAAGCTTACGCTCGTCGAGTTGATTCATACGTCACAAGCTCTGTCGTTTCGTTTCCAACGTCCACAATGACGCCGATCAGGACGCTCTCGCTTCACCGGGAGTGCCGATCAGGCGCGCATAGGCAGTCACATAGTCGTGGGCCATTCTCGTGGCAGAAAAACGGTTTTCGAATACGGCTCTCACCTGTCGCCTGTCGAGGCGCAGCAATTCCGGTATCGAGGCGACAGCAGCATCGACTGAATCGACAAGGAAACCGGTCACGCCGTGGTCGATGATCTCCGGCAGGGCACCGCATTTCCAGGCGATCACCGGCGTGCCGCAGGCCATAGCCTCTATCGCGGCAAGACCGAACGGCTCCGGCCAATCGATCGGAAACAGCAGGCCGGCCGCCTTGCCGAGGAATTCCGCTTTTCTGTCCTCTTCGATCTCGCCGATGTAGTCGACACGGTCGCCGTCGATCAGCGGCTCGACCGTGTCGTGAAAAAAAGCGCGGTCGTCGTCGCCGATCTTTGCCGCAACCTTCAGTTTCAGCCCGGAGCGCAAGGCGATCTCAATGGCACGGTCCGGCCGCTTGTCGCGCGACAGCCGGCCCAGAAAGGCCAGATACGGCTCGTCCGCATCCGTCTCGAAAGTCGGCTCGTAGATATTGATCGGCAGCCCGTGATGGATGGTCGCCAGCCAATTGGCCGTGGGTAGCCCGGTTCTCTGGCTGCGCGAAATCGAGATCATCGGAAAGCGCGGAAAACGTTCGTAGGCCGGGGCCAGGTCGACATAGTCGAGCCTGCCATGCGGTGTCGTCACCGTGCGGTCAGGTATGTGTTCGAAGAAAGGAAAATGCAGGAAGTGGCTGAGATGGAAATGGATGATGTCGAACTGTTGCGCCCGGTTCCTCACCTCGGCGAGCATCGCGAGATGCGCCGCGGTTTCGGATTTGTGCGGGCGCGGATCGAGACGGAGCGCGCGCTCGCGACACGCCACCAATTTCGCCGATGTCTTGGTATCGCCGCTGGCGAACAGGGTCACGTCATGGCCAAGCTCGACCAATCCCTCGGTCAGATAGGAGACGATGCGCTCCGTCCCTCCATAGAACCGGGGTGGCACGGATTCATGGAGCGGCGCCACATGGGCTATTCTCATGTTTTGGCATTTCCCTCAAACAAGACTGTTCGTGGCATCGAAATGCATCAGCCGCGCTAACGTTCCCGTACCATAGCAAGATGTCATCCAATTGGGGCAAGATGTCATCCGATAGGGGCTGCCGGGCGTTTCCACCGCTGCTCGTCTGGTCCGGCCAACATTTTCCAAGCCAAGCCCTCTTTGCCGGGAACCAAAGCCCGGTTCGCGAGTTTAGTGGGGTTCGATCGCACGCAACCGGTCGACGGGGAGGAACGATGGACCGTTTGCAATTCTTTTCACCTGTGCGGATTTTGCGTGGACAGGGACAGCCCGTGGAGGAGATCGACAGCGTTGCCGAAGCAATGGCATTCTTGCGAAAATGGCCGGCCGGGCGTCGCGGGCCGGTTTACCAGTGCGCCGTGAATTGCTGCGCTGCTGCCATGGCCGGCCGGATGTCGGCCGAGGAAGCGCGAAAGGCTTTTACCGGCTTCGCACGGATCACCCGCCTGCTCGAGGGCGATCGGCCGTTGCCGATGAGCGGCGAGGATCGGCATCGCGATCACGCGCTGAGGCGATAGGCGCGCCAACTGCCGCAGACCGTCAGATCACGGGTGGCATTCAGCCGGAGCGCCCGATCGGCGACCGACGCGCTTTTGCGAACAGACGCGTTCATGGCCTGCAAATGCACAGGCCAGCTTCTGTCGACGAGCATCGCGACAGCCAGCGCAAGACCAAGCAATCCTGCGGGGCCGGTGAGGGGCGCGGTCGCCGATTTCGGTTGGAGCGTCAAGCTACTACTCCCGTTGTTATGAGGATTGATTGCCGTTGGCGGCCGCCAGGTCGCCGGCATGGGTCAAGTAGAGTGGCCACCGCCGCTGGTACCGCCTGTTCCGCTGGTCGATCCGCCGCCGTCGATCCGCTGCTGCCGCCGCTCGAACCGCTGGAGCCGCTTGCGGCGCTGCTGCTTGTCCCATCGTTGCCGCTGCTGGACCCGCTACTGCCGTCATTGCCGCCGCTCGAAGCACCGCTGCCGCTTGATCCGCTGCTGCCGCTCGAGCCGCTGCGGCCACTCGAACTGCTTGTCCGCTCGAACCGCTGCCGCTTGAGCTGCCGATGGGCCCCTTGTTGACATTGTGCGGGGAGGGATGGTTGTTAGCGCCCTCGCTTACATTTTCGCAGGTGGATTTACGCTGATTTTTGGTGCCGAAGGCACTGGGTTCATTGCTCGCCTTCTGGCAGACCAACCTATGGCAAATCAAAGTCGCTTCGGTTGTCTTAGGCGTAAGGCCCGTGATGACTATTGCGGTTGTCGTGGCCGCCATGGCCATGATCGAGAACCGGAGTAAATTCCGAAAATTTTGCATAGATACCTCGCTTTCTGACGCCTCGCTTCTCGGGCTCGCGCCCAAAGCTTCCTCGCTGTCGAGTGGGTGTTTGCAACGGGCCGCATACGGATCGCTTACGCCTCAGCGGTCGGGCTCAGGGGCGGGCATAGAAAGTTGGACGAAGCGCAGACAATGGTGCCGCATTGCGGTATTTCGACCGGAAGGGCCAAAGATGCATTTTTTGGGGGAATGGATAATGTCGAAACGGCTTAGACTGGTCCTGGGAACTGCCGGCGCAATCGCCGTCGCCATCGTCTGGGGGATCGTCGCGACGTTGATGGGGGTGCCATCGATTCTGATCACCGTAGGAGCGGTCGCGATCGGCGCAGGCATCTACAGCTATCAAAGCCGGAGCTGATCCGGTATCCGGCGACGGCAGCTTGGCCGAAAAATCGCACAGTCGCCGACTGCCTGCGGCAATGTTCAGTGTACGAATATTACCAACGGCAGCGTTCTGTGGAACGAGTGGCCTCTCGAAGCTATTGTGTGACGGTCCGAGACCCCCGCCTCGGGCTATTGGGTCACCCAGCCGAGTGGTCCGCTGCTACCCAATGGCAGCGGACCTTTCACCCGGAAGACGGACATTGTGCCGAATCGAGGGAGAACGATGGTCGTCGACGAGATTGCAGCGCGGCGCCTGAAAATTCTGATCGAGCAATATATCGAAACCAGGAAGAGGCGCCACGATGAGGTTTCTACCGCAGCGGCTGAGATCGCGATCATGGCTGTCATGCCGAATTGCCCGGTCTCCGGAAAAGCCCTGGACGACATGATTGCGGCATGTGCGTTCGAACATGGGCTGGGGGTGCTGTTCGATCGACCTGACGCATGAAGGCCTGAATGCCATGAATCCCGATGTCAAAATCGTACAGTGCTGTCCTGTACGAATCCAACGCTGTTTCTGAGACCGCTCGCGACGACATAACCAACCAGCCGGAGCAGGCATGCGAGATATTTCTTTCATTTCCGAAACAATGACGGCCGTTTGACGGAAAATTTCGAGGGGGAGCTGGATGGCCTGTCTGCCGCCCAGGACAACGCCATGGCTTCGGCCAAGGAAATCCTGGCCGAGGGTCTGCTCAGCGGCGGCCCAGTTCTGACAGGCCTTTCCTTCGAAATCTGCGACGAGAACCGGAAGCTGCTTTTCCGATTTCCCTTCTCGGAAGCTGCCGAAAAGGCCGGCGCTCGACCTTGTTGGCCAAAAAGCCCGGCAATGCGGGCGAGCTTTGATCGAGCCTGGCTGAAAAACCGCATCTCGCGGCAAGACGGTCGTTGGTGCAAATCAGCACCATAGGCAAATTAGTAGCATAGCTGCCGGCACAAAGCAAGAACAAACATGGCTTGCCTTGCCGAAAGGGCGTACGTTTCAGGAACTCGAGGGCAGGCCCGGGTAGGGGGCGCCAAGCGACATTGCGGTTTCCAACCGATGTGTCGATCTGTCGGGCTGGTGTTCGTCAGCTTCCCGAAACGTCTTCGCAGGATGCTGTGATCAGGAGTTCCTTTCTTCCGCGGTTACGTTTACAGGACGTTCTGGACAGTGTCGTTTGCGCGCCAGCAACTGGTCCGGGGCAAGGCCCAGCGCACAGTCGTCCTCCGTCAAGGAAACCAGTCCGGCGCCGCTTTTGGAGAACAATGATTTGTGGTGGTCAAATAAGCAAAAGAGATTCAAGGGAACGTGGGACGACCGACTGGACGGCCTATTCTCAGCAGAGGTCGACTACGCCGGGAAGTCCATTCTCGATGTTGGCTGCAACATGGGTGTTGTCGCCTATGAGATATCCAAGCTAGGACCGAGTTCGATCCATGGGATCGACATTCTCAAGCCGCATATCGAGACGGCCAGGATGATCTTCCTGGGTTGTCCGGTTCAAAGCCGGTTCGATTGTCTCGATCTTGGCAGCCGGAAGCTGCAAAATGTTCTCCAACCGCAGTATGACATCGTCATGCTGCTGGCGGTCTACCATCACATGCAGTGGAGCCTCGGCGCGGACAAGGCGCGACGCGTGCTGTGCGATATCGCCAGGCGTGCTCAAACGATCGTTGCCCGCGTTCCTCCTGGCAAGGATAGAGAGATGATCGCGGTGCTTTCGGATGTGGGCTTTTCAATCAAAAGCAATCACACGTCGCCTCTTGGAAGCCATCTCATGGTCCTCGCGAAACACTGACCGGGCATAGCGCGGCCGACGGCGAATGGCGCAAGAGCCGCGTGGCTGGGTCCGCTATGCTCGTATGCGAGGAACCGACGGTCGTAAGCCGATGACGTGCAAGGATCCGGTTCGGCATTGACTGCGGTCGGGAACGAAGCCACAGACAGGTGATCGAAACCGTTTCGCGCTTCAAGACAACACAAAGACCGGACGGGATCGCAACGGGCGGCGACGAGATGATTGCAAAGAAACGAGTGTCAACGGGCCCAGCATATCCGCTGATCAAGCGTCTGATTGGCGAAAATCTGCCGCCGCACAAGATGCTGTATGTGACAGGTTTGCTGTGCTCGATCGCTGCTGCTGCGGCGACCGGGGCAGCGGCCTGGATCATGAAAGTCATGATCAACACCATCTATGTCGAGCGAGACGCTGCCGCTGTATCGGGTATCAGCGTCCTCATCATCGGCATTTTCCTGGTCAAGGGCATAGCTGCCTACTGCCAGACCATCACCACGGGGAAGATTCGCCGGGCTATCGTTTCAGACCTTCAAAACCGTCAATTTTCCCGAATGGTGTATTTCGACATCAGCCGTTTCGCGAACCAGCATCCGGCAAAATTTATCTCCAAAATCATGTTCAACGCGCGCGCCGGGGCGACCGTTATTCTCACCCTCACGAGCAGCGCCGTCTCTGATCTGCTGACACTGATTGCGTTGGCCAGCGTCATGGTCAAGCAGGACCCGGTGATGTCGCTGATATCCGTGGCGGTTCTGCCGATGCTGTTCCTATCAGTCGGCGCGATAACCAGGAAGCTCAAGGCGCTGGCGAGGGGCGAGACGGAATTGGCCGCACAGGTCCAGTCGATCGGCACGGAAGCCGTCGAAGGCATCCGCACCATCAAATCCTTCCAGCTCGAGGACAAGGCGGTTGCCAGCTTTGCAAAGGCCGTCCGCAAGATGGAAAGACGTGGCATCCAGATCAACCGGACGTCAGCATTGATGAGCCCATTGATGGAGACCGGCGGCGGCGTGATCATCGGGCTTTTCGTTATGTACGCCAGCTGGCAGACCCTCGGCAACGGCAAGACGCCCGGCGAATTCATGGCCTTTATTACCGCGTTCCTGCTTGCCTATGAGCCTGCCAAGCGGTTGGCCCGGGTCAATGTCGACATCCAGAAGCAAATGGTCGCCGTCGAACAGATGTATGATTTGATCGACACGCCCGAGCAGCGGCGACGTGCAATCGCGGGCGAGCGCCTGGCCGACGTCGATGGTGGTATCCGCTTTGAAGATGTGGCCTTTTCCTATGACGGCAACAGCCCCGCGCTCGAGGGTGTTTCCTTCGACGTGCGACCTCGTGAGAAGCTGGCGATCGTCGGCCGCTCCGGCGCCGGCAAGACCACCATCGTCAATCTGATCCTGCGCCTGATGGAGCCGGACAAGGGCAGGATCCTGATCGACGGAAAGGACATTTCGAAGATCAGCCTGGCCGACGTTCGCGACAATATCGCACTGGTGTCACAGGACGTCTTCCTGTTCGAAGGCTCGATCCGCGACAACATTCGCGACGGCCGCCCGAGCGCCACGGATCAGGAAATCGAGTCCGCTGCGAACCTCGCCCGGGTCACCAGCTTTGCTTCGGCGCTCGAAAACGGGCTCGACACGCTTGTCGGGCCGAGCGGCACTAATCTGTCGGGCGGGCAGAAACAGCGCGTCGCCATCGCACGCGCCCTGCTCAAGAATGCTGCGGTAATCGTCTATGATGAAGCGACATCGGCGCTTGACGGTGAAAACGAACGGGCAGTCATGGAGGCAGCCTTCGACAACACATTTCAGCGCACAGTGATCTGCATTGCGCACAGGCTGTCTACAATTAAGGCGGCCGATCGTATTCTCGTGTTTGACGCCGGACAGCTTGTCGATGCTGGAACGCATGACCAGCTTGCCAAGCACAGCGAGATATATCGTTCGATATTCCACCTGGAGGCGCCCGATCCGATGGTCGAAAGCGGCAAAAAGCTGCGGCAGAGCATATTGCGCTGAGGGCCGATGACCAGCTTTTATCACGGTTCCTATGTTCGGTATGTGATTGGTGGACTGGGCCTTCAGGTGCGCCGGTACAAAAAGGCGGTGCGCAGGTTGTTTTCCGGCCCCAAGCAGCCGCGGTCCATTCTTGAGCTGCAAGCCAAGGTTGAGGCCCTGATCGTTCGCAGGGACTGGAAAGGCCTTGAAGCCGGTACCAATGAGATAGCTGTCGCGGCCGATCATAATCGCGACCCGGAGCTGATGCAGAAGGCGGGCCAGGCATTCGAACGGCTTGGCAACTTTGCGCGGGCAGCTGAGCTTCGGCTTTCCGCTCGCCGGCTGCGGAAAGGGAAAAGCGCGAACGAGTGGACCGGCGAGAATCTCGGATCGGATACACTGCTGATCGACCTTGTGGAGGATGACCCGCGCAGCCTTGGCCGGGTTATCCGCCACGCGCGACTGGCCGGCGCTGCCGCTGCCTATGCGCAAAGCGCAACAATCCGGGTCGAGCCGCGCCTGGTACCAATTCTGCAGCGAACGTTCCCGAAGGCGACCGTGGTCCCGGCGCAGCGGGATGTGGTCGCCAACAAACGTGCGACTTTCGAAGATCTCGCCTGGGTGTTCGGACGCGATGCCGAAAAGCTTGCTGCCGACTTCGTGCCGCTGCGGGCAGATCCTGAACACGTCGAGACATTCCGCAAGTGCTATCGGGCGATGACGGATCTGCCGCTGGTCGGCCTCTCCTGGGGCAGCAAATCCCACACCAAGGACGTGCCTGATTTTCCTGAATGGGCACGGTTCATCGCCCAGACACAAGCGACCTTCGTTTCGCTCCAGTACGGACAGATCAAGCCGGCGTTGCGGCGCCTTCGCAACGGCAATGACGCGCGTCTGATCTTTGACGACGGCGTCGACCAGATGGTCGACATGGACGGTTTCGCGGCACAGGTCGCCGCACTCGATGCTGTCGTGACGATCAGCAATACGGCGGCCCATCTTGCCGGAGCCCTTGGCGTGCCGACTGTTTTCCTCATCGACGATAATTTTCAGACGGCATGGCCGGTGACCGGCGACCGGACACCCTGGTATCCGAAGGGCATTGTCATTCGCAAGGAGGGGCGCACTTGGTCGCTGGTGCTCGACGAGGCCGGCCGGCGGCTCTCATCGATCCTGACGGCGCTTTCCGACGCTCCCCGAGGACGATAGAACATCGCCGTGCAGAACAGACGAACCATCCTTCAGAAAGCAAAAACCGCCGATCTGCGCCCGCAAGGCGCCGCCGGCAAGCGGTTGCAGAAGGTTCTCGAGCGGGCAAAGGAACTTCTTAGACGTCCCTCGCGCCACGCCGACGAAAGTGCCGAAAGGCATATGAGGCTGATGGAGGAAAGCGTGCAGCGTGGTGACTGGCAAACTGCTCGCGACCATGCACTGGCGCTTGGCGCGCTTGGTGAGCAGCTTGGCGATCTCGGCCTGATCAAGAAAGCGGGGCGCGGACTGAGGCGTCTCGACGGCGGAAATCGCATCTGGCAGTTGATGGCGGCGAGCAAGCAGCGCGGCAGACCCGATTGGGATGGCAGTGATCTTGCGGGTCGCACGCTTCTCGTCGATCGTCGCGAAGGCGACCTGGCGATCTTTTTCCAGTTCGCGTCGCTGCTTGGTCCAGTCGTCGCGGCTGCCGGTCGATGCATCGTCTTCGTCGAGCCGCGACTGGCACCGCTTTATCGCAGAACATATCCTGCGCTCGATGTTAGGATTGAAGGGGAAGAGGACATGGCGGCAGTGGACGCCGATGTCGTTGCCGGTTTCGAGACACTCGCAAAGCATTTCTGGCCGGACGACCCGGCGGCACGCGCGCCCTTCGTTCCGCTGGAGCCGGACCGCCGACTGGTTGCCGAGCTGCGCGGCACCTATCTCGATGGCGGCCCAGGTCCGCTGATCGGATTTGCCTGGGGAAGCCTGAACAAGAGCAAGGATCTGCCGGCTCTGGACGATTGGCGGACGCTGTTCGGCAGCCTGCCGGGGCGCCTCGTCAGCTTGCAATATGGCGATGTCGGGCCGGCTCTCTCCGAGTTCGAGCGCCACGCGCCGGGCCGCATCATCCATGACGCTTCCGTCGACCAGTTGACGGACATGGACCGCTTTGCCGCCCAAATCGCGGCGCTCGACGCAGTGGTGACGGTCAGCAATACCGGCGCCAACCTGGCCGGAGCGCTCGGCGTGCCGACGGTTGTCATGCTCGACGACGGGTTTCGACTGTCCTGGCCTGCCTTCGGCGAGACCGTCGCCGCATATCCGAGCGTTCGACTGGTCCGAAAAGGCGGCCGAACCTGGGCGTCGGCAGTGCAGGAAGCAGGCGGACGGGTCATGCAAATCATCGGCGGAGCTGGCGATGGAAGGTAGCCTACTTCTCGGCCGGTTGCGCCGCGCTGTCGCGCTTGCAGGCTACAAATACAAGGTCTGGTTCCGACGTCACCGGCGGCAGCTCTTCCTTCGCTGGCGTGACGGCGACATTGCCGATCAGATGGCGGATTATCGGCGAAGCGTCGAGTCCCGCGATTGGCCGGCGGCACTGCCGAAAGCCCTGGCTCTTGGATCCATTGCGAAATCGAGGGGCGAGGTCCACCTGATCGACGAGCTCAGCAAGGCGCTGATGCGGATGGGCGCCTATGGCGCAGCCGCCGAACTCAGGATTGCACGACGCCACATCGTCAACGGCCGCGTCGATGGCGAGTGGCTGGGCCAGGATATTTCTGGCCAGACACTGCTGATCGATCTGATGGAAACCGAAAAGCAGGGTCTGGCCACCGCGATCCATCATGCCAGCTCCGTCGGCTGTGCCCTGGCGCGCGCCGCCCGTTCGATCGTCCTCGTCGAGCGCCGCCTGGTACCGCTCTTTCAGCGCACTTTTCCAACTGCCGATGTGTGGCCGGTCGGTGCTGGCGGCAAGGCCGTCTATGCCGAGGCGCAGGCCTTCGCCGGCGTCCAGCATCTGACTGCCGTTTTCGAGACCGACGAGGCGACGATCCGCGAGCATTTCGTGCCGCTTAAGCCGGATCCGGCCCGGGTCGCTGAACTTCGCGCCCGCTACCGGAAGGAAGGGCGGCCGTTGGTCGGTATCGCATGGGGCAGCTCCAATCCCGGCAAAGACCTGCCGCCGCTTGCCGCCTGGCGAAACCTGATCGGCCGCCGGGACCTCCGGTTCGTCTCGCTGCAGTACGGCCAGATCGAGACCGATCTGAAGATCCTGACCGACGGTGAGCCGGAGCGCATTCTTTATGACAGATCGGTCGATCAGCTCGTCGACATGGACCTTTTCGCCGCGCAGGTTGCCGCGATGGACGCCGTGGTGACCATCAGCAATACCGGAGCGCATCTGGCGGGCGCGCTCGGCATCCCCTCGGTTTTCATTCTGGGCGACGGCTTCAAGCGCTCCTGGCCGGTCGAGGGCGACCGCACGCCCTACTATCCATCGGCCGTGCTGGTCTCGAAACGGGAACGCCCCTGGTCCGTGGTGATGAGCGAGGCCGAGGCCATCCTGGCGCCATGGATCACAAAAGTGAGTGGCTAATGCATGTCGTCCGAAAGCGCGTCACTGAATACGCATCGACGCGATCCGCATTAAGCGTTCGGCCGACGGATCGCGGAATGGAGCGCCCGTGTCGAACACTCGTCGCAACAGGCCAAAAAACATAAGGCATTCCGAACCGGGATATAGTAAAGGCCAATTCGCCCCGCAGAGGATCGCAATTCTTGCCGGCATTTCTGCCTTGTGTTCGAATCAGCCGTAGGCTTAGGCGCCCAGTAATGGGGTTGGTCTGGCCTGCAGCGGTTCGGGCGCCAGCTCTGATAATCTAAAGGAGGTCTCTCCCATGTCCTTTCTAAAATTTTTCCAGGCCAAAGCGCCGCCTCTTCCTCTTATCGTATCCTTTCCAAAATCAGGGCGCACGTGGCTGCGTGTCATGCTGGACGATCTCGGAGTTGAAGTTCAATACATTCACGACGGAACCGACCACAAGTTACTTCGACCAAAATCGAGCCTCAAGGAGAATAAATCTCGATACAAGAAGAGAAGAACAATAATGCTTGTTCGCGATCCAAGAGATACGGTGGTCTCAGGGTACTTTCAGGTTCAGAAGCGCCACATGCTTCCAGCCGGATCGTTCAGTGATTTTATCAGAAGCGACAATCATGGGATTGAAAAGATCATCAGATTCAATCTGCATTGGTTCGCGGCCATGCCCCGGATGCGCGAAATCCGGTATCTTCAATATGAAGATATGCATCGGGATACGGCTGGTGTCCTTCGCGCGATCCTTGGATTCCTGAACCAGCAGGCTGACGATCAGACGCTTGTCGACGTGGCGAACAACCGAACCTTCGACAAGATGAAAGTGAGTGAATCGACCGGTGATCTGTCCGATCGATACGGCAAGATATTACAGCCGCGCGATGCGAATGATCCCGAAAGCTTCAAGGTGCGCAAGGGTAAGATAGGCGGTTACGGCGAATATCTTTCCGAGAACGACGTGGCCTATTGTGACGAGCAGTTAGCCAAGTTCGAATATTGGGAGAAGCTGGACAAGGTCTTTAGCACGAACGGCTTGTGCTACGCTCGCGTCGATAACCGCGCCCGGGTCGCCTTGGGTTAGGGGGCATTGCCGACATGGTGATGCGGACCGGATTCATTTGCGGCTGCGGCCATAGCGGGACGACGTTGATTGCGACGATCCTTGCGTCGCATCCTGACGTCTACCTGCCGCTTCAGGAAACCAACATTTTCTTCAAGTGGACGCCACTGGCCATGTTCCGCTTCTGGAAACTGAAGCGGGCGGCGCGCGAGGCTGGAAAGAAAGTGCTGCTTGAAAAGACACCGCGGCATATCCGCCGTGTGGCCCGCATTCGCCGGCTCGTACCCGGCGCGCGTTTCATCATGCCGGTGCGAGATGGGCGCGACGTCGTGGCGTCGCTGACCAAACGACTTGACGACCCACAGGAGGCTCTCGACCGCTGGATCAACGACAATGCGCTGGTTCTCGCGGAACGGGGAAAGCCGGATGTGCTGATCTATCGCTATGAGGATCTGGTCGAGAATCCGGCCAAAGTCGTCGAGCAGATATGCGGCTTTCTTGATGTGACCTTCAGCCCGGATCTCCTCGACTACCACAAGAACCCGCAGCAATGGTTCAAGCCGACCGACGCCAGCGTCGAGACGCCACACGAGGTGCTCCGAAACCAACAGGTCAATCAGCCGATCTATGACGGGAGCGGGAGATGGCGCTCCGAACTTGGAAACGCCGAGTTACAGGACTTGGTACAAGGACGAGGTGCCCAGCTGATGAAAGCGTTCGGTTATGCATGATGTTGGTTCGGCATCTGCTGGAGTGCCGTCTACCAATCAATTTTGTCGATCAAACCCGTTTTGAACAGGCTGTGAGCGCCTTCGTACAGCATTGACTGTTCGCTCATCGCGCTGAGAGCGGCTTTACCGCTCGAGACCTCATGATACTGGCGATATTTGGAAGCGCCGTTCCAATACTGACCTTCCGCCACCGCGACCTGCGCCTTGTCGTTGAAATCGGCGAAGAACTTGAAATGAAGCAGGCCGGCCAATCCCTTTATATAGTTTCGCCAGTAGGGCAGCGGTGCGTGAATCGACGTAAAAATCGTCTGGCGATCAACATATATCAGAGGAAACTTGGTCAACTTGTGCTGCCTGGCGAAAAGCCGGGTCCTCGGGCCGCCTGTGATCTTGAGATGCCGGGGGCTCCTCGTCACCTCATAGCCGCTGCCGTCGAAATGGTCCGCAACCTGCCATGGGGGCACGATGGGATCGAAGGGTACGTCCCAGATGTTTCCGCTCGGATACATGTCGATCATCGGCGCCAGCAGGCGTGTCATTCCGCGCCGCTTGAGCCAGGCGGCCATCGCGCCGAGCGGATTCTGATCCATGCCGTCATAAACAAGATATTCGTCCGCATCGACGGTCAGATACCAGCGAGGCTGACCATAAATCTGCACAAGACGCTGCCGCCAAAGGTTTCCCAGGTCCGACTGAGAATAGGTGAGCGGCGAGCTGAATAGATCGACATCTGGCTGCTCGGCCAGAAGCTCAGCTGTTCCGTCGGTCGAGCGATCATCAAGGACGGCGAATCTGGTGACGCCGAGCTCGCGATAGTGCTTCAGGAACGGGCGTAGCCTGTCCGCCTCGTTGCGGATGACGAGGATCAAAGGCAGGTCATTCACTTTGAGGGGCGTTATCGGCCGCAGCGATGACACTTCTGCCCGCCTTCCGAAGGTGTGTCTCAGCCGATATATGGCGGTGTCGGTAATCGTCCGGCGGACAATGGCGGGCCAGGTTGCTTTGCTCAAGCCGTCGATTCCCCCTCATAGCGGTCACTACCCGGCTGGAGCTGGCGCTGATCCGCTGTTTGCTGTTAATTTCTACATGCAGCACCGTCAGGCAAATCGCAAGCAGTCGCGGACAATGGACACAGGCCTGTTCTGAGTTCCGCGACTGAGCTTTCCAACTGTTGCCGATGCGCGCTGGCCTCTATAGACATCGTTAGATGGCAACAAGGCCGGAGCCCAGACCCCATGCACGCCGGCATTCGTGGCATCGAAAATCAATTCGACAGGCCGATCCTGTTCGTGCGCCAGCGTTATGCGCCCTTTGGCGGCGGCGAGATCATGCTGGAAAACATCATGGCTGCATTTGCCGCGCGTCAGCGGCCGGTGGCCGTGCTCTCCGGCGACTGGCCGCGCTATGAAGGCATAGAATTCATCCATTGCGCCGGCCGCCGCTTTCCGCGTTCGCTGCGGGCGGCGTCCTTTGCTCAAGCCGCCTGCCGCAAGATCGCCGAGATGCCACCGGCGCTGGTGCAGAGCAACGATCGCCTCCCGTGCTGCGATGTTTTCCGGGCCGGGGAGGGCGTTCATGCCGCCTATCTTGCCGAACGGCGGCGTTTCGAGACGCGGCTCGGCAGGGCGGCAATGGCGCTGAGCCCCTTTCACCGCCAGACGCTGCGCCTCGAGCGCGCAACCTATGCCAGCCCACGGCTCAAAGCTGTCATAGCGATTTCGAAGATGGTCGCCGAGGACATTGTCCGTCACTATGATTATCCGGCCGAAAATGTGCACCATATTCCCAACGGGGTGGACCTCGACCGCTTCAATCCGCAACTGCGCCAACAGCATCGGGCCGGGGTCCGCGCGCGGCTCGACGTCGACGAAAACAGGCCGGTCGTCCTGTTTGTCGGCTCGGGCTTTGCGCGAAAAGGACTGCTTGCACTGATGAAGGCTGTCGCCAGGCTCTATGGCGAGCCGGAATTGTGGGTCATCGGCCATGATTCGCGCGCCAACGCCTTCAGGCAGGCCGGTAACAGGCTCGGTCTCGGCGCACGGCTCAAGATGCTGGGGCCACAGAAAGACATGCTGCCGTGGTACGGCGCGGCCGATATTGCCGTGCTGCCTTCCATCTATGATCCTTTCGGCACAGTGGTCATCGAAGCGATGGCGAGCGGCTTGCCCGTCGTGGTAAGCACCGGCTGTGGAGCGCGCGAGCTTGTCGAGCGGTTCGAGCCGACGCTCGTTTGCGATGCGGCCAGCGAAAGTGACCTCGCAGCAGCGCTCGCCCACGCGCTGCAGTTGGCGTCACGACCTGAAACCGGAACCCGGGTGAGAGCGGCGGCCGAACACTATGATTTCAATGTCATGATCAAGCGAATGATGGCGCTGTATGAAAGCCTTGATCTGAAATGATTTTCGACTTTGTTGAATTAGTACCCTCAATGTGCTAACGGGCCGGGAGCCGATGCTGCAGATGCATTCGAATGACAGTGGCAGCTTTGATGCCGGAACCTTCTGACCGTGCCGGCGCTCTCGGTCATTATCATCACCCGCAACGAGGAGGCGTCCATCGCGCGCTGCCTTCGCTCGGTGGATTTTGCAGACGAAATCATCGTTCTTGACAATGACAGCAGCGACAGCACCAGGGAGATTGCCGGTGACTTGGGGGCCAAGGTTTTGATGACCCTTGATTGGCCCGGTTTCGGCGCGCAAAAAAACCGTGCGCTGGCCGCGGCAACGGGGGATTGGATCCTCTCGCTGGATGCCGATGAGTGGGTGGAGGCGCCGCTCGGCACGGAAATCAGGGCCGCAATCGCCGACCCAAAAGCCTATGACGGCTTCGAAATACCGAGAAGATCGCGCTTTTGCGGGCACATTGTCCGCCATAGTGGCTGGTCGCCCGATCTGGTGCTCAGGCTCTTCCGTCGCCGCTCCGGGCGCTTCAGCGACGACACCGTGCACGAGAAAGTAGTGCTGAACGGAAAGGTCGGGCGATTGTCCCAGCCGATCGAGCACGACTCGATCACCGACCTGGCAGATGCCCACGACAAGATCGGCCGGTACGCAGAAGCATCCGCCGCGCAGCTGCTTGCCGAGGGCAAAAAAAGCTCGATAGGCAAGGCAGTTTTGCGTTCCGTCTGGGCCTATGTGCGCAGCTATATTTTCCGGCTGGGATTTCTGGACGGTTCCATTGGTGCGATGGTGGCCGCGTATTCGGCCAGCTACACCTATCAGAAATGGGCGCGTGTCGCATTGGGAATGCGAGGCCAGGTCCACCCAGAAAAGCAAGGCTGAGGCCAGGACAAATCTGTGAGAAACCGGCTCGGTTGACCGCAATTGTTGCCGAGCCATCGCCAACTAGTTAGTGTACGACCGTTAAAATCGAAAGCCAGGGTAGTGAATATGACTGATGCGTTTAGGGTATTTATCGGATGGGACAGCCGTGAGCCGATCGCGTACGACGTCGCGCGACACTCGCTGCTCAAACATGCGTCGGCGCCTGTCTCCGTCATTCCGATCAAACAAGACGAGATGCGTGCCCGTAGGCTGTATTGGCGGGAAAAAGATCCACTCGCCTCGACGGAGTTCACCTACACGCGCTTCCTCACGCCTTTTCTCGCCGACTACACGGGTTGGGCCCTGTTTTGTGATTGCGATTTCCTGTGGCTTGGTGACGTCGCAGGCCTGCTGAAATATACGGACTCGGACAAGGCGGTCTATTGCGTCCAGCATGACTATACGCCGAAGGCCACAACCAAGATGGATGGCGTGGTCCAGACATCCTATCCTCGGAAAAACTGGTCGTCGCTGATGCTGTTCAATTGCGCGCATCCTTCGGTCAAATCGCTCACGCCAGAGGTCGTGAATCAGGAAAGTGGCGCCTATCTTCACCGAATGCAGTGGGTTGCCGACAAAGATTTGGGTTTATTGCCAGTAGAGTGGAATTGGCTCGAAGGCTGGAACGAAAAGCCTGCTGTCGGCACACCTAAGGCGGTCCACTATACGAGCGGCGGCCCGTGGTTTGCCGAGTGGCAGAATGTCGACTATGCCGACTTGTGGATAGCAGAACGCGACGAGTTCCTGGCTTCCGATCAGGCAGAATCTTCTCAGAGCGCAGTTCGATAAGAGCATTGTGTTTGGCAGGTGACCTGGGCGCTTCCGAAGTGGCATCGGCGTCGGCAACAACGCGTGGTGCCGCCTCGGGGCGGGACCGGGGCAGATTGCGCCTAGGAATCTGGCGGTTCCGGCTGGGGAAGCATGACGCGCTGAGATAAGGATCAGCTCGCGGCAATATGATCGGTTTGGGGTCCGTCAGCTCTTTCGTCGGCCTAGCCGGCACGCGAAAGTCGACCATGTCGTCACTGCGAAGACGCCTAGATCGTTTCCTGGAAAACCGCGGGCCTAAAATACCGCGGCTGCGGCTGAACCATGTCGAGCGCCTGGCGCTGGTCCGTCGCCATGGTGATTTTTCCCTTGCCTATTCGACCGCCGTGCAGAAGGGGCTTCACTACTTCGGCGATGCCCAGGGCTACATCGCTTACGGAACCAAAACGCGACATCACTTCGCGCTCGGCGATCCAATGGCTGCCCCGGCCGATCGGCGCGACTATATCGAACGTTTCATCGAGGTTGCCGGCAGCCCGTGGTTCGTGCAGATCGGCGAACAGACGGCGCGCGTGCTTGCCGGACTTGGCTATCAGGTCAACCGCCTCGGCGTCGACACCAGGCTTGTCCTGCCCGGCCACGACTTTTCCGGAAAGCGCAATGAGACAGTGCGTTATTCCGAACGCTGGCTCTTGAGGAAGGGGTTTTCCTTCGCGGAGGACAACGGGACCGTCTTCCTCGACGAGATTGCCAGGCTCTCCCAGAATTGGCGGGCCGACCGCATCGTCAAGCGCTGGGAGATGAGGTTTCTCAACAGGCCTTTTGCCGATCACCTTGGCGTCGATATGCGCCGTTTCGTCCTGCACGGTCCGGATGGAGAACTGGTGGCCTTGCTGGATTTCGATCCGCTGTTCAGCGACGGCAAGGTCATCGGCTACACCACCTCGTTCAAGCGCAAGCACATCGATGCCTCGGCGCATGCCGAGATCGGCCTGACCAAATTCGCGGTCGACCGCTTTCGCGACGAAGGTGTTTCCGTGGTCACCCTCGGCCTGTCGCCGCTTGTCGAAATCGGACCTAGCGGGTTTGCCGAAAGCGATTTCTGGCGGCGCGCCTTCCAGCGTGCCTATGAATCGCCGTGGGTCAATCGCACCCGCTTCAACCTGCAGGGGCAGGCGGCCTTCAAGCGCCGGTTCCATGGTGTCGAAGAGCCGACCTATCTCGCCTTTCGCAAAGGGACCTTTTTCGAAGCGCTTTCTTTGCTCCGGCTGATCAGGGCCGTCTAGTGCCTGGTGGATGAGGGCTCGTCATCTCCCAGCATGGTCGATACCACGCCGGCCAGGCTTGGTTGTTTAGGTGGGAAAGGAAAGCCGTGTCGGGAAGCAAAGGACCGGCTGCGAAGCGCCGGACCATTCTGCTGCGTCCCCCAGTCCCGCCGGCTACTTTTGGCAGCCCGAGAACGGCTCCACATCAGCGGGCGCCATGGGGCGGACTCACGGTTGCTGCTGCGTACCGCCAGGAATAACGAGAGTACCCTGGCCCGGCCTTGAGTATCTGAAGCCTATGAAGAACAAAGCAACGATGATCAAACAAATGACGATGACCGCGACGACGCTGCCAGGATGGTGTCCGGTATCTGGCGGTTGGACCATTGCCTTCCCGTATGGCTATCGCCGCTGACCTTCTTCATCTTCCAACCGAGCATGACGACTGTCAATGGATACAGGAGTTGCGCCCGCCATCCAATCAGCCGACTGCAGCGTCGATCACGTTGCGCGCTTGCCGACCGAAGCTGATGATGGGCCTAACCGCGGCTTGCTCCCAAGCACGCTTCCATCGCTGCGAAGCGTTGAAGGGCGGCGATCCATCGCGGCTTAGTCAGGCCGGAAACAGGAATGCAGCAGCCGGATCGAAAAAGACCTGCCGGGTGCAGGGCGACACGCGATTGCATGGCGGCGGAGGTCGGCCTGATGTCAACCTCCTGTCCAGCGGCGATGCGCGCGACGATCCGCCGGCGCTCGCCGTAAAATGCGATGTCGACGATCTCGACATTCAGTTCCGCGCTCGCCGGGCTCCGCTCCATGCTAAAGGCTTCGGGCCGGATCATCAGCCTGGTCTTCTGGCCTTTGCCGAACGTGCCGTTGGCCCTGACGCCGGATATGACCGAACCGTCTGTCATGCGGATCGTTGTCGTGCCGTTGGTGGTGCCGAGATGTTCGGCAGCGAGGAAATTCGAATTGCCGATGAAGCCGGCAACGAAATCGGTCGCCGGCCCGAGATAGAGATCCTCGCCGGTGCCGGTCTGCTCGATGCGGCCATCCTTGAACAGGGCGATTCGGTCCGACAGATGCAGCGCCTCTTCCTGATCGTGGGTGACGTAGAGAATAGTGATGCCGCTCTGGCGATGGATGCGGCGGATTTCGCCCTGGATTTCCTCGCGCAGCTTCTTGTCGAGCGCCGACAATGGCTCGTCCATCAACAGGATCGGAGGATCGTAGGCCAGCGCCCGGGCCAGCGCGACGCGCTGCTGCTGGCCGCCCGACAGCGCACCGGGTAAGCGCCCGGCAAAGCTTTCGAGCCGCGCCAGGGCCAGCATGTCGGCGACCTTTTTTTTCTTCACCTCGGCGTCCGGCCGGCGGCGAACCCGCAGCGGAAAAGCGACGTTTTCGGCCACCGTCAGATGCGGAAACAGCGTGTAGCGTTGGAACACCATGCCGATGTTGCGCTTGTGCGAAGGCACTGCAAGCAGTGATTTTCCTTCCAGCAAGACATCGCCGGAAGTCGGGTCCTGAAAGCCGGCGATCGCCGAATGACCGAAATCATGGATGCAATCCGGTCGCGCAAGCCGGACGAGGCGGCGGCGCGGCGGCATGTCGAACGCGTGGCAGATCGCCCGCACACGCTTCGCCTTGGCTGACTGGTATGCCGCCGGCGGTGCATCGTTCCACGGCAGGCATCTAACTGGTGCGTACAGTGACATTGTGACATGCCAATTTGCTTTCAGTTGCGGCGGCAAAATCGTATATCGCGTTAGTTAGGTGTTGTATCTCTTGCCAAATTGCTCTGTCATTCGAACGGAGTGTCGGACGGATTGAGACAGAGAAACTAGAAAAATGAATATGTTACGCCACAAAGTTGCCGTGGCCCCGATGATGGATGGGGCAGATAGATAAGTAAAATCAGATAGTTATGCGACGTTGTGTGCAAAAAATGCACACGCAAGTTCTGCTTCTCTTCCATTTTCGTTCCTGCGATAGACCCGCCGATCAGTCTTTTGCCTGGCCGTTTACCGCTACCAGTTGCCAGTTCGACCACGAGGATCGCCGCCGTATCCACCCCAGCCGTCTGTTGCCAGGTTGGTGGTCTGCGATCAATTGCGCGTCTCCGACGGCGTTGAGCCAATAAAGCGCTGTTGCGTCTCCGCTGCGAGCATCGAGTTTCCTTGGTTCCTGGGCACGACCTGGTCGATGGTTATCCCAGGGATCGACCCGGACCCACAGAAAGCGGGGCCGGTGACGCGCTGGACCAAGGCCTATTGGGAGGCGGTGCATCCGTTCGATCTGGGTGGCGCCTACCTGAACTTCATGATGGATGACGAGGGCGATGCAAGGCTCAAGGCGGCCTATGGTGACAACTACGAGCGCCTGGCTACGCTGAAGAAGACATACGACCCGAACAACCTCTTCAGGGTGAACCAAAACATTCGGCCGGCCGCCTGACGGGCGGCCCTCGTCAGGCGGACCGGCGTCACATCCCTAGGTGACCCAACGTAATATTAGGAGTATCTTATGTCTTCGGCGCGCCCAGATCCTAGGGCAGCAGCCAACTCCAAAGAGCGGGAGCTGTGCTCGTTGCGACGCGCCGGCAAAATCTGCGCTCGCTAAGGAGGAGGAAATGCGCATCCATTCAAGCCCCGTGTTTTTGGCAGCTCTCGCCGCCGCTTGGGCATTCCCCGCACCTGCGGCTGATAAAAGCGATGAGCAGTTGATTGAGAATGCGATTACGGCAGCACCGGAGGCTGTCGGCAAAAACGCCGCCGTCGTGAATTGGGAGATGAAGACGATAAGAAAGGGCACGAACGGCTTCACATGCATCCCGGACGACCCTGGAACTCCCGCCGACGATCCGATGTGCACAGATGAGAACGGGATGGCGTGGATGCACGCGATCATGTCAAAGAGCGAGCCGCCGAAAGGCAAGGTCGCTTTCGCCTACATGCTAAAGGGGGGCGATGCGGCCAGCAATACCGACCCCTTTGCAACTAAGCCGGCGGAAGGGGCCGAATGGCTACATGACGGTCCCCATGTCATGGTCATGAACGCACCGGACATTATGGCCTTGTATCCCCACGAGCCGGACCAGACGCAGCCATATGTCATGTTCCCCGACACCCCCTATGCGCACCTGATGATTCCGGTCAAGTAATCGAATAAGACCTGCCGCTTAGCGCAGCGGCGGGTCCCGTCGTGGACGGGAGATTTGAATGTTCAAGCTCGCGGCCATTGCGTTAGCAGCCATGCTCATTGCGGGTGCGGCGCTGGCACACAAGGGGGCGACGGGTATCATCGCCGAACGCATGACGGCGATGAAGAACATGGGCCGCGAGTGAAGGCCATCGGAGAGATGCTCGCGGGCAGGGCGCCGTTCGATGCGGCGGCCATTGTTCAGCATGCCGGTGCTCTCCACGACAATTGCCACCGAACCACGACCTTGTTTCCGCCCGGCAGCATCGATCGTCACAGCAATGCCTTGCCGGCAATTTGGGAAAAGCCGGAGGCTTTCCACGAGGCAATGCAGGGGCTGCATAACGCGACCGAGACTTTTGTTGCGACAGCGACCCTCGGCGACAAGCCCGCGCTCGCCGCTTCTTTCGAGCGGATCAGGAAAATCTGCAACGGATGCCATGAGAGGTTTCGGTCGCCTGAGAATTGACTCGATAAACCGAGGCGCTGACCCTGGCCGGCCCAGGTAGCGGACCCAAGTACAGAGAGCTTGGCCGTCTTGCGTTTCCACGAGGAGAGATTTGCTATCTGACCTTGATGACGACCTTGCCCCAGAACGGATCCGTATTTTCGGCCGCGCTTGCCTTGAGTGACTTAGGGTCAGTTCACGACCCTGGTACTAACTGTCTGATATCTGTCTACGAAGCCAGAAAGCTGCCACTCCGCAATCGGCCCAAAGAATAGGACGCTCATATGTCTGGCGCTGCGTGTAGGCAGTTGGAGCATGTGTGACTTTTAGTCAGACGGCGGGGCGCCTGGCACAGGCTTTCGATAAAATGGCCGCCAGGTTCGAACGGAACATGCGTTTTAGTATTCCGTACAGGGTTTTACGACGAATATTGGCCTACTAACTTCAGTCTTTACTCAGGCCATGCCGATGTAAGGAAAAAAGGTCGTATTCCGTACATGGCCAGATGCTAGCGGAATTACCAGACGATGGCTGTACGGCGGAGGCCACAGCATGATTTATGCTGGCGAGGCGCCTTTAACGGCACGAGACCTGCGATTGAGCGTTCGCCCGCGTACTGGCCGCATCTCGAACAGAGCATCGATGATCGGACACTCCGGAAGCTGATCCGCCGTGCATCGCGCAGCCATGTCCGACATCACGCGTTCCAGCCGTCGCAGGTCGGCGATCTTCTGACGAATATCCGCGAGATGCTTGACGGTGAGCGCATGCACCTCGCCGCACGTGTAGGTATGCCCATCGACCAGATGAAGCAGGCCACGCAGCTCATCGAGGCTGAAGCCAAGCTCCCGCCCTCGGCGGACGAAATGCAGGCGTCTCACATGTTCCGTTCCGTAGACCCGGTAGCCGCCGGCGCTGCGCGCGGGCGACGGCATCACGCCGATCTTCTCATAGTAACGGATCGTCTCGATGTTCACGCCGCTGCGCTCTGACAGAACACCAATGGAAAGCCCTTCGGTCGTCTTCATAGCTGCCCTCGCAAACACGTGATCGGTCCACGCTTGACCCTGTAGTCACTACAGACAGTAGGGTCACCATAGACCAATTACGGGAGCGGCTTCAATGACAGTTCGAGACAAAGCAACGGTGCTGGCAAGCGTGGACATGGCACCGACGCGAAACCGCTTTGATGGGGCGGCCCTGCTGTCGGTCGGCGGCATCCTGGCAGCGCTGGGCGCGGCAAGCTGCTGCGTGGTGCCGTTCGGCCTGTTCCTTGCTGGTGTCAGTGGCGCTTGGATCGGCAATCTGACCGCGCTTGAACCCTACCAGCCAATCTTCGCGGCGGTTGCGTTGGGCTTCATTGGTTACGGAGCCTGGCGTGTTTACCGGAGGCCCAAGGTCGCCTGCGCAGACGGCTACTGCGCCACGCCGCGCTCGGATCGGATCGCGAAAATTGGCCTCTGGACCGCAGGCGCAATGGTCGTCGTGGCGGTCGGTTTCCCCTACGCCGTTCGATATTTCCTCGTTTCCTGAGAACCCTAACCATGACCTCACCTGAAAGGATTCTAGCCATGAAACCTTACCTCGGCACCGTTTTCGGACTTGGCCTGTTGTTCGCGCCGATCGCTGCTCAGGCAGCGGAGGCCAAGGTCGCGCTCGACGTGCACCACGCCGGCTGCGTGTTGTGCGGTCCGATCGTCAAGAGCACGCTGGAGCATGTAAAAGGGGTGTCCTCGGTTTCGGTCAGCCAGCCAGATGGAATGGCCGACGTAACAGCTGCGGTAACGTATGACGACGGGCAGACCTCGCCCCAGGCGCTGATCAAGGCCACCACCGATCAGGGTTACCCGGCCGACATTTCGAAAAAGACGAACGGCTGACGTGCTGCAGTCGATCGCCAAGTGGCTTCGATGTCTCAGGGCCAGGCTCCATCGACGCAACCGTTCCACCTCTCCATCCGCCGCTGATTGCTGCGAGGCGGGCAATAACTCACGAAAGTTGAAGTCATGAGCGACTGCTGCATGCCAAGCGCAAACAACGGAAACGGCCGTTACGACCTTGTGGTCGTCGGCGCCGGCTCGGCTGGCTTCTCGGCCGCGATCACGGCCGCAGAACAGGGTGCGCAAGTGGCTCTCGTCGGGCACGGTACGATCGGCGGCACCTGCGTCAATGTCGGCTGCGTTCCCTCGAAAACGCTGATCCGCGCCACGGAAGCCGTGCATCACGCCAATGCCGCTCCGGTCCGGTTCGCTGGCATTGAAGGCGGCGCCCGTGTGGTCGATTGGGCCGCGCAGGTCGCCCAGAAGGACGCTTTGGTTGCAGGACTGCGCCAGGCGAAATACGCTGACATCCTGCCGGAATACAACAACGTGGTCTACCGGGAGGGCCGGGCGAGGCTCGTCCACGGCGGCGTCGACGTGGATGGGCAGCGCCTCGCCTCGGAGCGCATCATTATTGCGACGGGCGCTCGCCCGGCGCTGCCGTCGATTCCGGGGATCGCCGATGTGCCGTCCCTCGACAGCACAACCGCGCTCGCCCTGACCCGACTGCCGCGTACTATGATTGTCATCGGCGGCGGCTATATCGGGGCCGAACTCGCCCAAACCTTCGCACGCGCTGGCGTCGCGGTGACGCTTGTCTTCCGCAGCCGCCTTCTGCCGGAGGCTGAGCCCGAGATCGGGCAGGCGCTCGCGGGCTATCTGGCGGATGAAGGCATCGCGGTGATAGGTGGCTTGACCTATGATTCCATCCGCAAAACCGAAGATGGTGGAGTGGCGCTCGCCATTCTCCGGAACGGCCGTCCAGAGGTATTGACTGCCGAACGGATCCTCGTAGCCACGGGGCGAACGCCGAACACCGAAGGCCTCGGACTTTCCGAGGCGGCCGTCGTGCAGACATCTTCCGGCGCAATCGTCGTCGACGATCGCATGCGCACCTCGAAGACAGGCGTCTACGCGGTGGGCGACGTGACGGGCAAAGATCAGTTCGTCTACATGGCTGCTTATGGCGCGAAACTTGCGGCCAGGAATGCCCTGAACAGCAACAGCCTGCGCTATGACAACGCCGCGATGCCGGCCGTGGTTTTTACCGATCCACAGGTTGCGAGCGTCGGATTGACCGAGGCGCAAGCCCGGGGTGCCGGGCACGTTGTGCGAACCTCGGTGCTCTCGCTTGACAATGTGCCGCGCGCGCTTGCGGCCCGCGATACAAGAGGGCTGATCAAGCTCGTCGCGGATGGGACGACCCGCAAGCTGCTGGGGGCGCATATTCTCGCGCCGGAGGGCGCCGACAGCATCCAGACGGCGGCAATGGCCATTCGCTGCGGTCTTACGATCGATGACCTGTCGGAAACGATCTTCCCTTACCTCACTACCGTCGAGGGGCTGAAGCTCGCGGCGCAGGCGTTCGACAGGGACGTGAAGAAACTGTCCTGCTGCGCCGGATAAAGGGAACACGCCTTCGCAAAGATCAGGCAATGAATTTAGAATCCCCACACAAGTGCCGAGCGGAAAGAACCATGACAGTGACGCCGAAGGTCCCCACGGTGGAGGAGTACTGGCAGGGCTTGGAACCCCATCTGCGGCACTTCTCGCCAGAGGAACAGCACGCCGCAGTCGCGTTATACCGCGAACTTGCAAAGGGTCGCGCGGTCGATACCGCGCAGTTGGGCCGGGCGCTCGGGATCTCTACCGCGGAGGCCTATGCGCTCCTCCAACGAGACTCGATCAAGCCTTTCGCCTACTTTGACGATCGGGGGCGCGTACTCGGCTTTGGCGGGCTGGCGACAGCGCCGATGCATCATTCCTTCGAGGTAGACGGTCGCACTCTATCGACGTGGTGTGCCTGGGACAGTCTGTTCATTCCCGAAATCCTCGGCCGCCCGGCGCGGGTCATGTCGCCCGATCCGGAAAGCGGCGAGGTTGTGCGGCTTGTTGTGACGCCAGACAGGATCGAATCCGTCGAGCCCTACAAAGCCGTTGTCTCCTTTGTTCTGCCCGATGCGGACGTCTTCGGCACGTCCGCCGCCAATGTGATGGCGAAGTTTTGCCACTTCATCTTCTTTTTCGCGTCGCGCTCATCCGGTGAACGCTGGGTCGCCAGTCGCCCAGGTACATTTCTGTATTCTCTCGACGACGCCTTCGCCCTGGCAAAGCGGTTCAACACCAGAAACTTCGGGCCGGAGCTGGCGCGACTGACGTAAGGTGCGGCGGCGACTGCGACCGCGGCACAGCACCTCCCCTGCCTGTGCCGTTGTTTGGTGATTTCGACAGAGACAGAGGCGCTGCATCCTCTTGCCGCCCTTGCTATCGGCGTAGTGGCGTCTCTGCTTGGCGTGGCAGGAGGCGGACTTCTCATCCCCACCTTGGTGCTGCTGTTCGGCGCCGGTATCCAACTGCTGGGAGCCTGTCCCTCGCGGTTAGTCTGCCGACCATGCTGGTGGGGTTCACCCGCTATAGTCGGGACCAGAGCTTTTCCATCCTCTGCCGCAACAAGACCTTCTTGCTCGTCATGGCGGCCGGCTCCATCGTCGGCACGTCATCGGCGGTCTGCTGCTTGACGTTGTGCGGAGCCCATTCCTGCTGCCGGACCTTGCAGCGATCCTGGTGATTTCGGCCGTGAAGATTTGGAAGCACGGCTAACCGGTTTCCGTGGATGCCTGGATCATCAACCGCAGCAGCCGCCGGCTGTGGCTGGCGCCGCCATATCCTTGAAAATCACACAATCCTGACCGGGACCGCCGGCACAGGCGACATTGCAACGGGTCACAAAGCTCTCCAGGCGACGTTCGAGCAAGCGCAGTTCGGCGAGCTTCTGGCGTACCTCGTCAAGATGCACCTGTGCAATGTCGCGCGTTTCCGCGCAATCGCGGTCGGTGCTGATCGATAGCTCCAGCAGTACGCGCACCTGATCGATACCGAAGCCGAAGTCTCGGCATTGCTTGATGAACGTCAGCCGGCCCAAATCGTCTTCGTCATAGGTACGCTGACCTCCTGCCGTGCGTGGCGCGGGAGGTAGCAAACCGATCTCCTCGTAGTAGCGGATGGTCGGCGTTGTGACGCCGGTGGCCTTGGCGAGCGTGCCGATCGTGAACACGCGGATGTGAAGGTTCATTGCAAGATACTCCTTGAACCTCAAGTTACTTGAAGGAGTACGCTATCTTCATACTGATGCGAAAGGAAGATTTTGCTGATGGTTTTTTTTGCAAATCGTATCGCCCTCATCCGTTGGACGTCGGCGATGCTGGCGATCTCGGCGCTTCTCTTCGCCGTCGCCGTCTTGATGGAAGGGAGCGGGCATCGGGAGCTCGCCAGCATGGACGCGCACGACGAAGCAGCCGGGGCTCAGGAACAGGGCGGCCATGATGAAGCGGCCGAGAGTTCTACTGCGAAACAAGGTGGTGACGGCGCCGAGGTCGGCGAACCCGGCAGTCACGCCGAGCCAACGGTCCTTGGCATCAACCTCGAAACCCCTTGGCTGGTATGGGGGTTCGTCGGCGTTTCCATCCTGCTCGCCGTCGCCGTTCTGAGACTTGGCAAAGCGACCCTCTTGCTTGCCATTCTGCTGGCGGGTGCTGCGGCAATTCTCGATGGCCGCGAGGTCTCCTTGCAGCTCGCTCGGGCCAACGCAAGCGTGGCGAGCGTGGCAGCACTGACAGCCCTCGCTCACGCTGCGGTCGTCATCCTGGCCGTGTTGGCCTGGCAGGCCGCTTCCACCCACGCCGGCCCGGCAACAGGGAGAAATACGCAATGAACATTGACAAGACGACCACAGGCGCCGGCCTTATTCTGATAGCCTGTGCGGCCTGCTGTGCGCCCTTGATTGCGCCGCCGATTATCGCCGCCATCGCGGCCGGCGGTGTCGGCTTGGCATCGGTCGGCCAGCTTGGCCTGGCTTTGGTGGTTGTCGCCGCCGGCGGGCTTTATCTTCTCTCGCGCCGGAAGGCCGCGCCCAACGCCACGTTTCAATCATTGATGGCGCAAGGCGAGTGCGGCTGCGGCCCGTCTTGCGCCTCCGCGGCCGAGAACGATGCGTTGTCGATCGCCTGCACCCTTGGCGCGTCCGACTTCAAGGAGCGTGTCGGCGGCATCCGTGCCTTGGCGCGCCGGTCATTGCGCAACGCCGATCGCACGCCGCTGTCACTCGAACTCACCTATGGGCCGGAAGCACTGGAAGAGGTCACTGATTTGATGCGCAAGGAGCAAACTTGCTGCGCATTCCTGACATTTGACCTGAAGAACAATTCTCGCGGAGTTGTCCTCACCATCACCGCGCCACAGCAAGCGGCCGAAGCGGCCGACCTCTTGTTCGACCACTTTGCCCCCGAACTCGCTGCATCCAACCTCAAGGAGACTGCATAGTATGCAACGCCGTCACTTTCTGATGCTCTCGGCTACTGCCGGTATCGCTGCCGCTGTCGGCCCGGCGTTCGCCCACAACGGGGACGAAACCATTCCCGGCTTCGACGAAGCGCTCAAGGCGGGCGGCCCTGTGATGATCCACGTCACGGCACCGTGGTGTGAAACCTGTCAGGCGCAAAAGCCGATCGTGGCGGCGCTGTTGGCCTCGCCGGACTTCAAGAACATGAAGAAGTTCGATGTCGACTTCGATTCGCAAAAGGAGATTTTGGCCCGCTACCGTGTCCAGATGCAAAGCACCATGATCGTCTACAAAGGCGGCAAGGAGGTTGACCGCCAGACCGGTCAAACGGACTCGGCCGTCATCGAAACGCTGCTGCGCGAGGCGCTGTAATATGCTGCTTGCCCTGCTTGCCGGTGTTCTGTCGATCCTCTCGCCCTGTGTGCTGCCTTTGCTCCCAGTCGTTCTAACCGGCGCGGTGGCTGAACATCGGTTGGCACCGCTCGCCCTGGCGGCAGGCGTCGCTGTATCTTTCACCGCTATAGGCGTGTTCGTTGCCACCATCGGCTTATCAATCGGCGTCGACATGACGGTGTTTCGCTCGGCTGCCGCCGTACTGCTGATACTGGTCGGCGCCGTACTGCTCATACCGCGTTTCCAGACGCAATTTGCTACGGCCGCCGGCCCGGTCAGCAACTGGACGCAAAGCCGCTACGGTGGCTTCTCGACCTCCGGTATTTCTGGTCAATTCGGCGTCGGGATTTTGCTCGGCGCTGTATGGACGCCTTGCGTCGGCCCAACTCTCGGAGCGGCGTCTATCATGGCCGCACGTGGTGAAAATCTCGGCATGGTGGTGCTGACCATGCTGGCATTCGGCATCGGCACATCATTGCCGCTGCTGGCTCTCGCTTTGATGTCTCGCGAAGCGTTGCTCCGCTGGCGGGGTCGGATGCTTGGCGCGTCCAGCGGCATCAAAATGGTTCTCGGCGCGCTGCTTGTCGTCGCCGGTGTCATGACCCTGTCCGGCTTCGACCGTACGATACAAATCGGCCTCGAACGAGCTCTGCCGGACTGGCTTGTGGCCATCACCACGCGCATATGACAAGTTCGGCCGGCATGCCTGTTTTGTTCAGTACCTTCCTGACGTTCGCAGCCGCCGCCTTGTCCGAGATCGCCGGCTGCTTTGCTTTTTGGGCGTGGCTGCGGCAGGGAAAATCAATCCTGTGGCTGGTGCCGGGTGTGGCTTCTCTGGTGCTGTTCGCCTATTTGCTGACGCTGGTGCCGAGTGACTATGCGGGTCGAGCCTACGCCGCCTATGGCGGCATCTACGTCGTGGCGTCGCTGCTCTGGCTGTGGCTGGCCGAAGGACATCGGCCGGACACATGGGACCTGACTGGCGGCGCGATCGCCATTCTTGCTGCAGGTGTCATCCTGTTCGCGCCGCGCGGCGCCTAACCACGATAGCACGCCAGGCCCGAGTCATTGGTCGCCAGATAGCAGTTTGTGATATACTGGATTCAATAGCGACATGTGCCTGTTGCATTGAAATCCTGCGTCGAATGGCCAGATCGCATGGAAAGCGAAACTACAACAATCATGATGGGCATCCCCCATTCCGTCCAACGACCCAGTCTTCCTGACTTTTGTCGCGTCCCTGTTCTGTTCGGGCTTGCCGCCGTGGTCACCGGCGCTGTGGCGATGCTCAGTCAAAAAGGGCCGTGGCCGACACTCGAATCGCACTCTCGTTTGACATATCTGAGGAGACTCTCGATGTGGAACATAATCGGCGGGCTTCGTATATCGAGCCGTACTTGGGAAATACTCCTTCTGGGAATGAGAAGCCCGAGAGGGTCCGTATATTACCGCAGTATCTGGCGGTGATATGCCCAAGGCGGTGCCCGATTAGTATCGCCGCAGCCGAATTTTCAAGACCGTATCATCACCGATCGGCATAACCGATCAGATGTCCGTTGGTCCCCCATCGGTAAGAATGTGACCATCACGATCTGATGGGCAAGAACAGTTATTCCGCCGGGTTTTTTCGCAGAAGCCCTAGGAAGCCCTGCGATCGCATGATCGGTCATTTCCGCGCGCCCATTGGTGGGCTTCCGAGACACCGCTTGCCATCGCCTCGCGGTCAATTTCAATCACAGACAGCCTCATCGCCACGATGCGTAACGATCACGGCGTCGCGCCGAGCAGCGCCCTGACGAATGGGGATAGCGGCCAGAACCCTTTGAGCTTGCCAGCATCGGCTCGACTACCCCGTCTTATGGATGCGGCCACGATCACCAGCTCTCGTCGAAACGCATCCCCTTTGAATAATCGTTTCTTGACATATGTCAAAAATGGATGAGATGATGCTAATCATACGGAATATGTATGTAGGCGAAGATGGAAACCCGGGATCTTCAGACCTTCCTTGCGGTTGCTGCCAGTGGCAGCATTACCAAGGCGGCTGATATGCTCGGGCGTTCCCAACCCGCGGTGACACGCACCATTCAGGATCTCGAGGCCGAGCTTGGCTTCGAATTGCTGCACCGGGTCGGTCGACGGGTGCAGTTGTCTGAAGAGGGTGTCGCCTTCGAGGAGGAAGCGCGGCGCCTGCTGATGTCCTTCACTGAACTCGCAGCGCGGGCCAAGATGATCGCCGCCGGCAGGGGGCGGATCCTGCAGATCGTCACGACGTCAGCGATCGGTACTGGCTTGATCCCGACGGCGATGGCTGAACTCAAGGGTGTCGAGCTTCCGCACGAGACGCATCTCGGGCAGTTTCTTCCCTCGATCGTCGCCCAGGAAGTGCGCAGCGGACGTGCCGAGATCGGGTTTTCAAGCCTGCCGCTCGATACGCCCGGTTTGGATGTCCTGCGGCTCTATTCGGCACCTGATGTTGCTGCCGTGCGGGAGGACGATCCGCTGGCTGAACTTGATGTCATACCGCTTTCGGCTTTTGCCGGTCGTCGCGTCGCTACCTTGCTCAATCCGCTGCGTTTCCAGTTGCATGTCGCCAAGGCACTGGCTGCCCGGGGGATAGACACCGGCCCAGTGATCCGGACCAACACTGCCTATGGCGCGTTGCAGATCGTGCGCCATACTGGTGTCGCGGCCGTCATCGATCCCCTCACGGCCTATGGCGTGGCCCTGCCTGGGGTCGTCATTCGCCCGATCGACGTAACCGTTCTCTTTTATTGGGGCGTTGTGGCTGCCGCAAAACGTCCCCTTCGCCCAGTCGCACAGGCGTTGATGGAGGCGGTCGAAGCGGTGGCTGAACGATCGATCGTCGGCTTCAAGAAACTTGATCCGGCCTTGGCCGGCCAATTGGTGACCGATCCTGCATCCGGCACAAATCACGGAACGGGAATATGAAGCATACCCCCACCGCGCCAATTTTGACAGGTCTTGCCGCGCTCGAAGCACAGCTGGCGCAGGATCTCGACTTCCTCGAACTGCCTGCCAAACCATGGGTCCCCGCGCGTTCGCACGATGGTGTTCCTGTCCGTGACGTCGTGGTGATCGGCGCCGGCATGTGTGGACTTGCTGCCACGGCAAAGCTGGTGCTGACGGGGATAACCAATGTCGTCGCCTATGACGCGGCTCCGGCAGGGCTCGAAGGGCCGTGGGTAACGTTTGCCCGCATGCAAACGCTCCGGTCGCCGAAGACCCTGCACGGTCCGTCGCTCGGCCTGCCGCAGCTCACGTTCCGCGCCTGGTTCACGGCACAATGGGGCGTCGAAGCCTGGCAGTCGCTGGACAAGATCCCCAGGGGCCAGTGGATGGACTACCTTGTCTGGTATCGCAAAATCCTTGCTCTGCCAGTGCGCAACAGTGTGCGCATGACCGGACTCGCACCCGTTGGAGATCTGATTGCGATCGATATCGAGGGCGCGGAAACCGGCCGGGTTCTCACTCGTCATCTCGTTTTGGCCACAGGCCGGTCTGGTCTCGGCGGTTTTGCCGTGCCCGATTTTCTCAAGGGTATCGATCGCGCCTATTGGGCCCATTCTGCCGACGACATCGATTTCGACGCGCTGAAAGGTAAGCGTGTCGCTGTCATCGGCGCCGGTGCCTCTTCCATGGACAATGCCGCGACGGCGCTCGAGGCTGGCGCCGGCTCGGTGGACATGTTGATCCGCCGCAAGGAAATGCCCCGCATCAACAAGCTGACCGGCATCGGCAGCCAAGGCGTTGTACACGGCATCTATCACCTACCCGATGCCTGGAAGTGGAAGTTCTTCGACTACACTGCCTCGACCCAGACGCCGCCGCCGCGCTCGTCGACGCTTCGCGTGTCTCGCCACTCGAATGCTCGGTTCCTTCTCGACTGCGGCATAGTTGCGGTGAAGGAAGAGGCAGGGACCCTGCTGGTGGAAACCACGCAGGGGCCGATGCGCTACGACTTCCTGATCGCGGCAACCGGCTTTTCGAATGACTTCAGCGGCCGCCCGGAATTTGCGGCGATCGCCCGACATATCCGTACCTGGTCGGATGGCCGATATAGGCCGGATATGGGGCCGGCTCGTGCCGGCATGTCGGACGCGCCGGATCTCGGTCCGGCCTTCGAGTTTCGCGAACGCGTCCCCGGCTCCTGCCCAATGCTGGCGCATATCCACTGCTTCAATGACGCCGCCATGCTGACCCACGGCAAGGTCTCCGGCGATATCCCGGCCGTCAGTGCCGGCGCCGACCGCCTGGTCCGCGGCATTGCCGCATCGCTGTTTGCCGAAGACGTCGAAACCCACTTCGCCAATCTCATTGCCTACGACACCCCGGAACTTCTGGGCGATGAGTGGGTGGATTCAACACCCTTGCTGCAGAAGGAGGCCGCGTTGTGATCGACGCGATGGACAAGGCCGCCGGTCTTTCACCTGATGATGCCCTTTTCGCCGCAAGGCGGTTTCGGCCCGAATTCGTGCGAGGGGCGGAAGAATGTCGCCTCTCGGTCCTGCAACCGGCAAACGATCGGGGGCTGGCGCCGAATTTAAGGGTTGCCCTGGCTCGTCGCATGGCGGCCCTCAACGCCGATCCGGTCCTGATGGCCGAATATGATGTGCAACTGGCTCAGCTTGGTCCGACTGAGCAGCTTCTGGCCTTAGCCCAGGGAGAAACAGATTTGAATGAATCCCTGGCGACCATCGTCCGTCATGTTGACCTGATCACCCTGACGCCGAAAAAGGCGGAAGCGAGTCATATCGCACTTCTCGCCAAGGCTGGATTGAACAATCCTCAGATCGTCGCGCTCTCCGAGCTGATCGCTTTTGTCAATTTCCAGACACGGGTGGCGACCGGCTTGCGCCTGATGAGGCCGACATGATTTCCTCGGTTCGTCTAAAGCCATTGAATTGGCATCCGTACATCGCGCCGGTCGAACTTTCCGAGGCCACGCCGGAACAGCTTGAAGCGATGAAGGTCACGCCTTCGGCCAAGAAAGTTTCGGAATATGTGCGCACCCTAGCGCATGACCCAGAGAGCTATCTCGCCCGCACGGTTCTGTTCAACGCGATCATGTACGTCGAGGGCGGGCTTGCCCGTCCCGACCGCGAACTTGGCGCGTTGGGTGCCTCGATCGTCAATGGCTGCAAATTCTGTGCCGTTGTTCACGCCCGCAGGCATGCGGAACTGACCAAGAGCGACGAAGTGGTCACCGCGCTGTATCTCGACAAACCTGAAGCGCTCGGCCCACGCGATGCGGCAATCTACAGCTTTGCCCGCCGCCTGTCGGCAGCACCGTCGGAAGCGACAGCAGACGATATCGCCGCGCTTCGATCAGTCGGCATGGATGACCGCGAGATCATCGACCTGATCCACGCCATATCGATCTTCGGCTGGGCAAACCGGCTGATGCACGTTCTCGGCCATGCGGAGAGCGGGTGATGATGACGCACGCGGTCAAGGCACTCCGTCCCACACTCTGAAGGACACCAACCAGCAATGCTCGACCTCAAAGATATAAGACTGTCCTACGGAAGCACGCAGGTCCTGAACGGCGTCAATCTCTCGGTAAAGCGAGGTGACGTGGTGTCAATCATCGGCCCCAGCGGCACCGGCAAGACCACCCTGCTGAAGTGCATCAACTACCTGGTGAAGCCGGCATCTGGAAGCATCGCGTTCGATCAGATTCGAATGGATTACCAGCGCCCCGACAAGGCAGCTGTCCAGGCGATCCGGCTCCGGACAGCGATGGTCTTTCAGCAATTCAACGTCTTCAAGAACATGACCGTCCTCCAGAACGTCATGGATCCGCTGGTCGTCGTGCAGCGCAAATCCACGGACGAGGCGCGTAAAATCGCGCTGAGTGAGCTTGAACGAGTTGGCCTTTCCGACAAGCGGGACAGCTATCCGTCCCAGCTTTCAGGCGGCCAGCTCCAGCGGACTGGAATCGCACGAGCGCTGGCGGTTCGGCCGGATGTGATGCTCTTCGACGAACCGACATCATCGCTTGATCCTGAACTCGTCGGCGAAGTTCTGAAGGTGATCAAAGACGTCACGTCATCCGGGATCACTTCGCTGCTTGTGACTCACGAGATGCAATTCGCAAAGAACATCTCAAACCGGATCGTCTTCATGGATCGTGGCGTGGTTGCCGCCGACGGCAGTCCGGCTGAGATCTTCGATGCGCCTTCCAGCCCACGACTTGCTCAATTCCTGCAGTCAGAACTCGCTTTTCAATAGCTCAACAAGAAGGGAACCTAAGAAATGTCTGCCATCAAATCCAGTTTTTCCCGTCGTTATGCCCTTGCCGTCGTCGGCGGCGTCGCAATTGCCCTTGCTACAGCAGGGATCAGTTACGGTCAGACCGTCCGGACAATCAAGATCGCGACCTCTGCCGAATCCAAGCCGCTGGCATGGGGCGCGCTCGGCGTCGAGCCGCAAGGCTATGAACCCGATCTGCTGCGGGCGATTAACGCAAAGTTGCCGCAGTACAAGTTCGAAATGGAGGGTGTCTCTGATATCGCGCAGGAAACTGGCCTGGCCACAGGCAAGTACGACATCGCGGTCGGTGGCTACTACAAGTCGCCCGAGCGCGCCAAGCAGTTCTTCATTCCGGAAAACCCCATGGGCGCCAGCCTGATGAAGATCTACAGCAAGAAAGGCAGCGGCATCAATGGAATGAAAGACCTGGTCGGCAAGAGGATCGTTCCGACCACGGCCGGCGGCGGAACCTACAAGTTTATTATGAATTGGCAAAAAGAAAATCCGCAATACAAGCTTGATGTCACGGCATCGAGTGCCGGAATTCCGTACCCGAACCGACTGGACGAAGTTCAGAACGGCAAGTTCGACGCGCTGGTCCTGCCTTCAAATCTGGGTGAGCAGACCGTCATCGATGAAAAGAAGCTCGACATCGTGGCGTCGGAGCCGGTTTTCAGCAACAACACCTATATGCTTATTCACAACTCGGATGAAAACAAGGTTTTGGCCGATGATGTGAACAAAGTTCTCAAGGAATTGAAAGACGACGGCACGATCGAAAAGCTATCGCAGAAGTGGTTCGGTGAAGGAATCGTCAAGTATATGAAATAGCGCGACCATCTGCGTAGATATTTGTTAGTCAGCGGCAAGGCTGAATTGCAAGAAGGATTGTTTCAAAGTGGACGTTTCTGCTATGATTCCCGAGTTGCTCTCGGCATTGCCGCTGACGCTCGCCATCACGTTTACGGCCATGTTGGTCGGCTTTTGCCTGGCGCTCGTCGCGACAACACTCCGGGTTCGCAGGATACCAGTGGTCAGCCACCTGACCGACCTCTACGTGTCCTATGCCCGCAGCGTTCCTGTCGTCCTCCAGTTGTTCGTAGCGTTCTACGGGCTTCCCTTATTGGTGGTCCTGTTGGGCTCTGCAGATTTTTTCTCACCGACGATCGCTGCGATGGTCGGACTGAGCTTTTACCACGGCGGCTATCTGTCGGAAGTCATGCGGCCGGCATACCTGGCCGTCGATCGCGGCCAGCATGATGCGGCCGACAGTCTGGGATATACCTTTCGCCAGAAGATCGCTCGCGTCGTGGGTCCTCAGGCGGTGCACTTCGCATTGCCGGGCTATGGAAACTCCATCATCTACCTGATCCACAACGTTGCGCTGGTCATGTACATCGGGGCGGCCGACGTGATGGCGACCGCGCACTTGATCATGGAGCGCGACTATAACCAGTACCAGTTCGAAACATACCTCGTCCTGGCGGTCATCTATGCGCTGATGTGCCTGATCGCGTGGTTCATCGTGCACGTCTTCGAGCTTCGCTCGCCGATGCAAGCACCTGAGGCAACGACAACGGCTCAGATCAAGAACGCGGCCATCGCCAGCGTCTGACCTAAAGGGTATTCAACCATGTTCGATACCGATATTTTGTTCCAGGACACGCAGGAAATTCTGGGCGCCGTACCTGTAACGCTTGGAATGGCGCTCACGATTTTCGTCTTGTCGACGATAGTCGGCAGCATTTTTGCACTCGTCGAATACAGACGAGTCCCGGTGCTGCGAGAGCTCATCATGGCTTACAAAATCGTCTTTAAGGGCGTTCCGATGGTCATCGTGATTTTCCTCGCCTATTTCGGTCTGCCCCCTGCATTCCAGTTCCTGCTCTCGTTGCTCGGGATCAACTTCAACGCCCACGAAACACCCAACTGGGTCATCCTTGTTGTTGCGGTGACAGGCTGTATCGCTGCGTTCCAATCGGAGATTATCAAGGGAGCCCTGAACGCCTTCGACACCGGTCAGTCCGACGCCGCCCATTCGCTGGGCTATACAAATGGCCAACTGTTTCGACGGATCCTGTTTCCCCAGGTGGTTCTCACGGCAATTCCTGATCTCACCACCTCGATGATGGTCATCATGAAGGCGCTTTCTCTCGGATTCGCCATCGAGGTTGTCGATATCTTCGCCCAGTCCCAATTGACCGCCGCGCTGAACTACTACTACCTCGAAGCCTTCGTGATTGCCGTCGTGATCTACATGGTGATTGCCTATATCGTCACCCAGATTGCCGACAGGCTGGAGCAGGCGCTGAGGGTGCGGACCTAAGGATAGCCTTCTCGCAGCTCTCTTGAGCGGACTTCGTTCAACTGATCGCAGTCTAGCAGGGATCCTGGGATAACCTCACGGCAATCCGGACAGGCGGCGGAGAGGTTGCTCACGAGCTGCCGGCAGGCCGTTACCCCGACCCCGATTAGCCGGCGCCATCTCGAACAGCGATCGAGCGTCACATCAGGCGGGTTGAAGGCCGCAACAGTCTTGGGCCTCAATGACCGCAACAGGAGCATTACTATGCGGGTGAGTATTCTGGGCGCCGGAGCGATTGCTTACGGCCTTGCCGCCTATTTGGCGGAGGCGGGACACGACCCTATGCTTTGGTCGCCGTCCGGAGAGCGCACCAAGGCGCTGGCCGCCGGCGAATTGCTGAAGTCTACGGGGGCTATCGAGGCAACGGTACTGGTGCGCATTGCCAAGGATTGCAAGGATGCCATTGCCAATGCAGACGCTGTCATGATCGCGCTGCCGGCTAACGGCCACAAGATGGTGATGGATGCTGCTACACCTTATCTGAGCGAGGGTTTGCCGGTCATCATCAGCTCTCACAGTTCCTTCGGAGCGCTGTATCTCTCCAAGCAGTTGGCGGAGCGCAACGTCAGCCTGCCGATCGTCGTTTGGGGCACAACGCTCGTAAGCGGTCGCCAGCGCGGACCGACTGATGTGGATGTTGCCAGCGTTCGCCAGAAACTTGATGTCGCGACGCTGCCTTTCAATGCGCTGGACCAAGGGTTCGAGCTTTGCACGGCCTTGTTCGGCGATCGTTTCGTCAAGCGCGACGGTCTGCTTGCGATCGCGCTCAGCAACCTCAATCCACAGAACCATCTGGGAATTGCCCTTCTCAACCTCACACGTATGGAGAAGGCCGAGCAATGGAGCCAGGGGGGGAACGTCACCCCCGCCGTTGGCCGCTTTATCGAGGCTCTGGACGCCGAACGATTGGCGATCGCTGCCCATTTTGGCATAGCCGTGCGCACCGTCGAAGAGCATTTTTCATTGTCGTTCCATGTCCCCAAGGGCACCGTTTCGGAAATGAACCAGGAGATGGATCGCCAAGGTCGCGGCGGCTTTGGCCCAACAACTGTTGAAAGCCGCTACATTCTCGAGGATGTTCCGTTCGGACTGCTGCCGACCGTATTGTTGGGGAAGATCAGCGGAAATCCAGCGATTCTCCATGAATCTGGAATTTCCATCTTCTCTGCGGCTTATGGTCGTGATCTCAGGGGAGATAATGATATTCTTCCTGCGCTCGGTATCGCTGAGATGGCAAAAGCGGATTTTGACAGCCTTTGCCGCAAGGGATTTTAAGAGTGGATTGCAGCATCGGCCAATACGCCTGACAAGCCGCCGGCGGTGCGCGGCGCTCGGCACCGATTTGTTGAATGGCCGCGCTTATGTCGAATTCGCCGACGGTGACAAGACCCTACCGGAGTTCAAGTCGTTCCAGAAGGATCTCCTAACCTTCACTCGCGATCCCCTGATCATGCAGTGATCGCAACTGTCGCTGATCGAACAAGAGCGTTCACTCAAATTCGACGCGGCTGGTTTCCTCTCGAATGGACTTCAGCACTCTCGCCTGAAGCTCCAGGACGTCGCGATCATGTTGTATTCCGGTCGGCCTCGGGCGGATGGAAGGCACCGTAATGCACTCCTTGATGCGTCCGGGGTTGAGACCCATTACGAAAATCCGATCGGACAGGTAGACGGCTTCCTCGACGTCGTGCGTGACGAAAATCACGGTCAAGCGATGCTCTTGCCAGATTTGCATCAGCAACTCCTGCATCTGGCCACGGGTGAGCGCATCAAGCGCCCCGAAGGGCTCGTCCATCAGCAGCATTTTCGGGCGATATGACAGGGCGCGGGCAATGGCTACCCGCTGCTTCATGCCACCGGAAAGCTGGCTCGGAAACCTGTCGGCAAAGCGAGAAAGCCTCACAAGATCCAGGTGCTGGCGCGCAACCTCGGCGATGTCCTTAGCATCATGTCCAGTCTCGCGAAGCGCGAACTCCACATTCTGCAGCGCGGTCAGCCACGGCAGCAAGGTGTAGGACTGGAAGACGACGCCACGGTCGCGGCCCGGCCCATTGATCGGACTGCCATCGACCAGCATTTCGCCCTGCTCGTAATCCTGCAGGCCGGCGATGATCGACAACAGCGTGCTCTTGCCGCAGCCCGACGCGCCAACCAGCGAGACGAACTCGTTGTCGCCGACCTCGATGTTGATGTCGTCGAGCACCTTGATCGTCGAGCGCCCGTTCGTGAACGACTTGTGCAGATGCGAGATATTCAGCTTGGGATGCAACTGCATGTCAGGACTTTCTCTCGTATTTGAAGAAATGCCGGCCGAGGAAACGCATGACCTGGTCGGTCGCGAGGCCGAGTATGCCAAGCACCAGGATGTATCCGATGGCCATGTCGGTTTGCAGGTACCGCTGGGCAACCGTGATGCGGTACCCGAGCCCTGAATTTGCGGCGACGAGTTCAGCCAGGGTCACCCAGGTCCATGCCCAGCCCAGCGAGATGCGGAGCGTGTCCCAGATCTGCGGCATCGCCGAGGGCACGACAATGCGCAGTAGGACACGGAAGTCGCTCATGCCCAAAGTCCGGCCAAAACCGACGAAGTCCGACGGAACACGTTTGATGTTGTCCTTGAACATAAGCGCCTGCTGGAAGTAGGTGCCGATCCAGATGATCAGGAATTTCTGGGTATCCCCGGTGCCGCTCCATAGGATGGTCAGCGGAACGAACGCCACGACCGGCATGTAGCGGACAAAGTCGAGGAACGGCTCGATCGCCGCTTCCCAGAAGCGATAGGCGCCGATCAGGATGGCCGTCGCCAGCGCCATCACCGACGCGATGAGGAAGCCGACCATAATGCGGTAGACGCTGTTGCCGACATCGCTGGCCAGCGTACCATCAGCGGCCAGTTTTGCGAGCTTGGCGACCACGGCCAAAGGCGAAGGCAGGAAGATTGGCTTTGCCATGCCAAGCCCGGTTGCCAGAAACCACGCAGCGATGAAGAGGAGAAATGCGCAGATGGCGATGAGCAGGTATGTCGGACCTGAAATTTCCGCGGCCATGCTCAGCACCGATTTGCGTTGGCTGCGATATTGCGTGGTCTGTTTCGGGACCGCTTGGTCGGTTTGCGTGGTCATCGTCATCTCGCTCACAAGCCGGAGGAAGAGCTGCTGTTCGACAGGATAAGGTCACGGATTTCCGAGACCGAATTGGCGTGCGCCACAAACCCCTCATAGCGAGCGAAGGTGCGGGCAGCGGGCGCCAGCCTTTGATAGGCCGCTTGCGAAAGATAGGCTATCGACGAGCGTTTCATGAAATCGAAGACAGACAGCGGTGAGGCCGTGTTGGCCCGGCCACCGGTCGGCAGGACGTGGCTCGGCCCAAGCACGAAGTTTGCAATCGGAATTGCCGAATGCGGGCCGAGCAGGATTTCACCGGCGTTCCTGATCCTTGGCAGCAGCTCGAAGGCCGATGTCGACAGCACGGCCAGATGCTCTGCCGCATAGTCGTTGATGAAGTCGAACGCCGCTTCGATCGAAGGCGCCAGCACGATGCCGCCGTTCCTGCCGTTCAGCACGGTGCGGGAAAAACCCGCCCGATAGTCTCCCATCGCCTCCCAGAACTGGGGCACCGCGGCGGCGATGGCTTCCGCCAGCGCCCGGTCGGTGGTGACGACGAAGGCTGAGGAGTCTGGGCCATGTTCCGATTCAACCGTCAGTTCCAATGCGGCGAGTGCTGCGGGGACCGAATTGTCGGCATAGACCAGCAATTCGCTCGGGCCGGCCGGGCTGCCCGGATCGATCCGGTTCGACAGAAGCTGGCGCGCCGCGCTGACCCATGGACTGCCGGGGCCGACAATCTTTGCGCATTTCGGCACGGTCTCGGTGCCATAAGCGACCGCCGCCACCGCCTGGGCGCCGCCGCAGAGATAGATGTCCTCGACGCCGATCAGCGAGGCGATGAAACGCGTGGCGGCGTCGGCGGTGCCGTCCGGCCCGGGCGGTGTCACGATCACCACCCGCGCCACGCCGGCCACCTTGGCTGGCACCGCGGTCATGATCGCGCTCGATGGGAAGAAACCCTTGCCGCGCGGCACGTAGCAGGCGACGGAATCGATCGACGTCCAGCGGTCGCCGATCAGCGCGCCTTCGGTTGCCTCGCTCAGCCAGAGATTGTCGGGCATTTGCGCTTCGTGGAAACGCCTCACCTGCGCCACCGAGAGCCGGATCGCCGCGACGATCTCGGGATCGAGTTCCTTTTCGGCGACGGCGATCTGGCTCGCGGACACCTTCAAAGCCGCACGGTCCAGCGTCACGCCGTCAAACCGGGCGGCAAGCTCGATCAGGGCATTGTCGCCCCTGGTCCGCACGGCGGCAATGATCGGCTCGACCTTGCGGATCGTGTCGGTGAGGTCGGCCTCGGTCCGCTCGAGCAGGCGCGTGCGCGCCTCGGACGACATTTGCGCCAGGTCATGAATTGCAACAGGTGGCATTGTCTTTCCTTCGTGCTGTCGAAACGCCCCTCAAGGGGCGACGCGTGCGGCAAGCCAGCCGCCGTCGATATTGAGGATGTGGCCGGTGATGAACTGGGCGTCCGGGTCGTACAGGAACAGGATGCCGCCGGCGACATCCTCTGCCGTGCCGACACGCCGGATCGGTGTGGTTTCGATCATGGCGCGCCGGTACCAGGCGTCCGACGCGATGCGTTCGGCGACGATCGGCGTGTTGATGACGCCGGGCGCCACGCCGTTGACGCGGATTCCGTCGGCCGACAGGTCGGCGGATAGCTGGCGCGTCAGTTGCGACAGCGCGCCCTTGGACGCGGCATAGGGTGCCGTGTTGGGAAAGCCGACCTCGCCGAACACCGAACAGACATTGACGATAGAGCCGCCCGGCCGCGCCAGATGCGGAAGCATGTCGCGGGTCAGGCGCATCGCCGCGCGCACGTTGATCCCCATGACATGGTCGATCAGTTCGTCGCTGCTGTCGGCAAGCGACTTCGGACCGGCGACACCGGCATTGTTGATGAGAATGTCGACGGTCCCGAACTGTGCCTTGGCGACAGCTATGATCCGCGCCGGCGCATCGTCATCGGCGAGATCGATCGTCAGTTTCGGTTCCACGCAGTCCGCCAGATAATCCGCGTTCCAGTCGACCGAAAGCACCGCTGCGCCTTCGGCCTGCAGGCGCCTGGCTGTAGCGAGACCAATGCCGTTGCCGGCGCCGGTCACCATGGCGGTCTTTCCCTGAAATCGCTTTTCCATCGCTAGCTCTTTTCCTGAGTCTCTAGATCGTTTGCCCGCCGTCGATCGTGAACTCCGACCCGGTGATGTATTCGCTGCCGGGCGACACCAGGAACGCCACGAGATGCGCGATCTCCTGCGGACTGGCCAACCGGTTGAGCGGCACCGTGGCGGTCATCGCAGCCAGGTTCTCGGCGGTGTTCTCGCCAAGCATCGGCGTGTCGACCAGGCCCGGATGCATCGCGTTGACCCGGATATTGCGGCCGGCAAGTTCGCGTGCCGCGACCTTGGTCATGCCGCGGATCGCCCATTTCGAGGTCGAATAGGCGAAGGCGCCGCTGAAGCCTCTCAACCCACCCGTCGAGCAGACGTTGACGATCGAGCCGCCTCGCGCCGGCATCAGCGCCGCGGCGGCGCGCATGCCGAGGAACGTGCCAAGCTGGTTGACGTCGGTGACGGCCTGGAAACCGGCGACGCTTTCTTCCAGGAACGGCACCGGATTGAAAATGGCGGCGTTGTTGACCAGCGCATCGATAGAGTCGAACCGCTTGGCAACCATATCCGAAATCCTCACCCAATCGGCCTCGCTTGCCACATCGAAGGCGGCCGACAGGATCTGGCCGGCACCGGTGGCCTGTTCGCTCATGCCGGTGAACGACCGGTCGAGCGCTATCACGGTCGCACCTGTCGACGCGAACAGCGTCGCGATCGCCGTGCCGATCCCGCCGGCGGCGCCGGTGACGATTGCCGTCTTCATCTGGCCAGCCTGTTGTCGCCGGCATCCGCTGGCAGGGACGGCGAACGCCCTTTTCGCCACTGCCGCACATAGTCCTGGCATGTCGTGAAGCCGGCGCGCTCATGCGAGGCGACATGGCGGATGAACTCCTCGAGCATGAGCAGCCTGTGGCCGCGACCCATGATCTGCGGATGCATGGTCACCACCATCACGCCGCTGCCGATGCGCTGGTAGAGGAAGTCGAACTCCCCCTTCCATATCTCCAGCACCGCCGACGGCGCGCGGCCGCCGGGAAGGTAACCCTTGTCGGTGGCCAGGAACTCGAATTGCGGAAAGTCATCGAGATGCCAGGCGACAGGCATTTCGACGAGGTCGACCGGCAGGCCGAAGCGGAATTCTTCCGATGTCGACCACGCATCGCCGATCCGGCACCAATAGGGCTCGTGGTCGTTGCCCATCATCGAGCTTTCATACTCGAAACCGAGTTCGAGCAGCAGTTCGACGGTGGACGGGCTGTTGTCCCAGGCCGGCGAGCGGTACCCGGATGGCCTGATACCGGCGACCTTATCCAGCGCCTCCAGGCCTCTCAGCAGGACGGTGCGCTCTTCCTCGCGTGTCAGCAGCACCGGGTTCTCATGAACCCAGCCATGATGGCCGATCTCGTGGCCGCCATCGCGAAAGGCGCGCACGACCGGCGGGAAGGCCAGCGCCGAATGGCCGGGCACGAAGAAGGTTGCCGGAATGCCGGCCTGCTCCAGCACCTTCAGGATGCGGCGCGCGCCGATCGGATCGAACTCGCCGCGCGAGAGCATGCTCGGTGACGTCGCCCGATGGCTGCCGATCCATGTCGAATAGCCATCGAAGTCGAACGTCAAGGCGACTTGAACGTCGGTGCTGGTCATGTCTGGGTTTCTTCCCGCCGTTGCGATGGGGGAGGCAGAGCCGCGATAGCCTGCCTCCCGGTTCGCGGGCGACTACTTGGAATGTGCTACGGTCGAGTCGATGGCCGCGTCGTAGGCAATGTCCCTGTCGATCAGCTTGGCCGCCATCGCCGCCTTGACGATGCCGGGATAGGTGTCGGACTTGAACACGCCGTTGAGCGCCGCCTGGCTTTCGCTGACCGAATAATACGACACGCCATCAAAAGCAGTCGCGAGGTCGGCGGGCTCGGCGCCGACGCCCTTGGCGATGATCGCCCGACCTTCCTCGGTGTGGGCGCGATAATATTCCAGCGCCTGGTCCCAGCTCTTCAGCATGGCCTGTACCTGGCCCGGCTTCTTCTTGAGTGTCTCTTCCGGAACGGCGAGCACGTCGCTGAATCAACCCCGGCGCCTCGCCGGCCTCGGCCAGCACCTTGATGTTCTTGTCGGCGGCAACCGCGGCCGAAATATACGGTTCATAGGTCACGGCCGCCGGAACGGTGCCTGAGATGATCGCGGTGCCGGCGCTTGCAGCCGGCATCGGCAGGACATTGACGTCGTCGATGGTCATGCCGTTTTTCTGCAGCACATAGTTCAGCAGCAGATCGCTGGTCGAGCCGCGCTCGAAGGCAACCTGTTTGCCTTTCAAATCGGCTACCGTCTTGATGTCGCTGTTGACGAGGATGGCATCGGCCTTGGTGCTGGCATCGAGCAACAGCACGCCCTTGATCGGAATGCCGGCCTGCACCTTGGCCAGCAACTGCTGGATGGATTCATTGTCGCCGTCGACCTGGCCGGCGGCAACCGCCGCGCCCATGTCCTTGTCTTCGACGAAATTGGTCAGTTCGACGCCTTCCAGGCCGTTGGCTTTGAAGAAGCCTTTTTCTTGGGCGATGTACCACATGCCGTAGCCGAGCCAGGGCGATATCGCGAGCTTGAACACGCCCGGTTCAACCGGCAGGTCTTGTGCTCTTGCCGGCTGTGCGGCGAACGGTATTGCGGTGGCGAGCGCCAACAGGGCGACCGCCCCGACGAAATGTTTTCTCAATCCCATGGTCTTGGTCCTTGTTCCCAAAGTGTGATGTTGAACTGTCGCTATGCCGTCAAAGCCGATTGGGCGGCGGGTTGGTTCCCGCTCTGTTGCTGTCGATCCGGGTTCGCCCGGCTCTTTGCCGACGCCAGATGCGTCAGCAAATTCTTGGTGATCCTGCCGACGTCGTTCATGGCGTCGCCGGTCGGCAAGGCTCCGCACCAGGCGACCGAACTCGCGCAAAAGATCAAACCGCCTGAAGGCAGATGGCGCAGTGTCATCTCCGCGCAGCGCCGCGATGCGCGTTCCTCCGCGCCGCCCTCGTACCAGCGCGTCGCGTCATGGACGAAGCTGTCCGGAAAGCCGGTTGCACGCGCAATGACGATCGTATCCGGCGACGTGCCGAGATGCGGGTCGGTGGCGTCGACTTCGTAGCCGGCCGCGCCTCCCAGCACGATGCCCTCATCGCCGAACGTCTCGTTGGCGACGCCGTCGAACAACCATGCGGCCGAAGCTTCATAGCTTTGCGATGTGCGGGTGAAAGGCCGCGCGCTGTCAAAACCCATCAGCGAGATGGCGACGCCGGTCAGCGAGAATTCGCCGCGTCCGCTGGCGCGGAGATGGCCGCCCGGCTGGTTGGTGATCGACAGCGATTGTTCGGCGATCGGCCCATCCCAGGTGCGGCCCGCTTCGAGCGGCGATCGACGCAGTTCCATCAGATCGTCCTGGAACGCCACCTTGCCGGCAAAACCATTGCCGCCGAGATAGGCGATGCTGCCGCCCGCCGCCGCGAACTGGCGCAGCGCATGCTCCATCTCGACCGACATGTATTCGGGATGGCTTCCGGTGATGACCGCCTGGTAGCCCTGCAAACCCACGACGCACCGCTCATGCAGGTCGCGGTCGGTGATGAGATCGAAGGCGATGCCGTTGTTATGGCAGAAGCGCAGAAAATGCAGGTCGACCGGCAGATTGTGCGGGCAGCCGCACAGCGGATAATTGTAGTCGTCGCGCAGCGTCGCCTTCGGCTTCCTATAGGAAGAGATCGACACGCCGCTGAGGTCGCTGTGATAGTCGTAGAGCGACTTCAGATTGTTATCGATGGCGAAGCGATGGCCGCGATCCTCGCACATCCATTCGTAGAGATGCGCCGGCAGGAATTCATCGGCGTAAGCGAGATAGGTGGCCGTCGGCACCAGGAACAGCAGCGGTGCCCGGCGTGTAGCCGACGTGACGAAGAAGACGATGCGCTCCGATCCACCGTCATGGCCGATTTCGAAGGCATAGACGCCGGCAGACGCCTCGGCCGGGACCTGCAAACGGTATGAGGCCGGCCACTGCAAAGCGCCCATATCGTCATCATGGCAATGCACCGCATCGTAATGCGACGGCACCAGCCGGGGGTCGAAGCTCGACCCATCCCAACGGCGTGAGGTCATGCAGAACGCCGGCTGGTTGACCGTTTCCAGCAAGAGGACGCCATCTCCGCCTGTCGAGGCGATCGGACCGCCCGGCAGCAACGTGGGGAAGGTCCAGGCGATGCGTCCGGTCGCGGTCTGCAGGGCGATTGCCGAGAACTTGGCGTTGAGCGACCTGACATCGTTTGCCGCGCTGGCGCCGAAGACCATCTCGCCGGACAGAGACCAGCGCAGATCGAATCGGCGATGCAGGCGAAACGGCGACAACAGGTCGTCGGAGCCGATCTTCAGGACTGTCCCGCTGCCATCGGACGAAATCTCAACCGCCAGCCAGGTGTTTGCCGGCAAGGCCTCGCCGATTTCCTGCGGCTTGCCGTCATGGCCCGATGTCAGCCGTCCGTCCTGCAGCCCAAGTCGCAAATTTCCGCACTCGAAGAGCACGCGGGCGCCGTCATTGCGGGTCAAATGCACTTCGAAGGCAACGCCGCTGATGTCGGTGGCCTTGGCCAGTTCAGACGCCGCGATCCTAGGGAAGGACCCATGATCGAAGTCGCGATGCGACGCGGCATTTCCGGTCGGTTCGACTGGCCACTCGACGACCTCGGCCGAGGGCGTGTCGAGCCGCACGATCCGCACATCCCGCACCGGCTGCGACGACGAGACATGAAGCGCGACAGGCGTACCAGTCGCTGTGTGCCAGGGCACCGTGTAGCCTGAAACGGCCATGGCGCCATGATCGACGGGACGTTTCATCGCGGCGAAAGTCCGCGCCGCGATCCCGGCCTGTGTGCGCTCTTGAATGGCAAACTGGACAATTCTCTCGTACCCCTTTCTTTTTTGATTTACACTACGGGCATCGTTTCTTGGGGGTATATACCCCCATCGGGGTATGATTGGTGACAAAGTCTGTTTTTGAAGGTCTCGCGCTGGCCGTCGACGCGATCGGCAAGCGCGAGTTCTATCCGGCTGTTACCGAGTATCTGCGGCGCTGCCTCAGCTACGACAATGTGATCGTCATCGTTTTCTCGGGCACCGCTGTCCCCAACGTGCTTTACAAGAAGATCTACGGCCCGGATGTGTTTCGCTATCTTGCCGAGCAATATCTGCCGGCGGCCTATCTGCTGGACCCGATCTATCATTTTCATCTGCGACGCGGCGCGCCGGGGCTTTATCGTCTTCTCGACGTGGCACCGGACCAGTTTCGCCGCAGCCGCTACTTTAAGTGGTATTACGGGCGGATCGGCATCACCGACGAAATCTCGGCCGTGCTGTCGATCGGGGAGAACGCGACCGTCACGATATCCATGGGCAAGGATGGTTCTTCCGGCCAGGCCTTCACGCAAAAGGCCGAGGACTGCCTGCGCTCGCATGAGCCAGCAATCATGTCGCTGCTGCGTGCCCATTGGGTTGCGTCCGAAGCCCCGCCTACGGTCGCTCCGCGTTCGATGTCAATCACCGACAGCCTGATTGCGGCAATGCGGAAGCACCACGATGTCCTGTTAAGCAAACGTCAGGCCGAAGTGGCGCTCCTCATTCTGCAGGGGCACTCCTCGCCATCGATCGGTTTAAACCTCGGCGTCAGCCCGCAAACAGTGAAGGTCTTCCGCAAGCAGCTTTACCGCAAATGCAGCCTTTCCTCGCAAGCAGAGCTGTTCGCGCTCATGATGCCGATCCTGGAGGGGGCGACCAGCCATGGCTCCGGCCGGCAAAACGAACGAGGCGGCTTGTAGAAACCGCGTCAGAGAAGTGCCGACCTCATGCCCACTTGCACTTTTCGTGATGACCTTCGCGATCTCCAGAGCATTCCGGTCGCGGCATTGAGTTTGCACCAATCATGATGGTTTTCGTGGCGGTGACACTGTCTTGCCTGGTGGATCCGTCATCCTGTTTCGGGAACGTCTGGTGAATTTTTTCGATAGCCGGCCACGCCTATTCAACGCCATTTCCCCGCTATCGAGCGGTGTCGTCTGACTGGGCGCAAAGCTTGGACGCGCATCTGCGCTCTTCGGTGGGAACAGACCGATAAGTGTGACGCCCGACTCTCGAGTGGAGCCGGGCGACCCTGTATCGCGCTAGATCAGACGCTTGATGTCGATGTAGTCGCCTTCGGTCTGGATGGTCAGCGTCACATCGCTGTCACCGCGGTTGCGCCAGAACCAGCCGTGGTTCCCGTCGAAGGCAGCTTCCATCACGCCTTCGCCGGAAGGAACGCTTCGGCCCTTTTCGTAGCTGACAGATTGTCCGCCTCCATCGCCATGGGCGTCGAAGTTGACGACGCCACCGTCCACGGTCCAGGCGAAATTTGCCTTGGCGCCTTGCCGCATCACAAGCTTGACCTCGATGCCCTGGCCCGGTGTCAGTGTGAAGGACATTTCATCTCGTCTTCCGGTGGTTTGGGCCGGCGCGGGGGCTTCGGCGACCTGCGGCGCAGTTGCTTCGATCGGCATGGCAGGAGCGATTTCTCCGACAGTCACATCGTCCGGCGCGGCAGGTTGCGATGCTGGCAACGCCGGTTGCTGGGCGGTCATGGCAACAAGTAGATTCTCGATCCTGTCCATGCGCGCCATCAACTCGGCTGGAGGGACCATTTGCGTCATCCGCTCGGCCGAAGCCTTCGCGCTGGCCATTTCGTCCGCTGCCGCCTCGGCTGCCAACTGTGTCTTGATTTCGCCCATTCTGGTGAGGCCGAGCAATCTGCCTGCTCCAGTCGGATCGATCGCATACTCGGACGGCATGATGACCGTGACGAGCAAGGCGAGCGCCGTCAGCGCGGCAATCATGGTGGAGCGCTTCAGCTGCGCTGACGTCGGCAAATCGGCGCGGCTGGGAAGGTCTGTGTTATACATGATTTCGGTTCCTTACGCTGCGACGAACAGGCCGGTGAGCTGATATCCGATCAGCAGGAACCCGGCCGTCATCATGATGACGTTTGCGGTATAGGCGTGGTGCCAGAAGCTTCGTGTCCGGCGCCAGTAGCCCATCACGATCAGGATGGCGCCGAGGGCCATCAACTGGCCGATCTCGACACCGACATTGAAGGCGAGCAGGTTCGGTACCAAGCCGTCAGGTGAGATGTTGTATTCGATGATCTTCGTCGACAGGCCAAAACCATGGAAGAAGCCGAAGACCAGCGTCGCGACCTTGGTGTTCGGCTGGAAGCCGAGCCATCTCTGGAAAGCGCCCATATTGTCGAGCGCCTTGTAGACCACAGACAGGCCGATGATCGCGTCGATGATGTAGCTGTTGATGCCGACGTTGAAATAGACGCCGAGCAGCATGGTCGTCGAGTGACCGAGCGCAAACAGGCTGACATAGATGCCTATATGCTTCATCCGGTAGAGGAAGAAGATCACGCCGAAAAGGAACAGGATGTGGTCGTATCCGGTCACCATGTGCTTGGCGCCGAGATAGATGAAGGGCAGCACGTTGATGCCCGAAATTTCCTGGATATAGCCCTTGTCGCCGGCGGCGACGGCATGGGCAAACCCTGCTCCGGTCAGCAGCGGAAGGGTCAGCAGAGCGATAAGCAGGGGCAGGGCGGGTCGCCAACGCGCGCGACGCGAGCGTGACCGGCCCCGGTCGAAGGGTCCTTGCATAAGATTTCCAATCTTCGTCGTTGAGGGTGGCCGCGTTAGCGGCCGCGATCATGCGGCGAGGAATGGTCTCGGCGGTCGCTCCAGCCGGAATGTCGTGTCCGGATCGACGAAAGTCGGCGGATAATTCAGCCAGCCCCGCTCGAGCTGTGGAATGGTCGGTGCGAAGTCGGCGGGCGTACTCGCCGTCTCGTGCGAGTGGTCTGCCGCATTGTGCCCGTGAAAATGGTCAGAGCTCTGCTCGCCCGAAACGCCATCATCGTGTGCGTGGCCATGATCTTTGATCTGCGCGGCGGCCGCAAGCGCGATCGGATCGTGCGAGGCCGAATAGCCGAAAGGACGCAGCATGCCGAACATCACCGCCAAGGCGATGACGAGACAAAAGGCTGTGCTGTGGATCCGATTCGGCATGAACGGCGATTATTCTCTAAAATCCTAAGGAATGGTTGTTGCATGCACCAGAATCGAGGCCTCTTTGAGACTTGCATATCCCCTCCAGGAGGATAGTATTGAGACATGAGCGAGCAACCTCACATCCATGAAACCCATCCCGATATCGTCAAGCGCCTGAAACGGGCTGGCGGACACCTCAAGGGCGTCATCGAAATGATCGAATCGGGCCGGCCCTGCCTCGACCTCGCCCAGCAGCTTCATGCTGTCGAGAAGGCCATCTCGCAAGCCAAGAAGACCCTGATCCAGGATCATCTCAACCATTGCCTTGAAGACGTCGTCGGGCCGCTGGCGCGCGAGCAGCGCCGTTCGATCGACGAGTTCAAAGATATCACCAAGTACCTGTGAGAAGCGACATTATGGACAAAGTTCGCGACTGGTTTGGGTTTGGCCCGATGACGCATGGCATGGGCGGCCACGGACATGATCACGGTGATGGCGGCCATGGCCACACCCATGGCGTCATCGATCCGACGATCGCCACGACGACGCGCGGCATCTGGGCGATCAAATGGTCATTCGTCGTTCTGGCCATCACGGCAGTGCTCCAGCTCGTGGTCGTGTTCCTCTCCGGCAGCGTGGCGCTGCTGGCTGATACGATCCACAATGTCGGCGACGCGGCCACCGCCATTCCGCTGTGGATCGCGTTCGTGCTGGCCCGCCGCAAACCGAGCAAGACGTTCACCTACGGGCTGGGCCGGGTCGAGGATCTGGCTGGGATCGTCATCGTTCTCATCATCCTCTTCAGTGCCATCGTTGCCGGCTACGAGGCGATCGACCGGTTGATCAATCCGAAGCCCATCACATTTCTTGGCTGGGTCGCCATCGCCGGCCTGATCGGTTTCATCGGCAACGAGGCGGTCGCCGTGTTCCGTATCCGCGTCGGCCGCGAGATCAACAGCGCGGCACTGGTCGCCGACGGTTATCATGCGCGCACCGACGGCTTTACCAGTCTGGCGGTTGTCCTGGGCGCCATTGGCGTATGGCTGGGCTTTCCGCTTGCGGACCCGATCGTCGGACTGTTGATCACGCTGGCGATCTTTGCCATCGTCTGGCAGTCGTCGAAAGCCGTGTTGACCCGCATGCTCGACGGCGTCGAGCCCGGCATCGTCGATGAAATCCATCATGCCGCCGAGCATGTATCCGGCATCGAGCGCGTCCAGAGCGTGCAGGCGCGATGGATCGGCCATCGTCTGCATGCCGATGTCGCCATCAGCGTTCCGGACATGGTGACGGCCAAGGACGTGCTGGGTGTAACCGAAGCCCTCAAAGAGGAGCTGTTCGCCCACTTGCCGGCGTTGGCGGAAGCCAATGTCCGCCTGGTGAGCCCGACCGGGCCGGCCGCCAAGGGCGCGGAAACCTCTCATGCTCACCATCATGCGCCGGAGCCCTTCAAGGTCGCCTGCGATCTGGCTGAAGGGACATTGGAAATCGTCGACACGCCGGCCGGCGAGCGGATGCGGCTGACTATCGATCGGCATGCCGATGATCTGACGGCGACGGTGTTCATCGACCGCCCCAACGGGCCGGAGACGCTCCGCCTCGAGCCTGTCGCTGACAACCATCATCGGCTTGAGAGCGTCGTCGCCCCTGCTGAGCCGCATGAGTTCCAGGCAAGGTTGATCCTGGCCGCGAAGGATCGCGAGCAGGTGCTGCCGTTCAAGATGGTCGAGCCGGAAGGCCACCACCACTGAGACAGGCGGGCTGCTCGCGTTACATTCCTGGCTCGACGAGCCGCCATCCGCTGCAAGAAGACAAAAATATGCTTCAGGTCCTGGCCAATCGCACCTACCGTCATCTCTTCCTGGCCCAGGTCATCGCCCTGATTGGCACTGGCCTTGCCACGGTGGCGCTCGGGCTGTTGGCGTTTGATCTCGCCGGCGCCGATGCCGGCGCGGTGCTCGGCACGGCGCTCGCCATCAAGATGATCGCCTATGTCGGTGTGGCGCCTGTCGCCGCCGCGTTCGCCGAGCGCCTGCCACGCCGTACGATGTTGGTTTCGCTCGACCTCATCAGGGCAGGGGTCGCCGTGTTCCTGCCATTCGTTACCGAAGTCTGGCAGATATATCTTCTCATCTTCATCCTGCAGTCGGCGTCAGCAGGCTTCACCCCGACCTTCCAGGCCTCAATCCCTGACGTGCTGCCCGAGGAAAAGGACTATACGCGGGCCTTGTCGCTGTCGCGATTGGCCTACGACCTGGAAAGCGTCGTCAGTCCCATGCTGGCGGCGGCGCTGCTTTCCGTGATCAGCTTTCACAGCCTGTTCGCCGGTACGGTTGTCGGCTTCCTGGCGTCAGCGGCGCTGGTCGTCTCCGTGGTGCTGCCCAGCCCGCAACCCTCGGAGCCGCGTGGCATCTATGAACGCACGACGCGTGGAATCCGCATCTATCTGGCGACGCCGCGATTGCGCGGCCTGCTGGCCCTTAACCTTGCCGTCGCTGCGGCAAGCGCCATGGTTATCGTCAACACGGTCGTCCTGGTCCAGGCGCAGTTCGGCCTTTCGCAAAGCGACACGGCGTTGGCGCTCGCCGCCTTCGGCGGTGGATCGATGATTGCAGCCCTTGCCCTGCCGCGGCTGCTCGAGAACGTCCCGGACAGGGTTGCGATGCTTTCGGGCGCTGCGATTCTGGTCGTGGGCGTGCTGGTGGGACCTCTCGCCGGCAGTTACTATCTGCTACTGGCGCTCTGGTTCGTGCTCGGGCTCGGCTATTCGCTGGCGCAGACGCCTTCGGGCAGATTGATCAGGCGTTCCGCCGATGCCGTCGATCGGCCCGCTCTGTTTGCCGCTCAATTCGCACTTTCGCATGCCTGCTGGTTGATTACCTATCCCATTGCCGGTCGCGTCGGTGCGGCAATGGGATTGCCTTTCACCTTCATTCTGCTCGGCATCATTGGCGCCGCTGCCCTGCTTGCCGCGGTCTGGCTCTGGCCGAAACACGATCCCGACGTGCTTGTGCATACGCATGTCGATCTGCCTGAGGACGACCGGCACATCGGCGACGCGGTATGGTCGGAAGCGGGCTATGAGCATTCGCATGGCTACGTCGTCGATGATCGGCATCCGAAATGGCCAAAAGCAAGTTGAGCGCTCAAAATGCCTGGCGAGCTCGCCATCTATGGCGGTCTATTTCTGACCGCGTTCGCGGCGGCGACCATCCTGCCGATGCAATCGGAAGCAGCCGTTGCGGGACTGCTTCTGACAGAAAGCTATGCTCCGGCTCTGCTCATCGCCTCCGCAAGCGCAGGCAATGTGCTCGGCTCGATCGTCAACTGGTGGCTCGGCCGGGGGATCGAGCGCTTTCGCGACCGCAAATGGTTCCCAGTAAAGCCCTCCGCGCTGATGCGCGCGACGCGATGGTACGGGCGCTATGGACGATGGTCGCTGCTGTTGAGCTGGCTGCCACTCGTCGGCGATCCGCTGACGATTGTCGCGGGCGCGCTGCGGGAGCCATTCTGGAGCTTCCTCGCAATCGTCACGATTGCGAAGGTTGGCCGCTACCTAGCGCTCGCGGCGGTGACACTGAGTTGGATGTAGCGGCTTGTGGCAACATATCTGTACCATCGCTTCTGACCTTGTTTTCGAGCCGACGCAGACCGAATAAGTATAGACATATCGCATATCCGAATTAGGATGATTCAAAATCAATCAAAAAATGGGGAACTGACATGATCACTCTCGACCGCCGCAATTTTCTCGCCTCCACCGCTGGCCTCGCCTTCGTCGCCGCCTTTCCACGCAGCGCCTTTTCCGAAACGCATGAAACGCTGAAGATTGCCATCGCCGCGGAAACCGGCGATCTCGACCTACTGCAGAATGTTTCAACGCTGAGCACCTACACCATCGTCTTCGATGCGCTGATCCACTACGGCCAGAACGGCGCGCTTGAACCGGGACTTGCCACCAAATGGGCCGTCGCCGACGATCAGCTTTCAATCGCCTTCGATCTGCGTGAGGGCGTGACCTTCAGCGACGGCACGCCGTTCGATTCCACCGCAGCCGAATGGAACCTCAAGCGCTGGATGGGGGTGAGTGACTTCTCCTGGATTGGCGTCTCCGATGCCTACGACAGCATCGTCACCGACGGGCCGAACAAACTGACGGTCAAGCTGAAGCGGCCGGTGCCGGCCGCATTGCTTGAACTCACCATCGTCCGCCCAGTTCGTTTCCTGTCGCCCAAGGCAGTCGACAAGGATGGCAAGCAGACAGCGCCGATCGGCACCGGTCCGTGGATCGTCGAAAAGTATGGTTCGAGTGGCACCAGCCTCGTTCGCAACGACAAATACTGGGGCGAGAAGCCGCTCTTCAGCCGCATGGAATTGAAAGTGGTTCCAGATGAGCTCGCTCGCGCCAATGGTCTGCGCTCAGGCGACCTCGATGTCATCGGTGGCGACTGGGTGGCGACGCTGTCGCCGCGCCGCGCCCGTGCGCTGGAAAGCGACGGCATGAAGGTCGTAGCCGAGCCGGGCACCGCGACGATGCTGCTCGGCTATTCGCCGAAATCGAAGATCATCGCCGACAAGGCCGTCCGTGACGCCGTTTATGCGTCGGTCGACCGGGCGGCGATCGCCAAGGTCCTGTTCGAAGGCTTTGCCGACCCGGCCGCCGATCTGTTCCCGGCGAACGTGCCTTCGTCGGGCAAACGGCATGACGTGCCGGTGCGCGACGTGGCGGCGGCCAAGAAAATCCTCGCGGATGGCGGCTGGGTCGACAGCGGCGGTGCCTGGACCAAGGCTGGCTCTCCTCTGACCATCGACTTTCTGGTTTCCGAAGAGTCTCTGCCGGGATCGCGGCGCATCGCCGAAATGATCCAGGGTCAATTGTCCGAGGTCGGTTTCCAGGTCCAGGTCTCCTCTGTGGACAATGCCACCATGCATGAACGGCGTCCGGCCTTCGACTATGACCTGGCCTTCTTCACCACCTATGGAGCGCCCTACGATCCGCACGGCACGCTGGGCAATGCTTTCGTCTCGACCGCCGACAGCGGTCCCGACGGCAAGATCTACGTCTCCGAAGCGCTCGACGGCGTGGTCAAGACGGCGCTCGAGGCGAGCGGCGCCGAACGCGACCTGAAGATGCAGGCCCTCTACGACTGGCTCTACGACAACACCGCCATCTGTCCGCTGGTCGTCAGCCAGCGACTGTGGGCCCACAATCCGCGCGCGGAGAATTTCTCGCTTCCGGCGACCGACTATGATCTGCCGTTCAAGGCGATAACGCTGAAGGCCTGAAGAGTTCGAGCCCAAGCGAGGCCTGACGATGAAAAGCACGATCCTGCGACGGATGCTGCTTGCCTGCCTTTTGATTCTGGCGGCATCCGCGCTGACATTCGCCCTGGTTGCGGCGGCTCCGGGCAATGTTGCGGCTCTGATTGCCGAGCGTGCGGCAGGCCCCGGCGCGGACGCCGAAATGATCACCAAGATCGGCAAGGAGCTCGGTCTCTACGACCCGCTGCCGATCCGCTATGGACGCTGGCTGGCCAGCGCGCTGGCCGGCGATTTCGGCATATCGCTGCGAACGGGAAAGCCGATCTCGTCGGAGTTTGCCGCCCGCATTCCGATGACGGCAGCTCTGCTTGCCGGCGGCGGCGTTCTCGCCTTCATCCTGTCGATCACGCTTGGCATCGCCGGCGCTGTCAGCAATGGCGGCGTGATAGACAGGTTCCTGCACGTATTTTCGCTGATCGGCGCATCGACCCCGAACTTCTTCGTGGCGGCGCTGCTGGTCATCGTGTTTTCGGTCACGCTGGGCTGGGTACCCACCTTCGGCACCGGCGGCCTCACCTCGTGGCTTCTGCCGTGGGTGACAGTCGCGTTGTTCCCGGCGTCCGTGCTGAGCCGCGTCGTTCGGGTCAACCTCCAGGAAGCGATGTCGCGGCCGTTTGCCACGACGGGCTTCGCCAAGGGCTACACCAGGACGCAGGTGCTGCTGCGCGAGGCGCTGCCCAACATCGCCATTCCGTTCCTGACGACATTCGGCGCCCAATTCACGCTGATGATCATCGGATCGATCGTCGTCGAGACGGTGTTTGCATTGCGTGGCGTCGGCGCCTTCTTCATCGAGGCGATACGCTTCCGCGACTTCATCGGCATGCAGTCGGTGCTGCTGCTGTTTGTCGTCTTCTTCGTCGTGGTCAATTTCATCGTCGACATGATTTGCATCGTTGCGGATCCGCGAATGCGCCGGGCGCGGGGAGCATGAGGCGATGAACATTTCCGCGATCAGGGACATCAAGGACTGGCCGTGGCTGGTGCTGCTTCCCGTCATCGGCTTTGTGCTGGTCGGCATCTTCGCGCCGGTAATCATGCCATATGACCCCAGCACGCAGGACTATTCGGCGACATTGGAGGGCGTGAGCGGGAGCCACTGGCTGGGCACCGACTATCTCGGCCGTGACGTCTTGAGCCGCATCGTCGGTGGCGCGCGCATTTCCCTGGTGGCGATGGTCATCGTGCTCGTCGCCGCTCTGGCGATCGGCGTGACGATTGGCTCCTTCGCTGGCTATGTCGGCGGCCGTGTCGAGCTTGTCCTGATCAGCATCATCGACATTGCGCTGGCGCTTCCGAGCTTGGTGATCGCGCTGGCGCTGATCGGCACTCTGGGCACCGGCTACTGGTCGATGATCACGGCGCTCACCTTGGCGTGGTGGGCGAACTATGCCCGCATGAGCCGCGCCGTCGTCACCGCCGAGCTGCAACAGCCCTATATCGAGGCGGCCCGCGTGATGGGCGCCGGCCATCTCTGGATTTTTGTCCGCCATATCCTGCCGCATGTGCTTGCTCTCGTCGTGGTCTACGCAAGCGCCGACGCCGGCGCGCTTGTGTTGGCCATCGCGACGCTCAGCTTTCTCGGACTTGGCGTCGCGCCGCCGACACCGGAATGGGGCCAGATGCTGGTCGACGGCATGAGCTATATCGAGGAGGTTCCGCGCCTCGTCGTGCTGCCCGGCCTGGCGCTGACGCTGGTCGTGGTCAGCTTCAATCTTCTGGGCGAAGCTTTCGCATTGCAAAAGGTTCCGCGGCCTGTTCGCGGCGCGACGTTGCGCAAACGGCGAAGGGCGCGCGCTCGCGAAGAAGCCGAGCGTAACGCCGTCGAAACGGGAACGACTTCAGCATGAGCGACGCTCAGCCGATCTATTCGATCGAAGATTTGGTCATCGACCTCTACGCTACCACCGTTTCGGTGCGGGCGGTGGACGGGGTGTCGTTCAACGTCCGTCCCGGAGAAACGGTCGCGGTCGTCGGCGAAAGCGGTTCGGGAAAGACCGTCATGACGCTCGGTCCGCTCGGCCTGCTGCCCGAGGGCGTGACCGTGGACATGAAAGGGTCAGCGCGAGCCGACGGAAGCGAACTGCTCAGCATCGGTTCCCGGCAATTGTCGGATCTTCGCGGACGCTATTTCGGCGTGATTTTCCAGGACCCGATGAGCGCGCTCAACCCGATGCTGAAGATCGGCCCGCAACTGGCGCGCCAGGCGCGCCGCTTCGCCGGCCTGTCGCGTGAGGCCGCGCGCAAGGAAGCGGTTTCGCTTCTGGCGCGCTCAGGCATTCCGGACCCCGAGGATCGCTACAACCGCTATCCTCACGAAATGTCGGGCGGCATGCTGCAGCGGGCGATGATCGCGCTGGCGCTGGCGGCCCGGCCGCGCGTGCTGATCGCAGACGAGCCTACGACGGCGCTGGACGCCACCGTCCAGGCGCAAATCCTGGAGCTCATCCGTCAGATCCAGCGCGAGGATGGCATCGCGGTCGTGTTGATCACGCACGATATCGGCGTGGTCGCTTCCGTCGCCGATCGCGTCATCGTGCTTTACGCCGGCCAGGTGGCAGAGGAGGGGACGGCGATGGATGTGCTGACCCGGCCGGTCCATCCCTATACGCGCGGACTGCTCGCATCGGTGCCGGATTTTCGCGCCGACGAGCGCGCGGCGACCCGCGAGATACCTGGCCTGCCACCAAACCAGATCCGGCTGGAACCGGGTTGTCGGTTTGCCGAGCGCTGCGAACTGGTCGAAGCCGGTTGCCGGCAGCACCGGCCGCCGCTGCAGACGATATCCGCGTCGACAAGCCCGCACCGCGTGGCTTGCCCGGTCGTGCTGAAACGAGAGGGGATCGCCGTCCATGTCTGATGCCGCGGCAATCGAGGTCAAGGGATTGAAGGTGCATTTCGCCAACCGTTCGGGCACTGGCGCGGTGCGGGCGGTCGACGGCATAGACCTGACGGTCGCGCGGGGCGCGTTCCACGGCATCGTCGGCGAGTCCGGCTGCGGCAAGACCACGCTGGCGCGCACCATCGTCGGTTTGCAGAAGGAGAGCGAAGGCACCGTCCTGATTGGGGGAAGGGATCGCGCCGAATGGCTGAAATCGGACAGGAAGTCGTTCAGCCGCGAAGTCCAGTTCGTCTTCCAGGACCCGTTGGGGTCGATGAGCCGCCGCCAGTCCGTCTACCAGACACTGGAGGAGCCGCTGCAGATCCATCGCTTCGGTTCATCAGTCGAGCGCCGGCGCCGCATTGCCGAGCTTCTGGATCTGGTTGCTCTGCCTGAGACGGTGCTCGACCGTTTGCCAAGGTCGCTCTCCGGCGGCCAGCGGCAGCGCGTTTCGATTGCGCGCGCGCTTGCGCTGAAACCGTCCATACTGGTCTGCGACGAACCGCTCAGTGCGCTCGACGTCTCGATCCGGGCGCAGATCGTCAACCTGTTCACGTCGCTGCAGAAGCAGCTTGGTCTGACCATTGTCATTGTCGCGCACGATCTGGCTATCGTGCGCGAGGTCTGCTCGGACGTGACGGTGATGTATCTCGGCCGCATCGCGGAGGCCGGCGTGACCCGCCCGCTGTTTCGCGAGCCGGCCCATCCCTACAGCCAGGCGCTGCTGTCGGCGGTTCCTTCGCCCGATCCCCGCATCGAAGCCGGGCGCCGCCGGATCATCCTCGCCGGCGATCCGCCGAGCCCAAGCGCGCCGCCTCCGGGGTGTCGATTCAACACGCGCTGTCCGGTGGCGATCGATGTCTGCGGGGTCGAGGAACCGATGCTGCGATCCGTGCCGCATGGCGGCGTTGCCTCTTGTCACCTGGCCGATAGCGGCCGCCGCCCGGTCATTTGAAAGATGGGTATTTCTGCGCCCCAATGCGTTTTCGAGAAGCTGACCTATCGAGCCATGAAGGGTCCAAAAGGTCCAATCTCAATATTAATAGCGACTGCCGGCTTGGTACAAACGGCAGCGATGGCGGTTTCAGGCGTAGCAACATGACGAGCCGATCGCGGGCTAGCTCTGCTGGATCTGCCACACGTTCGGCCAGTTCGAGCCCTTTTTGGCCTCCAGCTATTCTCCATCTGAACGCGGACGCCAGCCTGGACACCCAGTATGGGCCTCAAACGCTTTTGTTACCGCGATTGAAGCCGGAACGTCGTTTAAGTCGGGATTTTTCAACAAAAAGACGCGGTAAATGTCCGACAAATCGCGCATGCTAACCGCTGGCAGTGCGCAATGGGTCGCCGTGGCGTAGAGTTGGGACCAAACCGCTGCCAGGAATCCGACGCAAAACTCAGCGGATGGGTCATTGCACTTCGAGGCCACTACATCCGCGCCATAGATTAGACCGTCCGTGTGAGCCTTGGCCGGACTCGCGGCAACCAATGCCGACAATCCCAAAGCGACAATAACTGGTGCGCGCATATCCCACCTCCAGTCTGACACAGCATATGCAGGACAGCGGTTCGCATGCAAGCTTCACTAGGCGGAAAGTTTTCCCGCAACATACCTCCTGAGCAGGCAAGGCCGGCAGTCATCCGGGTTCGAGTTTGTTAGGGCAGCGCCACGGCTCGGTGAACGGGCTGCAACGTTGGGCTTAAGGCCGGGCACCTGACGAATTTATCGAGGTAAAGTACTTCGCGCGATGGCAGATCTCCGGAGCACGCACACGTCCACTTGACCAGTGTGCTTCACCAGCTTTCCAACCGCCAAGCGTGGCCAGACGATCAAAGCGGTAAACGACGTCTCAATCCACCTCAATCAAGGCGAGATCGTCGGCTTGGTGGGGGAGTCTGGCTGCGGCAAGTCCACGCTCGGTCGTTCGATCGTCGGCTTGGAAAAACCCCAATCCGGACCTGTCGTTTTTGATGGCGTCGACCTCGGCTCCTTGAGTGGTCGCCGTCTGCGGGAAGCGCGTCGGGCAGTTCAGTACGTGTTCCAGGACCCCTATGCGTCCCTGAATGATCGCCAGACTGTGGGCGAAGCCATTAACGAAGCCCTCATCATTGCAGGCTTGCGTTCGCAGACGGAACGCGAGGCGAGGATCACTGAACTCCTCAACCAGGTCGGTCTGGCGACAACGGTCCGGGGCAGATTCACCCGTGAGCTCTCAGGCGGCCAGAGGCAACGCATCGCGATAGCGCGCTCGCTGGCTGTAGAGCCGCGGGTTTTGATCTGCGACGAACCGGTCAGCGCGCTAGACTTGTCGATACGGGCGCAGGTCATGAACCTATTCCTCGACCTTAGAGGGAAGCTCGGCGTGTCCTGCCTCTTCATCGCGCTTGTCCGGCAGGCAGCGAGCCGCGTCTACGTGATGTACCTCGGCAAGGTGGGGGAAAGCGGTAGCTCGGAAGAGGTCTACCGGAATCCGAGCCATCCTTATACCCAACTCCTTCTCGCGTCTGTCCCCGAGGCTGATCCTGCCACCGAACGTCGGCGCAACCCTCCGTTGACCACGGGCGAAATCCCAAGTCCGACGAATCCGCCCTCCGGCTGTTTCTTCAGGACGCGGTGTCCCCTTTCAGTGGAAGCTTGTGCGGAGGCTGAGCCCGTGTCGCAAGAAGTAAGCTCAATGCACAAGGCGGCGTGCAGGTTCGCCGGAGACCTCTTCGCGAAACGCGTCTCGGCTGCATGATCAAAAGATGCAAGCCATCGCTTTCTGAATGCGCCTAAGCGAGACGTCACCCTGAGCCTGGACGGACGGGACCGACCATAACGCCCCTCAAAGACATTAGGCACCGCTAAAACATAAATTGTCCGGAGGCATGTAATCTGCTAGTGTTTGATCATCGACAAACGGCTCTGGAAAGCCGTGCGTCCGACATCATGCACAAGATCAACTCAAACCGGAGAACGGCCATGAAACGGCTTCTGACGGTCGCTGCCCTTTTGGCGGCAGGCAGTTTGGTTGCGATGCAAGGCGCAGCCGCCGACGACGCTGCGATGATCAAGAGCGCCGAATCTGCTGCACCCCCTGCCGTGGCAAGCGGCGCTGCGGTCTACGCCGCGGATGAGAAGGGTGCCATGCGCACCCTGCGCGAGGGCAAAAACGGCTTCTGGTGCATGCCGGACAGCCCGTCCACGCCCGGCCCGGACCCAATGTGCGGCGATGCCAACTCGATGGAATGGGCGATGGCATGGATGGAAAAGAAGGAACCGCCCAAGGGCAAGGTCGGCTTCATGTACATGCTGTCCGGCGGTACCGATGGCAGCAACACCGATCCCTATGCGACGAAGCCCGAGGAAGGCAACAATTGGATAGAAACCGGCCCGCATGTGATGATCGTCAACGCCATGGACATGATGCAGGGCTATCCGACGGACCCCAAGCCTGACACATCCAAGCCCTATGTGATGTGGGCGGGCACTCCCTACGCACATCTCATGATCCCGGTTAAATAGCTGAAATGGAGTCACGCGGGCGCCAACGCTTGTTTCGCCCGCGCTTGTCCTGATAATTACAGACGCTTGCGGCGTCCGTGACCTTCAATGGAGAGTCTCGGCGGTCGGTAGCGTGTTGGCCTGATCTCCCATCACTTTTCCGGCAAATGGAAAGTTTCGTGACAGCTCGAACAGTGGCGGCCCTGCAACACCAACAAATTCGTATACTCGTCAGAAAGTGCATTGTCTTTGATGACCGTCCGTCGCGGGAGGAGTTCGCGTTGAACCGGACTATCCGACTGATCGCCACACTTGCGCTGTGGAGCGTGCCATTATCCGGCCAGGCGCTTGCGCATGCTCGATTGGTCCAGGCTACTCCAGAGATCAATAGCACCATTGCCGCTCCGCCCACTGAGATTCGACTGCGCTTTAGCGAACCCATTGAGGCTCGATTCTCGGGCGTCGATCTGTCGGGGCCGGATGGTGCGAAGATCACCACGGAGATCGCGGTGCAGGATAAGGACATGGTGGCACCTGTATCAAGGTCCCTTGCGCCGGGTGTTTATCAAGTTGATTGGCACGTGCTGTCAGCAGACGGGCACAAGGTGAAGGGCAATTTCAAATTTGAAGTCAGACCGTAGAAATGGACGTTGATGGCACTCTGGCCTTCGCCCGGTGGGTCTACTTCCTCTCAGTGATGATTCTATTCGGGTCGGCACTCTTCCCTTTCTATGCGCTAGACAGAACCGCGGCTCCCGCGCTTGCGCCTCTACCCCGTAACCTCAATTCTGCCCTCGCACTTGCGGCCGCAATCTTCGCGGCAATTTGGCTGCTGTGTTTTACGGCCGGGCTCTCCGGACGCGAGAGTATGGTTGACACCTTGCGCGGCGTTCTCATGGAAAGCGACTTCGGAACTGTTTGGTTTGTTCGCCTTTCGCTCGTTCTCCTGCTCCTGGTGATCAGTTTCTCGGGGCGGCCCGAATTGATCGTCGGGCCGGCTTTCTTGCTACTGACCTGCGAGGGTTGGCAGGGCCACGCGGCGGCGTTGGGCCTTCTAGGCTCACTGACTCAAGCTCTCCATGTTGCAAGCGCCGGGGCGTGGATAGGTGGCCTCCTGCCCCTCGGCCTGCTTACCGCGGCAGCACAGCGGCATCCATCCGAAGTCGCAGGCGTGGAAACTGTCCTGTGGCGCTTCTCCCGCTTTGGTATGGTGGCGGTTGCGCTCATTTTGTTGACGGGCGCCATGAACACTTGGCTAGTGCTTGGCTCGTTCCCCGATCCGCGCAATAGCTACGGTCGAGTTCTCCTGTTCAAGATCAGCCTATTCGTCGCGATGGTCGGTTTGGCGGTCTACAATCGATATGCCCTGGTCAGCCGCATAAAGTCCGAACCGGCCAAAAGCTTGCGCACGTTGTCTCGCAACGTTGCGCTGGAGCAGATCGTCGGGTTTGGTGTGCTTCTGGATGTAAGCGCGCTGGCGCTTATGGATCCGTACGCGTGACGCGCGGACTGCGCAATTATCCGCTGGCAACGTTTCTGCAATTTGCGATCGACACTCACCTCTATCCGCCTGCGCACAGAGTGGCTGGCCAGTCTGGCTGCCGATCTCAACCAACGCAGTGTGGAGCGCGGATATATGCCTGCGACCTAGAGATGGCTCGCTCGAATTCGATTGGTAAGCGATGTTCCGACGGCACCTTTCGGGGATCGGCGTGAAGGACGATGTTCGGAGCCTTTGAGGGCTTCGACATATGACGATT
>NZ_JAMYSV010000017.1:0-96752 GCF_040322115.1 Mesorhizobium sp. M0195 | reverse complement strand
TCGCCCATAGGATCTTCTCCCGCACGTGCTGGATCACCTTCCATTGCCGCGGCACCACCTCCAGCGTCTCGGTGATATCCTCACCAAGCTTGCGCAGCCGATGACCGCCACAGCAGTGGCAAGCGCTCGGCGCCGGCTCGACCACGCGTTCGCGTGGCAGATGCTCGGGAAATGGCTGGCGCGCTGGTCGTTTGCGCACATAAGGCGCCACCTCGGTGGTCCGGGCCGCGGCCTGTTCGGCGGCGATCTCGTCTTCCGTCGCCGTGCTCTCGAGTTCCTCGAAGGTGAGCTCCATCTGGTCGTGCAGACGGGCTGAGCGTTCAGAACTCTGACCATGCAGCGCCCGCTGCAGCTTCCGGATCGTCAGATCCTGATGTGCGATCAGCGCCGCATCATCCGATGCCTTGGCCCTGGCGACCGCCAGTTCGGCCTCGACCAGCGCAGCGCGCGCGGCCTCGTCTTCGGCTCTGGCCAGCGCCGCGGTCAGCGCTGCTCTCAGCGCGCCAATATCGTCCGGAACAGCATCCTGGGCGGTGGCAACCATGCCCTGGAGTGAATCATAAAACGCGTCCGCTGACTCGCGGAAAATGGCGCAAACTCAAAGAAAAACTCAGCCCGCGCGCTGCGGGCGGAACGTGTGACGCGGGTTGCGCCAATCGATCCCGTCGAGCATGTAGGCGAGCTGCGCCGGTGATATGGAAATCGCACCGTCCGCCGGCGACGGCCAGAGAAACCGGCCCTTCTCGAGCCGTTTTGCATATAGCGACATGCCGAGCCCATCATGCCAGATAAGGAAGACATAAAGATCGCCGGCATGCGGATCCCGGCCCAACGTCTCCTGAACCTGCAGAGCGAGGCCTTGCATCCCGCGACGCATATCGGTCCGGCCGACCGCCAACCAGATCCGCACCTGGCTCGGAACCGGGATCATGAAACGCCCAGCGCCTTCACCATCGCTGCCGCCAGTGTTGGCGGCGTGGTCAGCGGAATCCGCAGCCGCACCTTGCCGGCGACCTCCAGCTCGATCACCGCTGGGGATGCCGCCGGCCGCGAAACGGCGACAGGCTCATCGGGAGCCACGACAACTTCGGCAAAGCCCGTCTCGCGGGCTCTCACCGTGCGGCGCCACTTATAGATCAGGCTGGTCGCGACATCGTACTGACGCGCAACCGCCGCCACTGTGGCCCCGGGCGCGAATGCCGCGGCCAGTATCCGGCACTGATCCTCTTCACTCCAACGACGACGGCGCTCCGGCCCGGTCAATATCGTCATCTGGCTCATGCTGTGCTGCTAACTACGCTCGTAAGGACGACCTTAAGAGCGCAGCTTCGCTACCGTGCCATGCTCGCGCAAGGCGGCCTTCGCCGGAGGCGTACGGTAGCGCAAGGTCTTCTTGGCGGATCTGGGCCATCCGGCCACGGCTCTGCTCTGTCCGCATCCAAAGCTTGAATCATAACCCAGCCCCAGACGGAACCCATAGTCAGCCGATTTTCAAAACGGTCTCTGAGAAGCCCGAACCCGGTGGATCGCTCGCTGACTGTCTCGACGTTGTCGGCGTTCGCCGCACGGCAATCCCAAGGTTGATCGAACCGGCCCTGCCAAATGCCGCGGTGAGCCGCCTTGGCATTGTCTTGCTCGGCGGCGAATGTCCCATTCGAATACGGTGGCCAGTCCAATGCGAGGCCTTGTGTATTTCGGCGTGGAATAATTGCGAGCCGATTGACAGAAAGGGCGAGCCTGGGCGCAGCGCCATCTCCCCAATAGGAGGTACGACGTCGCATGCGAGGCGTCGAAAGAGGTAATTGCCTCCGAAATCACCTCCGGTCAGACTAAATGACTGTCGCGAGCGCGAGAGCCAGGCTGATGCTGAACAATCTCCAGGTGCTTCGGGCTGTGGCCGCCTATGCGGTGGTTTTGTACCATGCCCAACCGTTCATCGAGCGCCTGCACCCGCTTCCCTTTCATTCACATCTGGGGGCTGCGGGTGTCGATATATTCTTCGTCATATCTGGCTTCATCATGGTTTATGCGAGCGACAGAAGCCACTGTGGCCCCGCCGCGTTCTGGCGTGACCGACTCATCCGGATATTGCCGCTATACTGGATCACCACTTTCGCGATAGTAGCCGTCAGCTCTGTCGGCTTCAGTCCGTCAGGACTGCACAATTGGGACGGCTCGGACCTGCTGACATCCCTGTTCTTACTGCCGAATATACGACTCGACGGCGTTTCGGAGCCCATACTCAGTCCGGCATGGACACTGATCTACGAGGCCTTTTTCTATTTCTTCTTCGGCCTTTTCCTGCTTTCGGGTCGAATTAGTCGGGCAACTACCATTTTGTCGGTGGTCTTTCTGTCGTTTTGGTTCATGGGCGTAGTATTCAAGCCACAATCTTTTGTGATCGAGTACTATACGAATGCCATCCTACTTGAGTTCGCGCTCGGCTGCTTGCTGGGGCTCTTATATCTGAAGTCACGGGCACTCGACCTGCCCCACGGAGCAACACTGAGTGTCCTCGCGATTGGGGTAGCCATTGCTGTGCTGATTGCCCAGGACTGGTACTTGGGCGTCGAGGTTACGCGCACCGGGGAAATCAGGCTCATGCGGCTTGGCCTACCAGCGACGGTCATCGTCGCCGGAGCGTTGATACTTGAGCGTTCAAACCATCGGGCGTCGCATCGAGGCGCTCTCCTGCTGGGGTCTGCGAGCTACGCGACCTACCTAATCCATCCGCTGATTCTGCACGGCGTGTACTTTCTTGCGGCAAAAGTGCTTCCGGCTGGTTCCATTTTCTCAGCCACTTTTTATTTGTTCGCCGCATTTGCCGCTGTCTGTCTCTTCAGCGTTGGCCTGCATTTGTGGGTAGAGGCACCGCTCACCCGCTCTCTCAAGCAGCTGTCCCGCAGCCAGTCAGGCAGGACAGGTATTCCAATGCCCAAAGGTGCGAGCGCTCGGTAGAACCTGTCAAGTCTTCCCGGCGATGCTACAAGACCGCCGTGCCGGTGCGGTCGGTCTCGCGCGTCATGCCAAGTGCAGCGCGGCATCGACCTGTTCCGCGTCCTCAGAGACGCTCAGACTGGCCTGAAGGTGCTTCGGCGTGTGGGCGTAGCCTTTGGTTGTCTGGAGCGAGGTGTGCCCCATCCATCCACCGTGAACTGTCCTTAGAATGCGCAGTTAATGTGAGAGGCCGCTCTACGGCCTGCTACCGGTTCCATGGACACAGAGTTAAGAGTCCGTTTTGAAATTCACGGATGAGCGTTTCGGCGGATGAGATTGCCGTCCATTGCGACAAGGATCATGGCTTGCGAGACATCGATGCGCTGCTCGTAGTCGCGCACGAGGCGGCGGCATCTTGTCATCCAGCCGAAGGTCCGCTCGACGACCCAGCGGCGGGGCAGGATCTGGAAGCCCTTCTGGTCGTCGGATCGACGAGTGATCTCGACCACGAAGTCGAGATAGGCGGCTTTGTCCATGAGCTTCAGCCTGTCATAGGCGCCGTCGGCGAATAGATGCTTCACCCAGGGCCAACGCTTGCGGCTACCATCCAAGATCGCCTGAGCGCCGGCGCTGTCGGAGATATCGGCGGTGGTGAGATTGACCATCAAGAGCCGCCCATCCGTATCGACGGCAATGTGTCGCTTGCGGCCGACGATCTTCTTTCCGGCGTCGTAACCCCTTGTTCCAGCTTGCGGAGCCTTGACAGACTGGCTGTCGATCACCGCCGACGGGCTCGCCTCGCGTCCGGCCCGCTCACGATCCAGGATCAGCGCCACATCGTGGACGGTCTGGAACAGAAACCGCCGCGCCAGCTCTGGAAACCAGCCATAGACCGTCTGCCAGGGTCCAAAGTGGATCGGCAGCATCCGCCAGCCGCAAGCCGAACGGACCAGGTAGCGCACCGCATTGATCACCTCGCGAAAATCAACCTCGCGCGGACGGCCACGCCGCCCAGGCTTGGGCATCAGCGGCGCGAACTGCTCCCACTCCTCATCCGTCAAATCAGACGGGTAGCGCAAGGTCTTCTTGGCGGATCTGGGCCATCCGGCCACGGCTCTGTCCGCATCCAAAGCTTGAATCATAACCCAGCCCCAGACGGAACCCATAGTCAGCCGATTTTCAAAACGGTCTCTGAGAAGCTGCTATACATCAATAGACATTACGATCCGAAAGCACCAGTACAGCGGTTGTCCAAATTATCTTGAGATCGAGCTGCACGCTCCAGGACTGTATGTACCAGAGGTCATGCTCTACGCGTTTTTCCATCCTCCACAGCTCCTTCGTTTCCCCTCGAAAGCCATTGATCTGAGCCCAGCCTGTCAAACCGGGTTTTACACGATGGCGATAAGCATAGCTCGCAATAATCGCACTATAGGTATCGTCATGAGCGAGGGCGTGGGGTCGCGGCCCCACGAGGGACATTTCCCCCCGAAGCACATTAAATAACTGCGGCAGCTCGTCGATATTTGACTGGCGCAATATTCGGCCAAGTCGGGTAACCCGCGCATCATTACGCTGAGCCTGGCGAATTTCCGCACCGTTCTCCTGCACGGTCATTGATCGGAACTTGTAAATATTGAATGGCTTACCACAAAAACCCCGCCGCGTCTGCCGAAACAGCACTGGGCGACCGCTCTCGAGCGCGATGGCACACGCGACTACGGCCATCAACGGAAACAGGAAGAGCAGTAGCAGTGATGCAAAGGCAATGTCGAATAACCGCTTCAGCAGGCGTTCGGCAGGCCTCAAAGGCGCGCGCTGGACTTCGAAGGCTCGCTGCCAGCCGGTGTGCAGCGGGCATCCGGCCAGAATCTTGTCTATGTAGGCATCGGCGAAAAGATAGATCGGCAGCGGGAGGCGGGACATTTCGTCCAGGATGCCTGCGATCAACTTCCGCTGATCCCAAGAGCAAAAGAGATAAACTGCCCCATACGGGTCACTACGGAACGCAGCCTGCGCAGCTGCGACGGCGGCTTGCACCGATCGTGCTGCGATCGTGCCATCATGGTTCTCGATGTTCGAAACACCGCAAACCGCGATGCCCTGTTGCCCGAGCTTGCCGATTATCCCCTTTTCCATTCCAGGACCGCCAGCGTAAAACAGATAAACTGTGCGCAGGACGAGCTTCTCGGCGGCCAGAAGCCGTTTCAGCACACGCGCTAGAACCACGTGGCCAGGCAGCAGGGTTGGGAATCCGACCGCAAACGCCAGCGTCAAGGAACCGCGGGAGAACGTCGACGTCGTCTTCGTGAGAAAGGCGAGCCAGAGAATTGAAAAGAAAACGAATAACCACCCGGTGAAGAGTGTTTTGATCACGCGGTGATCGTCCAGGATGCCACTGATCGTGTAGGCGCCTCTGGCCCCCATGAATGCGACAAGCAATAGGCCGGCGGTAACACTTAGATAAATCGTCTCCCAAATATCTGGCGGGCTCACGCCGACGTACCTATGATAGACGTCATTTGACGCAAGAAGTATCGTCTCTCCAAGGAGGAAATCAGCAGTTGCAAGAAACACGCAAACTGCTCCCACAGGAAGCCGTAGCGGTTCTACGCTCCGCTTCAAGAACGCACGCGACGCCTGGGTTGGTGCATGCCGCATGGAGACAAGCCCCCGAATCCTGTTGTATCCCTTCTCCTTCTTGGGGCATGGCACACGCCGTCCCATAGAAGGGGGTTATCCCAACGGCTTTCAGTCGATCACATTTGATTTAAACTCTCTCAGAGACAGGGTCGCTGTTACCCCGGGCACATAGGAGTGCCTATTTTATGCTATCCTAATATGGTAACACTTCTGTCTGAGCGCTCTTGCGCGAGAACGGCCCGAAATCGGGCTCGTTCTAAGAGGTAGTCAAGGCAACGCTTTTGGGGACCGGGGCGCTTTACCCTATCAGGGGGGCAGGAGCCATGGCAGATTGCGGCGCTGAGGTCCGGGTCAAACAGCTCGATAAAATACGCTTATTTCAGCAATTTGACCCAAGTATTCTTAGTGAACTGGCGAAAGTGGCCATTCTACGAAGGGTTCCGAAGAATAAAGTCTTAACTCGCCTTGGCGACGTGCCAATTTATATTTACTACATAATTCAAGGAAAAATTCGGCTTAGTGCTCCCATCTCGGATGGACGTGAATTCATCTTTGCAGATCTTGGTCCCGGTGACACTTTCGACCTGACTAGGTTGTTCATCACGCGAAGAAGTAACATGAATGCTGAGTCAGTTGCGGACAGCGACTTGCTGCAAATCGAAGTAGCTTTCATGGTTAGGGTCTTCGACAAACACCCCGATCTCGCATTAAAGGTGATCCCGTACTTGTGCGAAGCAACCCACGACGCGCAGGAGCGAGTGATCCAAAGTGCGGCCAGTGCCCTATCCACTCGATTGGCGAGCACGCTCTTGCGATTGACAGAGAGGCCGCACAGCACGACTACCGTGGATAGAGCTCTGAGTATCCACATTTCGCAGACCGACCTCGCGGCAATGGTCCCGGCTTCTCGAGCGAAAGTGAATCGTTGCCTGAGAGAATGGGAACGGCGGTATATGACCCGATACGACCACGGCTCGCTGACGATCCTCAATCGCGCCGCGTTAGAGTCTGTTGCTCTTGGCGAGATCGCCTTTGATCGTTCAATGATGCATATCCCACGTGCTCGAGCATCTCCGTGGCATGCTCCGGGGAGACAATGAAACCGGAAGTGGTGCCGGTCGTCCTCGCATCCCTCGGTAAAGTCCTTCTCGTCGGCGTCGTAAGTCGCCGCACCGGACATATGCGCCTTCTCACCGGCGTCAGCGCCAATGAGACAGAATTGGGTTAATTGAGAGCGCAGGGTTTCTGAGTCATCGGAGCCTTTCAAAGGCGCAGAAGGTTTTCGCGCATGGATTCCGTCGGCCAGTCGCGCATGGGCCGGCTGCACGGGGGCCGTCGCGACAAACTCGAAATCAGCCCGAACCCTGAGGGCCGGCCGTCGGCCTAGCGCGGTGGCGCCGGCACCGCCCTGGTCGGCGACGCGGCGACAATGGCGGAGCGGATCGACGAATACCGCGCATTGGGATCGATACCTTCATCCTGCCCGACTATCCGCATCTGGAGGAAGCCTATCGCTTCGGCGAACTGGTGCTGCCGCTTTTGCCGCTCGATCACGAGGTTTCGACGCGGCCAACGGCCGTGAACATGGGGCCGTTCGGCGAGACGTGGCTGGCGACCATCGGCCGTCGGCGCTGCGCGCGAGCCAGTCTTGGGCGTGCGTCGTCTGCTTCCAGCGTCGTGATGAGGGGAGCGGGCCTTAAGACTACCGGTAACAAGATGCGGCTCAGTTTTTTCAGATCACTACGATCAGTGAATGTCGGTATCGGTGGTTGCGCGTCCCTGATTTGAACCTGCGCCGGCCAAGAGCCGATAACTATCAGGCAGCACGTTTGATGGTCCTCTTGCTCAGCTTTACGACGAAAGCGTTCCCCTTCTTCATGGATGGCTACCGTTTTCCGGCATGTAGTTCCAAGTGGGGCCGCCAGACGGGTACGCAGGGGTAATCCTGCGTGATCAAGATAGGTCGAGATGAATGTGCACCAGCCTCACGGTTGATCGCGACATTCGCGAACCCGTCTGCTCGCAATCGCATTGCGCGTGTCTGCTTTCCGGTGCAGGGCCAATGTTCGTACAGGCGTAATCCCGCCGTGTGCATGTCTTTTCAAGATGCCGCCGCCGAATCTAGGGTGAGGGCTTTGCAGGCCTAGGGGAGGGCAGGGCGCTACGCTAACTTATACCAACGGCCCTCATAAATGACCTGAATGTGCCCACTTCCGCATTCCGATTGAGGTGATTGCGTCGGGCTTTGCGGCAAGCCTTTTCCATGCGTCGCAGGCAGCGTCGATGATGTCGCCATATGTGTCGAAGACGCGGTTGGAGAGGAAGTTGGCGCGCAGATGTTGCCAGACCTGCTCGACCAGATTGAGCTCCGGAGAGCGCGATGGCAGCAGGATCGGCGTGATGTTTTTTGGCCAGACGAGATTGCCGGTGGTGTGCCATCCGGCTCGGTCCAGCAGCAGCACGGCGTGAGCGACATCGCGGTGGAGAGAATGCCAGACCGCTCGTTGTCGGATTTGTTCAAGAGCTCGCGCGCCGTTGAGGCGACGACGGGATGCGAGGCGATCTCTCCGAGATGCGGCGTCGTCATCATCGCTGCCAGAGTGGTCTCGATCGGCCGCTTTGGGTCTGACGGGAATCCCGCGACGCCGGCCAGCGTCTTGTCGGGCTCGGAGTAGAGTACGTGCAGGATCGCCCCGACGAGCAGTGAGTGGCTGGTCTTCTCCCAGTGATTGCGCTTTTCGAGCGAGCCTTCGGGATCGACCAGCACGTCGGCGACATTCTGGACGTCACGCACCTCCCACTCGCCGCGGCGCACTTCGAGAAGCGGGTTGTAGGCGGAGGACTTCCTGTTCGTGGGATCGAACAGCAGCACCCGCCCGTGCCTGGCGTGCCTGGCGCGAAAGCCTGCAGCGAGCTGCCAGTTCTCACCCTTGATATCGTGCACGATGGCCGAGCCCGACCTGGTGAGAAGCGATGGCACGACGAGGCCGACGCCTTTGCCGCTTCTCGTCGGCGCGAAGCACAGAACATGTTCCGGCCCGTCGTGACGGAGATAATCGCGATCGAACATGCCGAGTACCACGCCGTCAGCCCGAGCAGACCGGCGGACTTGACGGTTTCGCCCAGCGCGCCGATCCGTATGTCTCGACGTTCTTCGCCTCGCGCGCCCGCCAGACCGAGATGCCGATCGCCACGGCGATGGAGATGAAGCCGCCAGAGGCGGCGATGAATGCGCCCTCGACGAAGATCGGTGGCGCATAGGTGGCAAAGGTCCTCAGCGGTTCAAATCGGGACTAGCCCTTGCGAGCCGTCGCCAACTAGCGGGGCTCCTTCCACCTCGGCAGGTCATTTCAGGTCGCGACAGCCTAACGCGGAAGGCGCACGCAAGTGCAGTTCTCTCGGTGGCTGCTCTCCACAAGTACCCTACAGATTCGGCCGCGGGCGGGGATCGTTTCCGTGCGTGTCTTACGCATTCAGCGTGGTTAAGACACCGTGGCAGCGGGGACGGCGGTGGTACGACCTGCTGTAGTGAGGGAATAGATGAACAAGCCCCGCATTTTCCTTGGCTCGTCGGGAGCGCAGATGAAGCTGGTGCAGGCGCTTACGCGCGGCCTCGAAGACGTCGCGCATGTCGGATCCCTGGACGACATCCTTCAATCCAGGCACGACCACGCTGACCCGTCTCCTCGAGCTTACGCGTGAAGTGGACTTCGCGGCGTTCGTGTTCGCCCGCGACGACTGGACGACGGCCAGCCTGCACGCTTCCCCTTCCGCTGTTTCCGGCCAGGCTTCTCCGCGCGACCATGTCGTCTTCGAAGCCGGTCTTTCAGCAGCGTCCTCGGCTCGCGCCGAACCTTCATACTGCATGCGAGGGGTTCGAAGCTTCCGACCGATCTCCTCGGATTGACGTGCGTACGATACGGCGAAGCGACAAAGGCTGCCGAGATGAGGACCATCAACCAGAAGCTTCGAAAGGCGATCGAGAGCTAGGGCCGCGTCGCACGCATTGAGGGCCTGTGGTGGCAATTCTCCCTCTCGGCGCGCGGGCCCGCGGGAGCCTTCCGCCGTAGGCCTCCTGCGCATCTCGCGAGCCCTCGACAGTACGCTGGAGCTGCGTGGCCGCTCATGGCTGGAGGACGGCACTCTGTCCGCCAGATACTGGAGCGAAGCCCTGAAGGAGAGGAAGGAGCCTGCCGGCGTATTCTACTACTGGAATCGAGAACGGCCCCGCGACCCTAGCGCACCGCAATTGTGCGGTAGGGGAGAGATCCTGCTGGAGTGCGTCGATCGCGCCGCCGGGTATTTTACGACCCGTTCGGACGGCCCCGAGGGCGTGAACGCGCGGACATCCGGTGTCTACCTGGGCGCCGATCCGGCGGATTGGCCATCCTGGACGGAAACGACGATCGCCAGCGCGCGGAGTTGATCGCAGAGCGGCTGGCGCGCTGGAAGTCGATCGCGAACGCCTGAAATCAGGCGTTCGGCATCTCCTTCGCCCACCACGGGAAAAGCCACCAGCGGCCTTGCCGGAGCTTATGGGCGCTGTTCTCGCTAGCTGTCACGAACGGGCACTGGATCAGTCGGAGCGACGTTGTAGGAATAACATCACACGATATCCCTGCTGCCAAAGACATCCAACACAGTTTATGACGCAGTAGAACTAGCGCTCGAAAAAGTGGTCACCGGTTTTTCGAACAAAGCGATGCGCAAACAAGAAGCTACAGCGGTGCGCGGTGATCTCGTTCACGGTACACGACTCAGGCGTGTTTTGAGACCGTAATCGGTCGTCGGGGTGCTTTTGCGAGCCATGCATGGGCAGCTGCTTTGGGGCTGTTGAGTATCCAGTTCCTCAGCGCGTCGAGACCGATACGGAACCACGACTTCTCCCGTCTACCGTGGCTTTTGCGCGGTATGGCCTTTATGCCCATGGGTCTGGGTGGCGCATCGATAGGCCCATGTGATGGCGAGCATGACGACGACGACGATGAGGCTTGCGAACTTCTCGGGATTGGTGATGTGGGTGTCCTCGAGATTGAGGCCTCGTGTCTTGGTATCACCGAACAGGCATTCGATACCCCACCGCTTTCGGTAGTCGTTGAGGGCCTGCTTCGGATCGGGCGATTGGTGGCCACGATCAGCCATTCGCCGTTGCCAAGGCGTTTGGCGGCAAGACGAAGAGGCTCGCGCGTGGCGCCTACTGTGCCGTTGAGGTACCCGACGAGGGTTGCGCATCAGGCCCGCCTGCGCCGCAAGAGCGTGGCGAGCGACCATGAGCGACCGTCCTCGAGGGTGACGGTCATGTCGACCTTCACCCGGATGGCAAAGGGGATATTGTTTTCGTTGGGGAAATCCATCCATTCGGCGCCGATGAACTCACGATCGGCGAGCAGGTAGCGGATGGAGGCAGCAGGAAACAGGCTAAGATAACGGCGCATCAGTGCGATGCGGTGACCCGTGTCGGAGTTGCCCTGATGCGGTAGTAAGGCAAACAGCAGCGGCACCCGGAAGCGCCTTGTGACGATCGCCAGCATCAGGATGTTGATGTCGCGCGATCCGAGCTTCCAGTTGGTTGCGATCGAGCGCCAGATACTTTGGTCGCTCCAGGTTGAGCATGTACACTACGAGCCGCGCCGCCACGGCTTGGTCGAGCTGGACGAACTGGAAGAACCGCTGTAGCCGCCGATATTTCGAGGCATGGCACACCGGGCCGCACAGATGCACGGCCAGATGCGAAAGGTTGACGCTGCGCGACTGGGCAAGCCCGGCGATCAGCACTGCAAGCGTCACAAGCCGGCCCTTGCTCAATGCAAAGTGCCAACCTAACGTCTCGATGAGAGCGGAATGAATCAGTGGCATGGGCGAAGATCCTTTTGCTGAGGAATCTTCAATCCAAACACATCATCCCGTTCTCACCCTGACTGTCGTGTACCGTGAGATCTCGTTTTCACGCGCACCGCTGTAGGCGCCGGATCAGATCACGAAAAAATCGTCGGCCAGCAGCGTCGGCCTGTTCGTCAGCGTCGCGAGCTGTGTCACGCCGCCTGCGACGTTTCCGTTGGAATCGTAAAACAACGCACCCGTAGCCTTGTCATAGACGATGTGGTCGTCGGCGTCGTGCGCGCTAGTTCCAGCGAAGAAATACCTTGGCTCGAGGGCTCCGGTGGCTCCCAGCTCCTGCATTACCGCATTCTGGAGCCTGAATGTATCGGCCGTATGGTTGAAATCAGTGATGATGTCGCGGTTTGCCACTGAGAGCGGCGCGCTGAAAACGAAGGAATCGTTGCCGCCGCCACCAGTAAGCTGGTCAATGCCCAGACCGCCCGTTAGTGCATCGTTGCCACCCCGCCCAAGCACGGAATCATTGCCTCGGCCGCCGTCCAGTTTGTTGTCGCTGTCGTTGCCGTCGAGCACGTTGTCGAGGGAATTTCCCGTGGCTCCGACGTTGGCGTTTCCGGTCAGATGCAGATTTTCTACCAGCCGGCGATCGACCGCCAGTGAGTACGTGACCAAGCTGAAAATCTGGTCGAGGCCCGCTTCGTCGATGACGTTGTCCAGTACATTGTCCACATAATAGGTATCGTTGCCGGCACCGCCATTCAACAGGTCAGCCCCGGTCCCGCCATCGAGCCGGTCCGCGCCATCATAGCTAGATAACCGGTTGTTCCCATTGTTCCCGGTCAGCTCGTTGTCGGAAGAATTGCCTTGGGCGTTGATGTTGGCGACGCCCGTGAGAGTCATATTTTCGACATGGCTGGGCAGTGAATAGGTGATCGAGCTGAATACCCGGTCGTTGCCCGCCGCGTCGCCCTCGACCACGCGGTCGAGCGCATTGTCAACATAGTAGGTATCGTTGCCTGCGCCGCCCTCCATCTTGTCGATTCCGACCCCGCCGGATAGCAGGTTCCTGCCGGCGTTGCCGACCAGCGTGTTGTCGAGTTCGTTACCCATCGCGTCGATGTCGGCAACGCCGGTGAGCGTGAGCTGCTCTATTTGCCGGCCGGACAGCGAATACGATATCAGGCTGGAGACCAGATCGATTCCGGCGCCCTCAGCCTCAATGACTACGTCGAATGCGTTATCGACGCGGTAGGTATCGTTGCCCAGACCGCCGGACATTCTGTCAGCACCACCTCTGCCGTCCAGAACGTCATCAAAATTGCCGCCCTTCAGGATATCCGCCGCAGCCGTCCCGGTCAGGTGCTGCTCCATCACGTTCGGCGCGGCATAGGCGCGGACGTAGTCGACGACCATCTTGTACGTGCCGGACGCCTGCTCGACCTCTTTGGGATTCATGGCCAGCGAGACCACCATATAAAGTGGCGTGCGGAAGAACTCGCTCATTGGAAAGCGGCTCAACTCTTGGCCGTCATAGTAGACGGTGATCCAGTCCGTCGTGATCCTCGCGCCATAGGTGTGAAACGCCCCGTCGAACATCGAATCGGCCAGGCGCGTATAGTCGCCCCGAGCGTAACTTTCCGAAGTGCGCAAGTGCACCGCCCGGTGATGACCATCAGGATCGCCGCCATACGCTTCAACGATATCGACCTCAGGACGCGGTACGGAGGTATCCTGCGGCAGCATCCAGAAGGCCGGCCAGGCTCCCGCCCCGCCGTGAAAGGCGGCGCGCATCTCGAAATACCCGTTCACTTGCGCGAAACCCTGGCCGGCGCTGTTAACCGTTTGCATCGTTCCCGACTGCCAGACGCCGCCCGCCTGCTTCATGGTAATGGTCAGCTTCCCGTCAGAGACAGAGAACGGATTCGTTGCCCCCACCGGCGACATGAACGTGGCGGCCCCGTAGGGGGAGTGTACCGGCGCGAACCACTTGCCGGTGCCGTTGTTCGGCACGACATCAAGCGTGTTGAACTCGTCAGAAAAGGAGAGCTTGAACCCCGAGAGGTTCAGTTTCGATCCCTTGTACTGTCCGGTCCAATCGCCAGGAAGATCCGTCGCAGCCATTGATGGGCACCTCGTTCTCTCAACATTCTTGCGGTTAACCCCACCAAGGCCTAATCGTGTAGTGGACACCCATTCCGTCGCAATGCGGCCAGTACGGTTATCCCCAACATTTCACGAGAAATTTGGGAGATGTCGCAAATCGGTTGACGTAGCCGGCACACGATACTGCGTATCCTCCGATACCGTGACGCCTGGCTCGAACGCGCCGTAACCAGCCGCTCCTTCACCGCCCGCGACCAGCGCCGCCGGCGCTGCACCAAGGTGATCACTTCCACGCGCGGAATCGTCATAGGACTCCTCCCAGGATTATTCCCCGGACTTGCAATGTTCGTCCCAAGGCGACAAGGCGGCCTTCACCGTAGGCTTGTACGCCGGCGGAGGCGGCCTTCAGTCGGAGTTTCAAGAGGCTCACGGGCGTCTCGCCAGCGGGGTGGCGCGACGGTCGGCGCAGATGGATGACCGAACGTCCGTTTTCTCAATCCGATTCGGACCTGCAATCTCGCCTCCGGAATGACCATTAGGGGTGTGCGCCGTGACAAGGCGGCACTTTCCAGTGGGTGCAAGCCCCACCCGGCAACCGCTCCAGCCGGAAGCAATCGGAGCAGTCATGGAGGTGACGAAATGGCTGAAGCCGTCGATTAGCGGGTCACGAATTGGTGACCGCGCGAGTGTGCAGGCCGCAACGTGAGTGAACGCTGAGCAAGCCTCGAAAAGGTCGATGTGCAGGCCGACCCGACAGCCCTTTCGGGGAAGGCTGATACGGATGGGTGAATTTGAGCGACGTTTGAGCCCATCTGCTGCACCGGGGTAGTGGCGGCAGCATGTACACAAGGAAAGTGCACGCAACACGGGAAGCCCCAGGACGTGGTCAGGGATGACCAACCGGATGCCCGCGAGGGACAGGCCGGGCGCCCTGGGGTGGCGGAGAGGTTCGTAGTACCGCTGAAGCCGGGTAACGCCGGTGGAGGGAAGGCACCTCAGTTCAAGACGAACGCAATAAGCGGAGAGGGACCTGGCGATTGGGCAACCTATCAACTCCGAAAAGTGTTCAGGAACTTTCAGACGGCGTCACATGCGAAAGCGAAGGCAGAAGCCGGTTATCGTTTCTATGCCCTGTACAACAAGATCAGCCGCGAGGATATTCTGGCGTACGCCTATGCCCAGTGCCGCTCCAACAAGGGCGCGCCGGGCGCAGATGGTCGGGACTTTGCGGACATCGAAGCCTATGGGGTCGAACGGTGGCTCGGTGAACTGGCGCTTGCACTCAGGCAGGAGACTTACCGGCCGGAAGCGGCTGAACCGGATGCTGCGCGGATGGGCCAACCCTCCCCAGGGACACGCCGAAGGGGACTCTACTCCCTCCCTGACCGACATCAATGCCATGTATGAATCGTACATTGGTACGGTGCTGGGCCGCAACTGTCAGGAATGTTTGGCTAGAGTTTCTGAGCCGGTGATCGGATATATTGGCTCGCGCGAGGACCTCCCATGCCCCTCTCGACCCTGTAGAGCGCTCCTCGATCCGCCTTTCGTCCCACAACCTGGGTCGGTCGTCCCGACGTACACCGGAGGGTTGAACCAATGGAGAGCGCCATGCCGCTATTCGCGAAGGTCGAACGCGACGAACAGGCCAAAGGCTGGGGCAAAATCGACAATAAGCCCCACCAGATCGCAGTCAGTTTCCGCCAGATGTGGCCCGTCTCGACGCACCGCTGCGATAGTCTCTTTGACGGAAATGATTTGGCCGCGCCGGTCTTCTAAAATCAGCTCTTCAACAAGCTCATTGGCAGTCACTTTGTTGGGTCGGCAGTTCGTCCGAACGTTCATCCAAGGCCTCCACCTCAGCGAATACCCAAGGGAACATTGATGATCCTCTGTCGGGAAAAATCAAGGGGAATGTTTGTAGGAATTTTCTAAGAGGGGATCAGAGAAACCAGCACGGAGCGAGCCTCTGTTTAACGTTTAGCCAGCCCGCTAGGCACCTTCTTCGGTCGGCCCCTGTTTGGCCCGATCAATAGCCGCGAGTAATGACGCTAGGGTCGGCGGCAGTTCTGGTTCGACTTCTAGCCTTAACAGCTTGTGCATGTGACGACGATTGTCTTCAGAACGGATCAGTTTCCGAACTGCTTTGGAGACGGACTGATAATCTTCTTTGTTTCTCTTTGTCATGTTCGGGGCGTCCCTTCCCAGTCAGCCGCAACTCGCGTAGGCGCGGATGAGGGAACGATGTAGGCCCTCGCGGGTTTAGAGCTCGCAGCGGTCGATTCTTCGTGGATGTGCAGCCGCTGTGGGGGGTCCGTCGCCTCTCCCTCACCGCGGCGGGCTCCTTTCGCGAAGGCGGTGTTGGTCAGAGACACATAGAACCTCATACCGCAATCCAATTTAGCTAGTTGTCCTTGGGGGGAGTAACGTCCCCTCCTCTTTTGCAGCAGCCAGGAATGCCTTGCGGGCCTCCTCAGGTTCCATCTCGTCGAAAATCACTGCGATGCAAACGCGCACCGCGAGGTCCCACCAAGGGCCACGGATGGTCCACTTCATCAGCTCCTCGCCGGCTGCCTCGGCATTGTTGACGTTGCGGATGATCCCGGGACGCTCGGTCTTGACGGGGACCGGAGGGTTGAACCAGTGGGGGGCCATGAAGGGACCTCAGGGCGGCTAGCGGGTTTCGTCTCTACCAACCGGCTCAGCGATGAGGACGGTTAACCGTTTGTTAGGCATGTCTGAGTCCGTGACGGGCTGTTTCCAAACGTTCATCGACGGTTGTCCGAGCGGTCGGTACGAAGCCGGTATACGCTTGCCGCGGCATGCCGAATCGACGGCTAACAGTCCTTGGGCCGAAGTCGGGCGCGGTTTTCCCTGACCCCAGTCGCGCCGCCATGCGCGGTATCTAGTTTTCGCACATGGCGGACAGTTGGGTCAGCCGTAAACCTGCTTCGGAACGGCCTTGCTCATATCCAAAGCTGGTAGCGGGAATGGTTCGACTTGTCCTCCGGTCTTGTCCAGATACTGCATCAAGGCCGTCACGAGATGGTAGAAAATGCTCGCGGGGACCTCAGTCGCCAGTGACCTTCCGCGCTCGTCAATCCTGTCGACCCACAAGCCAAGCGGTGCGGGATCGATATGCCATTTGAAGAGGCGGGCGACACGAGCTTCGATCTCTGGTTTCAGATCGGGCCCGCCAATTCCGTCCAGGGCGATGGACGCCTTGATGGCTTCGCATTGCGGCCAGCTGCGGGAGAGCCGGTCGAAGGGCATTCCCTGCCGCGACACGGCTGCATAAGCCAGCCCCGTGGCCCGGTTCAATCCGCTGGCGATCGCCGACGAATAGAGCTTCCTTGCGTACGCTGCCAAGTCTCTCTGCCCGCTCGCCCGCGCGAAATCGACGAGGAGCGAGGCCCATTCGAAATGGTGCCCTGGTTCGGTCCACTGTCCCTCGTCTCCCGGCAACGGTAGCCACTCGACATCGAAATGTTCCCCAAGCGTCCAGCTCTCCTGGTCGAAGAAATGGCACCGAAAGAGATCGACGATGCGTGCCGCCCGACGGAGATATGCACGGTCGCCGGTGACCCCATGCCAAGCAAGGAAGGATTCCAGCATGTGCATATGCGGGTTCGAGAACCGCACCCCGTCCCGGCCGGAGGGTTCGAGAAAGCCGTTGAGGTTATCGTCCTCGAGATGGGTGTCGATGAAATGGAACGTCTCTTGTGCCAGCCGTAGGGCGTCCTGATGGCCGCATCGATGAGCATGGGCAAGCGCCAGGAGAACGCAGGAATGATCGTAGGCGTCCTCCGCCGGGTCAGCCACGCTACCGTCGGAATTAAGGGTGCGCACCCAGCCACCGCGATCGGTGCGGCCGTGTCTCGCGATGAAGTCGATGCCGTGGTCGATGAGCTTGTCGGCCGGACCGACCCAGCCGCGTTCTTTGGCCACCGCGAACGCGTAAATCTGGCGAGCCATCGTGCGCATGCGCTTGCGTTTCCCCAGCGGCCTTGCATCGAAACCGAGAGCCTCGTGGAAGCCGCCATACACATCGTCGACACCTGCAGTGGACCACAGCGGCAGGGTTTCGTTGAAGAGCCAGTGCTCGACGCGCTTGCGCCATGACCCGCTGATGATGACCCGGTCTTCCGACGCCGTGAACTTCGTCTCGAGTCGTCCGCTCTTCTCGAGTTGTTCGACGACTTTCTTGACATTCTGGCTGTGGCTGACAGGAGCGACGAAAACCGCGTCCGGTGTTGTCACCACCGCCACATTTTTCATTCCGATGACTGTCAGCAGTCTGCCCTGGCTCCGGAGATAGGAGTTGCCGCAATCCAGGGCGACAACGTCGCCGATTACGACATTGCCGTCGCGGTCCGTCGGGCTGGCTTCCAGCAGCGATTGCCACGATCCAAGGTCGTTCCAGCGGAAGGAAGCCGTGACCATCGCAATACCGCGTGCATGCTCCATGACTGCGTAGTCGATCGACGTCGATGGGACAGCCGAATAGAAGCCCTGGGGCAGGTAGATGCCCGAGACGTCGGTCCGTGCAGTTTTATAGGCCCGTTCCGCGGTGTCCCAGATGTCCGGCCGGAAGTCGAGAAATGCCTTCCGCATCGTGTCGGCACGAAACAGGAAGATGCCGGCGTTCCAGTAGAATCTTCCCGAAGACACATATTTGCGGGCCGTCTCGGCATTGGGCTTTTCGACAAAGTGCAAAACGGAAACGGCGGCCCCGCCGTCACTATTTGCCGTAACCTCGATGTAGCCGTACCCGGTTTCGGGATGCGTCGGCCTGATGCCGAAAATGACAATGCTTCCTGAATCGGCGGCGGGTATGCCCGCCTCGACGGTTTCCCAGAATTGCGTTTCGGTCGATATCTGATGGTCGGAGGGGACCACGAGCACAAGCGCGTCACCGCCATATCCGGAGATCGTGTGCAAAGTGGCTATGGCCACCGCCGCGGCGGTATTGCGGCCGACGGGTTCGAAAATCGGTCTGCCGCCATTTAGGCCAAGCGGACCGATGTCCGAGATAACACGGTCGGCATGCCGCTCGGAAGCTATCAGGTAGATCGGCGTCTCGCCGTCCCTCCGCGCCTTGAGGCGCCGGACAGTCTTCGCAAGCATGGAGCCGTCGCCCGAAAGGTTGTGGAATTGCTTGGGATTATCTTCGCGCGAGAGCGGCCACAGCCGTGAGCCGACGCCCCCGCTCATGACAAAACTTACGATCCGCTCCGGCATGGTCCAGTCCCTCTCAGAATGTCTGGTTGTAGGCTCCGACCTCTGGATTGCGGCGCCGCTCGGCATCGAGAGCCCCGAACATCTCGCGACGTCGCGCCGGAGACCAGCACCATCTTGCTCCGCCCTGGCGCGGAACAGCCCTAGCACGCTGCCGGGCGCAGGCCCCCTCATGAATTCGAGTAGTCCTAACACGCTGGTTCGCGCCCCCTCATCCAATGGGAGCATCCATGCCGATGGCCGAAATGATGACGCGTCCAGGCGTGGTAGTGTATTCCTGAAGCTGCACTCTGCTCGGGCGCCGACGACAAGGATGCGTTGCAAGATGCCGCGGCCCGCGGGTTCCTTGTCCGCGAGAATGTCGGCGAAAGGTGTTTCTGACGCTTGGCTCGCCTTCTCGAAGGCATTCAAGGAAATCCAACGGCATCCGCGGAACTCCGCCCCCCGTGCGAAGAAGGATGACGGACTGTGCGCCGTTCGCACTGGAGGCGATCGAAAACGGCGAGACCCCGAACGTATGTGCGCGAAGATCGATACCTCACGCGGAATGTAGCGATCAACCGCGGACGGCGAGTCTCGTTGGAACCGCAATATCATTTGTCGACAGATCGAGAACGAGGCCTGCCGCGCATTCTCTCCTCCCATAGGGCGTAGGCCCATACGCCCATTGGCGGCGTTTACCTTTCCTGGCGCAGGGGTAGCCTTTTGCGGCACTCTGGGAACGCCGGGCCTTCGCTTTCATGAAAACATCGGCCGAATGCCATGGACCGCTTGCGTCGAGACGGCGTGCGCGCAGGATTTTTCCGCACGCGTGCTGGAGAACGTGATTGGATCGCATATCCCCCCACCAATGGGCCTCGACAACTGACTTGCAGCCTTCCGCTAGTCAGGAGTTTATCAGCCTCGCCGATATAGCCGGATTTCTGAGGCGCTATTTCGGAACGATCATTGCCTGTGTGGCCGCAGCTGTCTTGGTGGCCTGGTTTCACAATTTGACCACCGACCCAGCTTTCACTGCCAGCACGCAAATCCTGATCGAGCCGAAACTGCCGCAACACCTGCAGGAGGGGGGCGAAGTCAATCTGTCATTGGACACTGCCCAAGTGGAAAGCCAGATCGCAGTCATGCAGTCGGAAAAGATTGCGGTCATGGTCCTCGATCGGTTGAAACTCGTTGACGATCCCAAGTTCAACCGTCCACAGGTTCCGATTTTGGTGGAGAGAATCAGGAAAATAAAAGCGATCCTGGTTGAAGCTTTCGAGCTCCAGAAAAGCGCTTGGCTCACCTCGCTTTGGGAGTTTTCTGGCTTGGACGTGCCTGAGACGCCTGTGATGCTGACCGATTACCAGAAGTCCCGGCGCACCATGTTGATTTTCCGCCAAGGCCTCGACATCCGCAGAGTTGGCGTTTCCTACGCCATCAACATATCCTTCACCTCACTTGATCCCGAAGGCGCAGCCAGGATTGCGAACGCCACTGCCGATGCTTTCGTGCGTGAGCAGATCGAAACCAAGGCCGAGGCAGCAAGGGAAGGCGGCGCATGGCTGGAGAAGCGCCTTCGCCAATTGCGCACCCAGATGAACAGGGCCATGGCGAAAGCGCAGGAGTTCCGTTCACGGCACGATTACAGCGTCGGCGAAGAAGGCGAAGCGGAGGACGGGGCAAACGCCGTCCCGACGCTTGAGGAGCTTGAGGTAACTGCCGAAACCTACCAGAAGATGTATGAAAGCTTCCTGCAGGCATACACCAACTCGGTGAGCCAGCAGTCGTACCCGGTTGCAGACGCAAGGGTGATTACAGCTGCGACGGCGCCGCTCCAGCCGAGCGCTCCAAGGCCGAAGCTGATGCTGGCTTTCGCGGCGGTTTCCGGGTTCATTCTCGGTATCGGCGTTTCGTTAGCAAGGCATACGCTCGACTGGACCGTAAGGTCGCCCCGACACATCCGGGAGAATCTAGGTGTGGAATGCGTCGGAGAACTACCGGCCATCAGCAGGAGGAGGGCATCAGGCCACGTCGACGAAGTGGCAAGATATCCGCACTCCCGATACAGCCAGAGCCTCAGGAAAGCGAGGACCGAAATCAGCCTTGCGGAAACCAACCACCCGATCAAATTCCTTGGGTTAACCGCTGTATCCAATGACAGTTCGAAGAGTTCCGTTGCCAGCAATCTTGCCACCCTTTACGCGATGTCCGGCCTGAAGTCATTGGTGATCGACGCCGACGTCTGGCGGCCGGCTATGACCAAGCGGCTACTCGGCCCATCGGGCGCCCTGGACAAACCGTTCCAAGATCCTGTCCGGCTCAACATCGTCTGCGCTCCGGGGCGGTCGTTCGACCTGCTTCCAAGTTCGGTCGTCCAGGCCAAGAACCTGCTGGCACCACGTAATATGGAGGCGTTTCTCTCGGACCTTGCCGCCTGCGACATTACCCCCTACGACATTGTCATCTTCGACTTGCCGACACTTGCCTCGGGAGCCGACATGCTGATGGTCGGATCCGTCCTGGACGGCGTGGTCATCCTCGCCGAGTGGGGTAAGGTACACGTCGAAACGTTGCGGGGACTAGTCAGAACGCTGCAGGCCAGCAGGACGCCCGTCCTTGGCGTGCTTCTGACGAAGGCGCGCGCCAAGCACCGCAAAGCATGAACGGATGGCGAGGTATTCTCCTTCGAAAGTCGCAAAAGCGTGGGGGGGATCATTCCTTGGGATTAGCGTGGGATTAGGGGGATAGTTCAGGACCGCCACGCTACCTCCTTTGCCTTTCTTGCCGACGAGCTCCGACCTTGGAAAAGTGTGGAGAACAATTCGAAACAGCGACCCTCCCATGACAACGAATGCCGTCGAGAAGCCGTCGCATCAGGGAACCCCGATCTGGGTTCAGTCACCTCGACTGTCGGCGACCGACAGCAGAACGATAGCACTGCCCGTTATTCCCGCGCCCGACCAGGACAGTGCCGGGACAGTGTTGACAGACCTGTCGCCCGCCACCAGTACACGAGCGACGGAGCCTCCCTTGGGAGGTCTCCTGAAGCGGATCATGGATCTGGTCGTAGCGGTCATGGCACTTGTGATCGCCGCGCCAGTGATGATCGTCGTCGCCCTGCTGATCAGGGTGACGGCGGGAGGCCCAGCAGTGTTTTCGCACAGCCGAGTTGGCTTCGGCGGGAAACCGTTCAATTGTTACAAGTTCCGCTCGATGGTTGCCAATTCGGAAGAAGTTCTAAAAGCATATCTCAAAGCCAATCCGGGAGTCGTCTTGGAATGGGAGGAAACCCACAAGATCCGGGACGATCCTCGCGTCACATTCCTTGGGTGGATGCTTCGCAAGTCAAGCCTGGACGAACTCCCCCAGCTCTTCAACATCATCCGCGGCGACATGAGCTGTGTGGGTCCAAGGCCCATCGTGAATGACGAACTCAAACGGTACGGCGACCACCTGGGGGAATACCTTCGGACGCGGCCGGGACTCACTGGCCTGTGGCAGGTGAGCGGAAGAAGCAGCATGGACTACGCCAACCGCGTGGCGCTGGACAGCCAGTACGTGCGGAACTGGTCGGTCTGGGTCGACGTCGTGATCCTGTTCAGGACCGTGTTCGCGGTCATTCGCATCGACAGAGCTTGCTGAAGTCCGCAAGGATCACCGTTCGTCCCGCCTCCGGTGCACGGAAAGGAACAGACCTACGATATAAGCGCAGGCCAATGCGAATGCCAGGATCAGGAATTTGGCGACGGTCACGTAGCCCGGCAGCCCTAGGGAATTCCAGACAAAACTCCCGATCAGTAGCAGGCCGGTGGCCGCGATAAGGGCGGGAGCCTTGAACCGCACTCCCAACATAACGCCGACCGCCGATACGGCCACTACACTTATGAGCACGATATCTCCACTGGTATCCCGCGGGACCAATTGGCTCTTTGCGGCAGGGAAGGTTCAGTCAGGGTGTGATTTCTGTCACGTTTGGCGGCTCCCTGATAGGGTGCCTAAAAGTACATGGCAACTGCCCCGGTTCACGCCAACGCGTCAATTCTGTGGGTGACCGATCAACGAGCGAACGAGGCGAAGGCCGCGCTGGACCATACAACTTGATCAGTTGGCGCCCAGAACCGCTATCGGCTCCGCCTGAGAGCTGCCGCCTGCAGGCAGCGCAGCCAAGCCTGACTGCGGCAGTGGGATCTCGATCTTCACGGTATCGCCGGGCTCGACCGGCGTCGTTTCCTCAACCGTGAGTTCTTCCGTGCCGCTGTCGGACGTCCTCACGATCTTGAAGATCGGCTTGGCCCTTTCGGAGCGTTCCCTGAGGGCGAGCAGAGCAGGGGCCGTGACCTCGGTTTCGTGCAGCAACTGTACTGCGGTGTCGACTTTACTGCCGACTTCATTGAGCTGTAGCTGCGTCTCCCTCAACGTCTCGGCGACCTCGCTGGTATGGCGATTGCTGAGGTCGAGGATCTCGATGTCAGTCTTGCTTATCTCCTGCCTGACCCGCAAGAGCGAGGTCTCGGCAGCCAACCTGTCGCTTTGCATCTGGGCGACCATTCCCGCCAGAGAGAATTCCCGCGGAGCAACCGCAAGCCCTTTCTCGACAAGGGTCGAAACGCCCGCAAGCTCCTTCTGGACGAGTTCGACCCGTTTGTCGTGGAAGGTCAGCTGCTTCTCGAGCGAGACCAGTTCGTTTTCCAGGAACTCCCTGAGTTCGTGAAGTGCACGGAGTTGCGTCGTCAGCGCGTCCTTGCGAACAGCGAAGATCTTGCGCTCCTGCTCCATCGTCAATCCGACCGTTCCATTCGAAGCCCTGTTCTTCAGTTCTGCAGGGAAAGAGATGTCGTTGCTGCCAGCCAGTTCGGATTCCAGTCGCGCCTTGCGGGCAAGCAAGCTGACGTTGGTCAGCGCCAGCAATCCCACGTCACCTTGGCCCGCGATCACTTCACGCTCGAGTCTCAAGACGTCTTCCTCGCGTGTCCGCAGGCCGCCCGCGATCCCCACCGCCTGCAGCACCGTCAGTCCGGGCCTATAGGGAAACTCGCCGGGCTGCGCGACGTGGCCGACTATGTAGAACGGTCTGTACTGGACGATTTCGACGGCGACATCCGGCTGGCGGCCGAGGCCCATATGCTGCGTCAGGCGGTCGCTGATCGCGCGGGCGAGGTCGCCGGGGGCGGTGCCTTGCGCGCGTATCTGGCCCGCAAATGGAAGGAAGAGCGTGCCGTCGGCGCCGACAACGAAATCGTCGTTGAGAGCCGTCCATTCGAAGATCACATCGCGTGATGCGCGCCACTCGTAAATTTTGAGCCTGACCTTATCCTGCGGTCCCAGGAGATACTCGGCAGCCCCCGTCGGCAAGGGGCAGGCCGCGGCCACGTGTGAAGCCGCCACCACCCTGACCAGCCATTTTCGCATTGTCTTCCTCACATCAGATTTTCAGGATGTATTCGGGTTCGATCCGTCCTGTAGCCACGTGCAGGATCGCAAGCATGTTGCCCCTGAGCCTGCCCCTCCGATCGACAAACGGCTCGGGCCACAGGCTCTTTGCGAGGTTGGCCGCTATGTTCCTGAACATCAGGGGAAGCGCGAAAGAGGCCGGAACAGTGCCCTTCTTGATCAGGTAGATCGCATTCGCAACCTGGGAGTATCCGAACCGCTCTCCGCTGACACGCCCTGTCTTGATGCCGAGATGCACGCCCGTGATTGAAGTCACGCAGACCACTCGGCCCCGGGACCTCATCTGGCTGGTGAAGTCGATGTCTTCCTGCCAACCATAGAGGACGAGCCGTTCGTCGAAGCGCAAGTCGTCCACAAACGAGGAACGGAAGGACATGTTACATCCGTATGCGCCGAGATGGTCGACCACCGATGGTCCGTCTTGTTTTTTACCCTCGGCCTCCCGCAGGGCGGCTTCGGCGTCTTCCCAGGTGAGCCCCGCGTTGTTGGCCCCGTCCCTGACGACCGCGCCCGTCACCACCGCCCAGCCGCTATTTTCAACGAAAGCCTTCTCGACCTGCTCCAGGTATTCGGCGGACGGAACGAAATCGTCGTCGAAGAATGTGATGATATCGAAGCGCTCCAGGGAGGGTACAAGAGCCGTGTTCCGCTGGGCAGACGATCCTATCGGCCCGAAAACGAGCGACAAAAGGAAAGGACAGCTTTCCGGCAGCTCGACATGCGCGGCGTCGGGCGCCGACACTATGACCTCGTCGGGAAGTCTCGTCTGGCCACCCAAATATCTGAGCAGGCGCGCGACCTGTCCGCTGCGGCCAAGAGTCGGGATGATTACGGCGAGTCTCATGCTGGATCCCGTTTCGGTTCCCGCGGACCGTAAGCCGACGAGAGGACCGAGACAGCCTGCATAAAAGGAGACGGCAGGAGCTTGGCCTACCTCGGGACACAGGCTTTCGGAGTACAGCCGGTGAATGCCCCACAGCCATATGTACTAGGCAGGCATGCACCCGGATCAACCTGTAACCGATCGGACAACTTGCCGGAGCCATAACACGGAATGGAAACTGCTGGCCTGCTGAGGCTAGGCGAACCATGCTCCACGAACGCTCTTCCGATTTGGCCATCGCGGCCAAGGTCAACGTGCCGATCGAGGAGTTGCCCGCCGCGCCGGGGCCCGGCGTCGACAGGTACGCGAAGATCGCGGTCGTTCATGACTGGTGCCCGAATTTCCGGGGAGGTGAACGGGTTCTGGCGCAAATTTGCAAGCAGTTTCCTAATGCCGAAGTCTTCACGCTTTTCGATTTCTTGCCAGCCGATGTAAAGGAGAAATATTTCCGCGACGTAGAATTCCATACGTCCGCAGCCAACCGCATACCAATGGTGCACAAATTCTATAGGTCTCTCTTCTTCTTTTGTCCCTTCCTGATCGAACAGTTCGATGTGACAGGTTACGACGCGGTGATCTCGTCGTCGGCCGCATTTTCGCGCGGCGTGATCACCAGGCCGGACCAACCGCACCTTTGTTATGTGCACAGCCCCGTCCGCTACGCCTGGGACGAGCAGTTTTCTTATCTTCAGCAAGCGCGGCTTGGTTTCGGTCCCAAGGGAATGCTCTATCGGTACATGCTGCACCGCCTGAGGACGTGGGACACCAGGACCGCGCACGGGCCGGATATGATGCTGGCGAATTCGAACTACGTCCGCTCCCGAATCCAGCACATTTATGGGCGCCAGGCACGCGTCGTTTTCCCGCCTGTCTCTCTGGGAGAACTGCCCTGTGTGGAGGACAAGGACGACTACTACGTTTCGGCGTCCTTCCTCGCCCCTTACAAGCGCACCGACCTCGTCATCCGGGCCTTCAACGAAATGCCGTCGCGGCGGCTAATCATCGTTGGCGAAGGGCAGCAATCATCCACTCTGCGAGCGCTTGCCGGCCCGAACGTCACCTTCTCGGGTTATCTGCCTCGGAAAGACTATGTGGACAGCTTGGCGCGGGCAAAGGCCATGGTCTTTGCGGGCTGCGAGGATTTCGGCATAGCGCTGGCCGAGGCGCAGGCCTGCGGAACGCCACTGATTGCCTTCGGCCGCGGCGGGGCGGCAGACATCGTGCAGCGCCTTGGATCATCCCTCGAACCGACAGGAGTGCTGTTCAAGGCTCAAACTGTCGATCACCTCAAGGAGGCAGTCGAATGGTTCGAAGAGAACAGCTATGCCATCACGCCCAGCGCCTGCACCAGGAATGCAGGACGCTTCTCCGAAGAGAACTTCGACCGCGCGATCCTGGAATCGCTCGGGGCTGTCCAGGCACTTCACGAGATCATGTAAGTTCGCGCGCTCTGACGACCTTCGTTTCCGTATCGATTCCGTCAGCAGCAGCCATTACCTCGAGATAGCGTAAGGCGGTAGCCCTCCAACTGTATGCCGAGGCTCTCGCCCTGCCCTTGCCTATCAACTGGAGTCGCAAGGCCTGAGAACCGTGAAGCTGCACGAAGCTTTCGAACCATGCTTCCGGGTCGTCGGGAGGTGCAAACAGGGCTGCGCTCCCGCAGACTTCCGGCAGGCTGGCGCGGTCGGAAACCACCACAGGGCAGCCGACCGCCATCGCCTCGAGGACCGGGAGGCCGAAGCCCTCTGAAAGGGAGGGGAAAGCTAGACACAGCGAGTCCCTCAGGAGGGCCGCCAACTCGCCATCGGAAATGCGCCCGAGCCAGTGGATGTTTCGGGCTTCGGCCCGGGCTGATGGTGATCTAAAAACACGAGAATCCGACATCCCGACAATCGCGATCCTGAGTCCGGCCTCGCCAAGATGGTCAGCCATGTTCAGGATGAGCTCCACATTCTTGTGGGGTGCGGCACTGCCGATCATAACGATGGTTTCCCGCGAGGCCGCCAGTCGTGTCGCTACCGAGTGTTCAGGCCTCCACCGCAAGGCATGCTCATGGCCGTTCGACGCTACGAAAGCCCCTTGTGCCGGGATGACGCCGCGGCGGACCAGTTCGCCCAACGAGTAATCGGAAACCGTCGAAATACCCCACGCCGTCTTGCCGAGCCATGGCAACAGATTCCTATAAACTACTCTAAAGGCGATGGAATAGCTCTGCGGAGCGTTCCAGACGTTTGCGTCATGAATGCAGACGATGTGCTTGTGGGAAAGCAGCGGTCCGGTGTTGCAGAGGCTGAGCAGTCCGCTGCCGTTTAGCGATGACGGGAGTTGCACCTGCTCCCAGACATGCCCCCTCTTGCTGCCGATCTCGCGGCGTTCTATGGAAACGAGGGGGATGTCGCCCGACCCCGGCGGACAATGCAGTCCGACTTCGAGACCGCGGGCGAGAGGCTCCTGTTCCGCGATCAAAGCGTCGAGCGAACGGACGACCTCGCGCGCATAGCGCTGGACGCCTGTCGTCGGTTGGGAAAGAAAACGCCCATTTATCGTCCAACGCCGTGCCATGCGTTCCCCTTTTTAACCCTCAGTGTGCAGCCGCGAAGACGGGCGGTCATCACGGCCATTGGGTCATCGGGGCTGACCGGGAATCATCCAGATAGGCGAGGGGGATAGTGTGCCTACCTCAAACGTCTGAGGACCCTTGCACCCCCGAGAATGCTAGTCTGGCTCGCGACGCCGAAAGGGCGGGGGAGCGACATGGGCAATCTCGAAACCGATACGACAAAGTGGCCACCAAGACGGCCCAAACAGGTGAACAGAAACAGCGCCGACACAGTGCTGGCGAGATCGCTTGCCGAAGATCCCGAATATCTGGTCGCGCATCCCGGCAGGACGTGGGCGGACAGCGAAACTGCGAGGCGGCGTTGGACGATAAACGGCGACTTCACCACGCTCAGACCGACCGGAATAGCTCGCTACGCCAGCGAGGTGACCATGGCTCTCGACGCCCTCATTTCGGAAGGGCACCCGCTTGGTCGCGATCTGGAGATCGATCTCGTGGTGCCGCGTCCGCTTTCCGAACCTTTCCGCCTCAACGCCATCTCCACCCGAGTCGTTCCCGAATTCAACTTGCCGCGACTTCCCCAATTGTGGGTGCAGGCGCAGTTGCCCTGGCACGTGCCCGGAGGATTGCTAAGCTTTTGCAACCTCGCTCCCATCGTGCTGAAGCGCCAGATCGCGTGCATCCATGATATGCACACTAGGCTCATGCCGTCGAGCTACGGGCGGGGTTTCAGGTGGGCGCACCGACTGATCTTGCCGGCACTTGGCAGGCGAGCCGCCCGCATTACGACGGTGTCGCAACTCTCGCGCAGCCATCTTGTCAAATTCGGGATCGCGCCAGCGGAAAACATCGTCGTCACTTACAACGGCAGCGACCATGCCAAGAGATGGAATGCAGCAAGATCGTCACTGACCGTGGACCGCGGCAGGCCGTACGTCCTCTGTCTTGGAAGGCGGGACCAAGAATACAAGAACATGGGGCTTCTCGCCAAGCTGGCCCCGCTCCTCGATGGGATGGGTCTCGATCTCTGGATGCCCGGCGATGTCAATGAGAACACGGTCCTGCGGTACGTCCCGGAAATGCCCGGGAACATCGTCCTCCTTGGCCGCATAGGGGACGACGACTTTAAGAAGGCGCTCGAAGGCGCCCTGTGCTTCCTGTTCCCGTCACGGATCGAGGGTTTCGGGCTACCCGCCGTCGAAGCGATGGCGTCGGGCTGCCCGGTCGTGGCCTCGACCTCGCCGTGTCTTCCCGAAATCTGTGAGGATTCGGCTCTCTATGCCGATCCCGACGACGTCCATTTGTGGGCCGAAACCGTCCGCCTGCTGATGCTCGACCCAGCGTTGCGGGAGCGGTTCATCACCAAGGGATACGCCAGGGCGAGCAGTTATTCCTGGCGATGGATTGCGTGGAAATACCTCGAACTCATGATACAGGTCGACGCTGATTTTGGGGAGTTCCGCAATTGACCGGCTGGCAATCTGCGGCAAGCAGAGCCAGGAAGCCGAAAACAGTGAAGGGCTAGCGGGAGAGCCAATTGGCAAGCCTCGACGTCGTTATACCGTGCTACAACTACGAGCATTTTCTGTCCGAGTGTGTCGGCAGCGTGCTGTCCCAGGATGTCGAACGCCTCAGGGAGATCATCATCGACAACGCTTCGACGGACGATAGCATCGGGGTGGCAAGGTCTTGCGGCACAGGACCCGAGGGTTGAAGTCGTTTGCCACGAGAAAAACCTTGGGCGCAACGGCTCCTTCAACGAACCCATCGACAGGGCCGAGGCCGACTACTTCATGAACCTTTGCGCCGACGACATTCTCGCAGCAGACACGCTCGGCCACGGAGCGAAGGCGCTCAAACGCGCAACAGCGGCCCTTCCGGAAAAAGTCGGAATTAAAGGGATCCGGCAGATAAGAGTCGCAGGATTTTTGCCTTCCTCGTGATCTTGCGCCATGGGTAGATCCAGTTGAGCCTGTTTTTTGTCCGCCGCCTATGCGAAATTCCCGCGCGCATCTGAGCCTCAGGCGGCTTCGGCGTTTTCACATCGCAGTCTACGAGCAGCAGCTCTGCCATCCGGTGGAATCTGTTAAAATACTCGTCCCAAGGCCATCCCGGCCTATCCCAAGGCTTTGGCCCGCCGGTGAAGTGCCAAATTGCCGGCGCGAACCCGTTCCTACGCGGGTCGAGGACCATCATGTGCTCGCTCTGGTAGTTGTATGTGAGCGGCAGCATATCAACGCGGCCGTAGGCGGCGTGATTCAGCGCGCTCTGATCTGACGAGCGGCAGCGTTCAGGGTGCTCGAATAGGAATTCCAGCGCCTCCGGAACGATGCTGTTCCAAGCCTCGCGCGACGTGTAGATCACACCCGAATTGAAGTAGCTGTCTGCATCGCAGTCCAAGCCGTTCAGGTAGGCGAGCTCGTGCTTCTTGCCCCGGCTTTTCTCGTCCATGAACATGCGCATTACATCCGGGGCCGCCATGATCCTTCCGGGGGAAGGCCGCACAGCCAAGAGGCTGTCCAACTCTCCGTCGACCATCGTGTCTCCGTCGATGTAGAAGAATCTGTCTATTTCCTGGTCGAGCAACCCGTCGAACCAGAGCCGAGCCAGTGCGATCGCGGGGAGATATCTGTCGCGGTGGAACCGGGTTGCTTCCTCGAGCTGAGATAGATGAGCCGCCTCTATCCTGATCTTGGTGCCCGCCACCGCATGGTCGAACTGGCTGGCCCATCCGGGATCGGAATTGACCACGAATATATAGACCGGCACATCAGCCGCTGTGTGGTGATCAGCCGAAAGAGCCGCCGAGAAGGTCGGCAGCAAATAGTTCTCGTTACAAATAAGGACTATCGCAGAGCCTTTTGTTTCCGAAGGAGTTGCTGACAGAACATTCTCCTATGCGCAAGCCTCATTCACCCGGGCGGAGCTTGGCTCGCCGGAATACCGGGATGGTCTTCATTATCTCGTCAAAGAGCGGATGTCGGGTAAGAATCAATGCTGTTGCCCATCCGCTCAACGCAAACAATCCCGCCCCGAATGCCTGCCCGAACAAAAGGGCGAAGCCGGAGCCTGACAAAGCGATCACGGACAGCGGAGCAGCCGCGCTCGCCATGGCCACGACAGCGCTTCTCCATAGCGCTGCAGCGATGTCCCTGCGTCTCAGTCCCAGCCTGCGCCGAACGAACCTCAAGGCAACGTATGCCTGGAAAGGAAGGTCACCAGCATGCACCAGGCGGCCGCCTGCAGTCCGCCGAAGATCACGGCTATGGACAGGAGAATGCCGGAAAGCGGGAAGACGATCAGTGCGCGGATAAACAAGTCGCATCCACCGCAACCATCACCGGGTAATTGAGTTCGAAACTGAAGGAGAAGAGGAGCGCGACTGCGACGACTTGCACGAGCGGAGCGACCTCGATCCATTGATGACTGAGCACGACCACGACGGGGTAAGCCAGAACCGAAAGCACGAGGAGAGCGGGCCAGCGGAGTGCGGTGACAAGAGAAAGGGCGGCGAGATACGGGCCCTTCAAATCCCTGCCTTGCCTAACCTCGGCGGAGAAGGCGGGCAGCACGACCGTCATGGCACCTCCGAGGACCAGTTTGTCGGGTATCTGGCCGATCAAGAGGGTTCTGCTGAACAAGGCTGCCGTATGCGGTGACACGAGGCGCCCCAACAGGAGTAGGGGCAGGGCGTCAAAGATGCCGTAAAGTATGGCGACAACGCCGTTGTATCCACCGAACGAGGTCATTCCGCGCCAGTTGACCAGGGACGGCTTGAACATCCAGAAATGGGGTCGCAAGGCGAGGGCGACGCCTGCGGCAAGACCGCTGCCGATCAACCAGCCCCAGGCGAAGCTCATGTAGGTGAAGCCCGCCAACGCCAGCGCGATTGTTGCCGCGGAACCCGTCGTGGTCCCTGTTATGTTGATGGCCGCTACCTTGCCGAAGGATTTCCCGCCGCAGGAGAGCGTTGATCAGGATGAATGAGGCGTCGAGGAAAAGGCAGATCGAGATGACCCGTAAGTAGGAAACAAGATTCGGCTCCCCGTAAAGCGACGCCACGCCAGGGGAACGGCGACAAGAACGGCGGCGATGATTCCCGTAAGGATGAATATCACCATGAAGGCCCCCGATATCCTCGCGGCTCAGTTCGTCGCGCTGGATGAGGAAGTTCGAACTGGAGAACTCCCTAAATGGACATGACAATCGCCAGGATGGCCATGCCGATCACCGAGACCTGATCTCCTCGGGCGTCAATATTCGCGAGACTACGGCTGCAGTGACAAAATTCGTAACGAGCAGGACGTAGCGTTCACCTGTGCTCATAAGGAGTCGCGTTTTACAGAAAGCATGCGTGCCCTTCTTCCCCAACAGGCCGGGCGCGGCCGCCTGGATGCGGCACGGATAGTCCGACACACCGGTTGGAAGGTCATGCCGTCTAAAAGGCTAGGGAAGGCCCCCGTCTAAAGGAGTAGCGGTGCAAAACGCAGCCCCCTATCTGCAGTCGTCGAGTGGACGGCCGATTTCCCCCGGAGGCCGCGATGCCCCCAACACGCGGACCTGCTTTTCCCGATCCGACGACAAGTGCGTAGCCGACGACACCGATCGCGAGATGGCCAGAAAGGGGATTGAGTGAGGAAAGGCAGGGAAGCCGAGTAGCGGACCAACATTATGATTGAGTTTTGCACCAGCCCGCCACCCTCCGGCAACATAGCGGTTGCGTGCTTGAGAGCTGGCCAAGGCAGACGCTGTCGAAAAGCCATGCCTCGGAAAGCATGCTTGCCCTTCTTCACTCCAAGGCGATTTCGGGGAGTTCGACAGTTAAGCGGCTGCCAGTCCGCGGATTGATCTCCAGGAGAGCACGATGAACGAATGGACCGACCCGCACGGACCAGACGCCGCGGGCCTGCCGGCCACCCTATCAGTCGTGTGTTCTTTGCCTGCCCGCTCCGAGTCACATCGCTCCGTCAATCCAACTAAGGCTCGAGAAGGCCCTGCCTCCCTACGCCATCTATGAAGGCGGCTTGTTTTCAGCCACCTGGCCTACCTTGCCGAGCCAGGACAGGAACGGGCCATAGCACGCATCGTAAGAAAAGAGATTGGCGAAGACACGGGCAGTACCTTCGGATTTCTGACGCCGGAGTTCCGTATTGCTCAACAGCGCGATGACCGCCTGCGCGAAGTCTGCAGCGCCGTTAGCGACGATCGCTCCCTCATCGAGTTGATGGGCGTCACCGGCGTCCACCCCTATTGAGGTCGTCACGAGGGGGCGGCCGTAAGACATGGCTTCGGCCACCTTGATCTTGACGCCGGCAGTACCGGATACGAGCGGAGCCACGACAAGCTGGGCGCGTCGATATTCGGGACCAAGGTCCGGGAGCGGCCCCACACGCTCGAGGCCGTCCGCCTCCGGCGTAGCCTCACGCGTGGAGGCAATGGTTCCGACGATCCGAAACCTTGCCGTGGGGCAGAAGGTTCGAACCGCTGGCCAGATCTCCGACAGGAACCACGAGAGCGCGGCACGATTCGGGTCTGTGGCATTCCCAACAAAGAGGACGACGGGCTCATTGCTTTCCGGCGGCTTTTCGTGATTGCTGAAGCCCATGCCGAGAGGGATCACGTGTCTTACCCCGAGTCGGTCGCGGGCGTAGGAAGCGTCATCATTGCTGTTGAAACCGACGCACTCCGCCGCGTTCAGCGAGTGGGACAGTCTCTGCTCCTCAGCCAAGATTTTGCCCGCGCCATGGTTTCCTCCAGCCTCCCAGTGCGACGCCCCACTGCGGTGCTGAAGATGGCCAACGAGCGAGAAAATCCTGTGACCGTTGCGAGAGAGAGAGGGAGCGAAATGTACCGCCTCATGGAACAGTATGACTGCGTCCGGTCTCAGTGCATCGATACGTTCCAGCACCCACTGAATTTCTCCCTCGGGACATTCCGTCCCTGGGGGAACCGGTGCGGCTCTCCGTCCGAGGAACGATCCGGCCAGATTTCTGAGGCCAAGCAGTTCTGTGGATAGAAATGTCCTCCGGCCCAACCTGATGCTTTTACGAACCTGCCACGAAAAATATTCTTCTATTTCATATGCACTCCTGCAGATTGGGCTCCTTCGTCCGCGCGCTATGTCGGATACATACCCGTGTACCTCGTGCCCGGACTTCAAAAGATATTGGCCGAAGGCCTGAATATAGGCACCGTCCCCGCCGAAGAAAGCGTCGTACGGATAGCTATGGACGATTGCTATAGCAGCCATGTCCTACCCCTAGGGGCTTCTCTCGGGCAGTAAGAGTTTCGCCGCCCGGCGCCAATCTATCCAAAACGTCAGGCGATCCGAAGGCGTGTTTCCACAGCCAAGACATTCATCCTGCGCGCCAGGCCTCGCCATTGCCAACTGCCTCAAGCGCCGGCCCGCGCCTCGCCTCGGAAGCTCAGCAGCACATCCTGGAACAGCTTGATCTGCCCCAACACGAACAGCAAGACGAATCCGTAGATACTGGTCAGGACCACCCCTCCCGCCACGAGCCGCAGAAGCGAAGGAACCTCGGGGCCGAGATAGCGCTGGACTGCCAGCGCACCCGCCGAGGCCACGATGCCGGACATCCACGGCCTCATGATCGTCCGCAACAGATCCCCGACTGAAACCGGCGTACGATGCAGGCTCCACGCCAGGTGGGGATAGAGCCAGAGCAGCAGCGCCGTCGAGTAGCTCAGAGCCACTCCCTCGGGGCCGAAGGAAATCCCGACGCAGTAGGAAACGATGACGAGAGGGGCGATGGCAAAGGCCAGATACAGGCTGCGCTTCTGCCTGCCGGTCGAGATGAGCAGCCAATATGTGGGGTTGATGATCCCGAACACCAAGATGGTAGGGGTGAGCAGCCGGAAGATAGTCGCCGCCTCCGTCCACTGCGAGCCTAGCACCACGGTGATGATTTCGTGTGCGAACAGGAACGAGAACATTGTGATGGGAACCGTTACCGCGATGACGATCGAGTATCCCTTGAGGTAGAAGTTCCGTAACCGCGCGGGATCATGCTGCATCCGCGATAACGCCGAGAACAGTACCGCACCGACGGCGCTGTTGATGGTCGCCGTGGGAATGCCGATCAACTGGAAGGCCCGGGCATATAATCCAAGTGATCCGGCGCCCCAGAACCGCCCGAGAAGGACTTTCTCGGCATTGTAGCCAATATAGACGACAAGGCCGTTCAGCGTGACAATTCCACCGAAATGCAAGAGCGAGCCGATATTGGCGCCGCGCCGAGGGAGTCCAGGAATCCACCCAGTGGCGATCCAGTAGCCCAGGCTGCTGACCGCCGGTGAGATAAGGGTCGGGGCGATCAGTGCCCAGTACCCATCGCCACGGAACGCCAGCAGCACACCGGCCATGATGCCCAGGCACAGGGCGCCTGTATCGATTCCGCTCAGGGTGACATAACGCAGATTGCGCTCCAGCAGAGCGGCATGCTGCACACCGGCCGCGTTAAGCAGGAAACCTGGAGCGATCGCGATGGTGATCCAGAGCAGGCGCGGCTCATGGTAGAAGGTGGAGATGAGGTAGGCACTTGCGGCGCAGACCAGTGTGAGGAGGATCCCTACCAGTACATTGATCCAGAACAGGGCCGAGACCTGCTCGAACGAAATCTCATGCCTTTGGATTGTCGCGGAGGAAAGCCCGGCGGTGGTGAAGACATCCAAAATGCCTGTGAGTGCCACCACCATCGCGACCAGACCAAAATCGTTAGGGCTGAGCAGGCGTGCCAATGTGGCAATGTAGCCCACCCTGAGCATCAGGTTCGCGCCCTGGCTCACCATCCTGGCAACGCCACTTTGAATGGCTTCGCTCTTAAGGTTACGGCGCTCGCCTTTCGCGGTCGGGGTCTTGTCGGTCATGTATCACTGGCTGCATGTGCGCTTGGCTCCGTTTGAGCGGTCTGCGCGTGCCTTCTCTGATCAGTCATGTCGCCAGAGGCCCTCTCGAGCCATATCTCTCGCCACCAAGGATAGATGGCTCTTGGGCACTGCATCCGGCAATCGCTATACCGCGAGTTGCACCAGACTTTCTCCAAGATAACGGCCGGCCCTCTGAGATTGGTAAGAAGTCCGGTCTTTTCATTAACGAACGTTGTCACGCGTGATCTGACTTTGAAGATATGACCGCAATAGGGAACCATCTCCGCATCGAAAGTAAGACCCTGGCTCTTGTTGTCGGCATCCAAGGTCGCGAGGATTTCTTCATAGGATCTAACCCTGATCAACTCGCCGGGTTGGAGATCAAGCTTGACAGTCGGAACCGGCTGGCCGGTAGGGATTGATCCCCGATATCGCGGGAAAGGAACGCCACCATAGAGGTGCTGCACCTTGTCATAAACCCAGCTGACACCCAAGGACAACCTGGTGAGGCCTAAACGGCGCGTGTAATGATAGCAACTGAATATCGTTGCATAGACGAACCCGGCGAAGAGGCGCCATGCGCCGGCATTTCCCGATGCATAGTCTTCCGCATATTGCCGAACATCCCACCAAGGAAGAGGGGTAGTCGCCTCCAGAAGTTCTGTGGCTTGGCATGAGTATCTCGGACCACCCGACAAAGGCTGATTCTTGGCGCGCGCACCAGCCAGCACATCGCTTTCTGTGCAACCCGTTCCGTCCGCCATCTTAGTCGGAAGCGAGACAGCCCCATTCGAGGACGGCGAGTCCACAGGCTTAAGCCATGCCTCCTTCCAGAAAACCAGGCACGCCGCCTGACAGCCTCCAAACGCGTTGCCGTCGCACCTCAGTTTTTCAAGATGGATGACGCCGGATAACTTACGTCCGCCAGCAAAGTTGATCGTGTCACACGTCTTGTGCGCGCGCTTGTAAACACGAAAGCGGAGGCCACAATATCGAAACATTTGTGGCATAAAAGGGAGCTTCTCAAGCCGACCATTTTTGTCGAGTGTACGAAGGATTTCTTCCTTAGACCGCACCTCGACCCAGTCTCCGACCCTCAGTGACATGCAGCACCCCCGTTCACAGCGCGCTCCGGAACAATGTCATTTGCCTAGTGTCAAAACCATACCATCTCTAGACTCTGACAGCCGGCCCCGAATTAGCGGTAGCTACCCTCCACTTTTGATTGAGTGGACCAGTAGCTATCCTATTGTTACGATGCAAACGTGGGCCCACGCAGAAGTTTCCTGACCACCGAAAGCGGCTCGGTGCGAAGATGTCGGATCGCTAGTGCGGAGCGGTTTCCCGACGCTGTGCAATAATCTGGAGTGTGCTCATGCCCAGCGTCGACGTAGTCATTCCGAACTATCAGTTCGGGCGCTTCCTGCCCGGCTGTATCAAAAGTGTGCTGTCGCAGGATGTAGAGAATTTGCGCGTGCTCGTCATAGACAACGCGTCGACTGATAACAGCCTCGAGGTAGCCCGTGCTTTAGCGGCCGCCGATCCGCGGATCCAAGTTATCGCCCATCCGGTCAATGTCGGGCTTATGGCCTCCATGAACGAAGGCATCGACCAGGCGAGAGCGGATTACTTTATGATACTTTGTTCCGACGATATTCTTGTGCCCGACAGTCTGTCACGTGCCATCTCTATAATGGAGAAACATCCTACACTAACCGTCGCGCAAGGGGGGGCACAAATCCTTAATGTCGAGGGTGCTCTGCCGACCGAGTTGACCGCTGCAGAGCCGCCGGCTTGGACAATTATTTCTGGATCAGAATATATAGAGGATGTCTGCCGCCGCCCCTTGCAACGGCCGGTCGGGTTCATATTGGTACGAACGGTCGCGCAGAAACGTGCAGGCTATTACATCAGGGAATTGCCGTTCACCAATGACCTTGAGATGCTGATGCGGCTGGCCAGTATCGGGGATGTTGCTGAGACAAATACTATTCAGGGAATCCGAAGGGAGCACAGGAGCAATATTTCGAGCGCTTACTGGCAGGACTTCAAGCTTAGACTGGATTCCGTGTATATGGCCATCGAGACCTTCTTATCGTCCTACAGCATGGTCAAAAACCAATCAGGCAAGTTGCTTATGCTCGCGCGAGTGAGTTTGGCCTGTGATGCCTACTGGTCGGCCGTATCACATCTGATCCGGGGTAGGTATCGTGAGGCCTTTGGTCTGTTCAAGTTCGCCTTCAGCCTGTCGCCGCATTTGGCAGTCCTCCCTCCCGTTGCTCATCTTTTCAGGAGAAAGGATGTTCTCTCTCGGATCCGAGTGGTATTCTCCGAGGTATTTGAACGGGCTGATAAGAGAGGTCGTGCCGCCTCGTATGGACCAAGTATTAGTGCAGCGGACCAGAGTGCCAACCGCAAGCATTGCACAAAAACAGAGACTTGAAGTACCCCGCGTGAATCTTGCCAGGCGCAACGCGCTTTTAAAGAGATCCGGCAGACAGAAATCGCAGAATCTTTCACTTCCTCTGCGTCCCGCTCGGATAGTCTGACAAACCGGGTGAAGGTCATGCCGTCCAATAGGCTAGGGAATGAACACCGTCTAAAGGTCATGCCGTCCAAATAGGCTAGAGAATGAACACCGTCTAAAGCGGTAACGAGAGCTTCCACTCAACCGTATGAGCAAATTGCGCCCAGCGTACGCAATCCCCACTATCCCGAATTTCGAAGTGGGGTAGGGAGGCCCGTGTGCCGTGTCGTTTCGTCTTGCAATCGCTGCGGCCTGCCTGCTCGCAACAGCTGCGCCTGCATCCGCCGATTTCCTCTGGGGCATCAATGGCCATCCAATAGTTTCCTATCCGGGCATCCCGGTCGAAAGGCAACTCGATTTCATCAAGGATCTCGGCCTCAAATCGTACCGGGTCAACGTCACGGCAGAGGACCAGGTAGATAGCCTTGCCCACCTTGTCGAAGCGGGAAAGACGAGAGGGATCGAGATCCTGCCCCTCATCACGCCCGGAGTCGACCTGGACAAGGACAACCCGGACGAGCTCTACGGGAATGCCCGGAGACTGGCGGTCACCCTCGGCACCAGGTTCAAGAACGACATTCGGGTTTGGGAACTCGGTAACGAGATGGAGAACTATGCCATCATCAAGCCCTGTGAGAAACGCGACGACGGCTCGCAATATCCATGTGGATGGGGGCCGGCAGGAGGAACGGGAACGCTCGACTACTTCGGCCCGCGCTGGGTGAAGGTGAGCGCCGTCCTCAAAGGCCTGTCCGACGGCATGACAGAGGTCGACCCGGGGATCAGGAAGGCGTTGGGCACCGCCGGATGGGGCCACACCGGCGCGTTCGCGCGGATGAAGCACGACGGGATCGCCTGGGATATCTCGGTCTGGCACATGTACGGCGAAGATCCAGAATGGGCTTTCCGCGAAATTTCTGGTTATGGCAAGCCGATCTGGGTCACCGAATTCAACAATCCTTCCGGAAGTCAGCGCAGCGAGCGGCAGCAGGCCGACGGTATCAAGCAGGCAATGACGCGGCTTCGCGAACTCAAGGAGAAGTACAAGGTCGAGGCCGCACACATCTACGAACTGCTCGATGAGACCTACTGGGCCCCGAGCTTCGAAGCCAATATGGGGTTGGTGAGGCTCGTGGGTCCCTCCGATGGCAAATGGGTGACCGGTGAACCGAAGCCTGCCTACAAGACGGTACGGGACTTCACCCGCGGTCCTTTGCCGCTGACCAAGCCGCATCGGGACTGCGACACCGAGACCATGGCTGCAGACCAGTCCACGCAGGTGCGGCAGGCAAGTTTCGTCTACTGCCTCATCCTTGGCCACAAGGGCGACACGGCCAGCGTGAATCAATGGTCGGCGGCACTTGAAAGCGGAGACACCAAACTCGCCGACATGATCATGGAAATGATGCGCTCGGACGAATACGAAACCAGATATGCCACGATCGGCCTAACGGACCGCGACTATGTCGGTTTTTTGTATTTGCTGCTTCTGAACCATCCCGCGGACGGTTACGGACTGGAAAGCTACACCCGCCAGTTGCGTGCGGGTTCCATGACGCGTGAGGCCGTGGCCTTCGGAATCATCACTTCGGCGGAGTTCAAATCCAGGCACGCCGCCATCCGCGAAACCTCCACGGTGCCGAACCCTGAGTGAGCAGAGCCAATGAGCGCCATACGTGAGCCACGGGAGGTCGCGGCCTTGCCACGACCGCAAGGCGAGGCAGCGGCAACCGCCGGCGGCAGGGAACCGGGCATCGCCATCTTGGGCCTGTTCGGCTGCGGCAACCTTGGCAATGACGGCTCGCCCGAATCCATGCTCTGTTCCTCAAGGAGAAGCGACCCAACGCGCGGATCGCGAGAGGAGAGGGGATCGCCGGCCTTCTCGACTGCATTTTCCTGAAAATCCCCCGCAAGGTGATGGATCTCCTCCGTGCAGTCCGGCACATCCGCAAGGCGAAAGTCATAGTCGTGCCTGGAACGGGAATCCTTGACTATTTCGGCGACCGCCCGTTGGGCATGCCCTTCGACGTCTTCAAATGGTGCCTTGCAGCGCATCTCGCGGAACGCGCATTGCTTTTGTCAGTGTAGGTGCCGGGCCGGTGGGACATCGCGTCAGCCGATGGCTGATAACAAGCGCGGCCCGCATGCCGGACTACCGGAGCTACAGGGACACTGCCTCGAGGGAATTCATGGCAAGCGTCGGCGTCGACACCAGCCGGGAGTCGATGGATCCCGATCTCGCTTTCACGCTGCCCGTTCCGCAATCTGCCAATGCCGACCCTTCACACCCGCTCACGGTCGGTGTCGGCGTAATGAACTACCGCGGCTGGTGCGGTTTCGAGGAGCGCGGGCTGGGCATCTCTGAATCTTATTTGCCAAAGTAGCGATATTCGTCACCTACCTCCTGGCCAGCGGCTACAATGTCCGCCCTCGCACAGGCGACGAAGGTGATACTCCCGCGGTCGAGGCGGTCCTGGCGGCCCTGGGCGAAACTGATACCCAAGGGCTTTCGTGCCCACCCGTCCATTCCCTTCGCGACGTCTTCGGCCAACTCGCCCTGACCGATCTCGTGGTGGCGATCCGCTTCCAGTATTGTGGCCGCCCTGATGGCGGGAAAGCCCGTGATATCACTGGGCTATACGCTGAAGAACGACCAATTGCCCGGTCAGAGCGGTTCCGTCAGAATTTTGCCAGCGCGTCGAAAGCTTCGATGTCGAAATCTTGATCAGGCAGTGGCTTGTGGCGCATCGGGAAAGAACATGCGCGCAGGGTCCGTAACAGCGTCGAAAAATTCAGGGAGAGCCTCGAAGTCCAGCACGAATTCCTGCTCTCGACCATTCTTTGACGGAAAAGCCGTCGAAAGGACTAGGGGCTCACCGCCCGAAAGAGGTAGCCGACGGTAAGGCTTCGTCCAACGGGGCATCCTGATCGCCCATTGGCGTTCTCCCCCACTCCTCTCAGCCCACGTAGCCTCTGCGTGATCATATCCGCCCGAGAAGAGGTGTGCGATGAAAGTCATAGTAACCGGTCATCAAGGCTATATCGGCTCGGTGATGGTGACGATGCTGCTCCGTGCTGGGCATTCGGTAACAGGCTACGATAGCGACCTGTACCGGCGCTGCACCTTTGCTTGGGGAGGAGAGCAGGCTTCCGTCCCGTCCATCCAAAAGGACGTCAGGGACGTGCAAGCGCGCGACCTCGAAGGATTCGACGCCGTCATTCACCTGGCGGCTCTTTCCAACGACCCGCTGTCCGACTTCGATCCAGACATCACCTACGAGATCAATCACAAGGGTAGCGTCCGCTTCGCGAAGGCGGCCAAGGAGGCGGGCGTGTCGCGCTTCCTCTTCGCGTCATCGTGCAGCAATTACGGACAGGCGGGCGACGGAATGGTCGACGAAACGGGCGAGCTCAAGCCGGTTACGCCCTACGGCTGGTCCAAGGTGCTTTCCGAACGGGATATTTCCGAACTGGCCGACAGCAGCTTCTCTCCGACCTATTTCCGGCCCGCCACGGCCTACGGGCTGTCGCCCCGGCTCCGCTTCGACATTGTGCTGAACAATCTTGTCGCCTGGGCCGTTACCAGAGGGGTGATCCTCCTGAAATCCGACGGGACACCGTGGCGGCCGATCGTCCACATCGAGGACTTTTCCAGGGCGTTTATTGCCGGACTGGAAGCACCGCGCGAGATCATTCACAACGAAGCCTTCAATGTGGGTCGGACGGATCACAATTACAGGATCCGCGATATAGCCAAGATCGTCGCCGAGGTCGTGCCGGGCTGCCGACTCGAATTCGCGTCCGATGCTGGACCCGACAAACGATCCTATCGCGTCAGCTTCGACAAAATCGCGCGTACCCTGCCTGCCTTCAAGCCGCAATGGGATGCGCGTAAGGGTGCCGAGCAGCTTTACCAAGCTTACCGCAAGTCGAATGTTACTCTCGAGGAATTCGAGGGGCCCCGCTTCCAGCGCATCGGCCATATCCGGTATCTTTTGGCCAACGGACTTTTAGTCGGGCGCATGCGGGTCGCTGAACGTTCGACAACGCTGGATGTCGCAGCCGAGTAATGGGAATGGAACACCTGAACCCCTACGGACTCGGGCCGCGGCCGTCTTCTATCGGCGTCGGCCAGGAAATCTATGCCTTGGTCGAACGTCTCTTTCCGATCTGCAGGAGCATCACCGGAGATGGGGTGCGACAAACGCTGGATATCCTATCGGGACACGTTGATTTGGAAAGGCACGAAGTGCCCACCGGGACGCAGGTGCTCGACTGGACTGTTCCGAGGGAGTGGAACATCCGCTCGGCGAGCATCACAGGCCCGGACGGGAAAACGGTCGTGGATTTCGCCGACTCCAACTTGCACGTCGTCAACTACAGCGTACCCTTCAAGGGAGTCCTGCCGCTCGACGAACTGCGGCCGCACATCCATACGCTGCCTGAACAGCCAGAGGTGATCCCATACCGCACCTGCTATTACGCCCCGGCATGGGGCTTCTGCGTGGCCTACGAATGTGTCGCCAAGATGCCCGACGGCCTCTATCGGGTGGAGATCGATGCTGAACTCAAGGACGGCAGTCTCACTTACGGCGAATACCTGCACTGCGGGCAGACGGAGCGGGAATTCTTTCTTTCGGCACACATCTGCCACCCGTCACTGGCCAACGACAACTGTTCAGGCCTGGCCCTGCTGGCAACCCTTGCTAGAAGCCTGAAGGCAAGGAAAACAAGATACAGCTACCGCTTCCTGTTCGCTCCGGGCACGATCGGCTCGATCGCATGGCTGTCGCTCAACGAGGACCGGACACATCTGATCGACCACGGTCTGGTGCTGTCATGCGTTGGCGATGCCGCTAGCCCGGCATATAAGCGCAGTCGTCAGGGCGACGCCTTCATCGACCGTGCCATGGCCCATGTGCTCGGGCAGGAAGCAGGGGCAAAGTTGATGGATTTCTCCCCTTACGGCTATGATGAGAGGCAATATTGTTCGCCGGGCTTCAATCTTCCAGTCGGCATGTTTCAGCGAAGCGTCCACGGCACCTTCCCCGAATACCACACGTCGGCGGACAATCTCGACTTCATCGGCCCGGAGCACCTGGAAGACTCCTTCCGGATTCTGACGGATGTGATCGACATCGTCGAAGGGGACTGGACGCCTTCGAACCTTTTTCCCAAGGGCGAACCACAGCTCGGCAGACGCGGCCTCTACGCAGCCCTGGGAGGGCAGAAGTCTTCGGGAGCAACCTCGATGTCCCTGCTTTGGGTGCTCAATCTCGCCGACGGACAGCATTCGCTTCTTTCCATGGCGGAGTGCTCGGGTCTGCCATTCAGGGAATTGGCCGGCGCCGCGAGATTACTGTCAGATCACGGTCTCCTGGCCGAGGGGCCTCCATGAGCGCTGTTGAACCTTTCGCTTCCAGTCTTTCGGTTCATTAGGGGACCGGCTTCTTGACCAGCGGCCACGTCCTGTCTTTCTCCGACATGGAGGTCGGCATCAAAGGCCAGTTTATCGAAATGGCGGGGTCGCTGTAGCGGACGCCTTTCGATGCGTGGGGTGTATAGAACTGCGATATGAGATACGAGACCTCGGCATCGTTCGTCAGGGTCTGGAGCCCGTGGGCGAACCCGGCAGGGATGTAGACCTGTTTCATGTTTTCGGGCGTCAACTCGAAACTCAGCCAGCTGTAGCGCGTCGGCGAGTTCAGGCGCAAGTCCACGACGACATCAAAAATCGCGCCGCGGACACAGGAGACAAGCTTTACCTCGGCATACGGATCCTCTTGATAATGCAGCCCCCGGAGGGTTCCCTTTTCGACCGAATGAGCGCGGCTGTGCTGGACAAAGCGCGTCACCAGCCCGCAATCAGCCATTTCTTTTTCGCAGAACAGGCGGGTGAAGGAACCGCGGTCGTCAATCACCGGCGTCGGTTCGATCAGCCAGACACCCTTCAGCTCCGTTTCGGTAAACTGCATGTCAACTTTAGCCCCAGTTGCCGGGTAAGGACCGGCAGTCCAATTGTTGGCATCGCCCGCTCGGGCTGGAAGAGCTACCTAAGTCTTAGGTGGCTTCTCCAATGGCGGTATGCCGGGCCGGTCGCTTACCCGATCGAGGGTCTTGGCGGCTTCACTGCCCCTACGGTTTGCCTATTAGGATTAAGGCAACCCAACGGATTGGCAAATCGAACCCGCGCGCGCACCGTCCTAAGCTGCCGCTGCCATAAAAGAAGCACCTCCTGCGGAGCGCGGCGGCAAAGGTTCTTGGTCAGGCCAATGGGTCTCCGTCTTTTCAAACCAGCGGGACAGGAGCACGGAATGAACATTCAGGCTGTCGAAATCGTTCGCGAGCATAACGGGGCACGCCGGACTGCCAGCTGCAGACTTTGCGGATCGCGCCTGTGCCACACGCTAGTTGATCTAGGCATGTCGCCTCCTTGCGAGGGCTTCCTGCGGGCCGACCAGCTCGACCAGATGGAACTCTATTACCCGCTCAAAGTACTGGTCTGCGACAGCTGCTACCTGGTGCAACTCAAGGAGTACATGAGCCCCGAGACCATCTTCAGCGAATATGCCTACTTCTCTTCCTTCTCGACAAGTTGGGTAGCCCACTCGAAAGCCTATTGCGAGGCGATCACGAAGCGGCTTGGGCTTGGAACTCACAGCTTTGCGGTGGAACTGGCAAGCAACGACGGTTACCTGCTGCAGCACTTCCTGCCGCTCGGCGTTCCCGTGCTTGGCGTCGAGCCGGCGGCCAACGTTGCGCGCGCTGCGGTCGAGAAGGGCGTGCCTACCCGAGTCGACTTTTTTGGAGCGCGGCTGGCAAATGAAATGGCGACCGAAGGGCTTCACGCCGATCTCATCATTGGCAACAACGTCCTGGCGCAGGTGCCGAACCTCAACGACTTCGTCGCGGGAATGAAAATCCTTCTCAAACCAGAGGGCGTAATCACTCTCGAGTTCCCGCACATCGAGCGGCTGATGGCCGAGAACCAGTTCGATACCATCTACCACGAGCATTTTTCATATTTCTCGCTGCTGACGATCGATCTGATGGCGGCCCGCCACCGGTTGCGGCTCATTGATGTCGAGGAACTGCCCACCCATGGCGGCTCGCTGCGTGTTTATCTCGCCAACGAGGGCAGCAGCTGGGCCGTGGATCACAATGTCGGCGAACTCCTCGACCGTGAAAAGAGGCACGGGCTGACTGTAATGACGACCTACACCTCCTTCGGCTACAAGGCGCAGCGCGCGAAGCGAGATCTCCTAGCGTTCCTGATTTCGGCTAAAAACGAAGGCAAGAGGATCTGCGGGTACGGCGCGCCTGGCAAGGGCAACACGCTGCTCAACTACTGCGCTATCGGCACCGACTTCCTCGATTTCACGGTGGACCGCAATCCATATAAGCACGGCCGCTTCACGCCGGGCATGCACATCCCAATCAAGCCCATCGACGCGATCGATCAGGCCAAGCCAGATTACATCCTAATCCTTCCGTGGAACCTGAAGGACGAGATCGTCCAGCAGATGCACCATGTCGCCGCTTGGGGCGCGAAATTCGTGGTGCCAATCCCTTTCGTGACAGTGATCGATTCATCGGAGTTACCAAGATGAAAGTCATCCTTTTCTGCGGAGGCCGCGGGACCCGGATCCGGGACTATTCCGAAAGCATACCGAAGCCGATGATTCCGCTCGGCCAGCAGCCGATCCTGCGCCACGTCATGCAGTGGTACAGCGATTACGGACATGACGAATTCGTCTTGTGCCTGGGCTACAAGGCAACCGTCATTAAGGATTTCTTTCTGAACACCCGGCCACAGACCTTTTCCGATTGCGTGGTCACGCATGGTGGCCAGGACGTGAAGCTGCTTGGCGACATCGTCAAGGACTGGAGCATTACCCTGCTCGACACGGGCATCTGGCGCAACATCGGAGAGCGCCTCTGGGCCGCGCGGGATCACGTCAGGAACGAGAGGATGTTCCTGGCCAACTACTCCGACGGCCTGACCGATGTCGACCTCGACGATATGATCGCGAAGTTCGAGGCCAGCGGCAAGATCGGCTGCTTCCTTGCCGTGCACGCGCCGCTGACATACCACTTGGCCGACATCGCGGAAGACGGCCGCGTGCGCGAGTTCCGCACGACGGAAACGTCGGAGATCTGGATCAATGGCGGCTACTTCGTATTCCGCCCCGAAATCTTCGACTACATACGCGACGGCGAGGAACTTGTTCTCGAACCCTTCGGACGACTCATCGCTGACAACAAGCTGATGGCGTACAAGCACGAAGGGTTCTGGCGTTCGATGGACACGCTGCGCGATTGGCAATCACTTGAAGACATGGTCGAAAAGGGCGACATGCCCTGGAATATGAAGGTCACCGCCGAGAAAAACAGGCGCAATGTGCTGCTGGCCGTATCATGAGGGGGCTTGGCCTCGCACGTCGCGGGGAGGAACTCTCGATCCTCTGCCTTGGTGCCCATTCCGACGACATCGAAATCGGTGCGGGAGGCACGATACTCGGCCTGATCGCGTCGGGCGTCAAACTAGACGTCCGCTGGTGCGTGCTGAGCGCAGGCGGTCGACGGGTCGCGGAAGCCAGGGCTTCGGCCGAAGCATTCCTCGAAGGATCGAGCTCGTCCACGGTCGACGTTGCGGATTTCGAAGACAGCTACTTCCCTGCCCATAGCCGATCGATCAAGCAGTGGCTGACGGATGTAAGATCACGGGTTGATCCCGACGTGGTGTTAACCCACGCTAGGTTCGACGCCCATCAGGACCACCGGGAGGTTAACCAACTGACCTGGAACGTCTTCCGCGATCATCTAGTGCTCGAGTACGAGATCCCGAAATGGGATGGCGACCTTTGCCAGCCCAATGCCTACGTGCCGCTCACGGCCGACGTGCTGAAGCGCAAGATCGAGCTCCTCTACGAACATTTCGGGACGCAGCGCTCCAAGGACTGGTTCGACCGCGAGACATTCGCCGGGCTTGCGAGGTTGCGCGGAATGGAATGCCGAGCACCAGAGCATTTCGCCGAGGCCTTCACGCTCCGGAAGATCAAAATTCTTTAGCAGTTGGCCCATATTCTCCTGTGAATAAGGGTGGATCAACGAATTGATCGAGTGAAACAGCTTGTATTCACCGCCTGAGTTGATAAGAAAAAGAATACATACATTAAATATAACGAATTTTTACTACCATTTTGAATTTGAGGGGTTCACATCAAAATGGGCAAAGCAAAAATAGCTTCTGGATTGTCGTTCAGCGAAGTCGGATCGGAACGGTCGAGGGCGGAGAAGCCGGAGTTCTGGTGTGGAAACGCGACCAACTGGTGGCGGTCCTTACCCAGATCGACGAGGAAGTCTACTCCACGAAAGGCAAATGGTTTCTCGAGACGGGGTTCGGGCTGCTGAGCGGGCAGCACAAGAATTTCGACACGATCGAGGAGGCCATACGATGGGTTGGCAGACACACCTATCCCGAGCCTGCTTAGACTGCAGATTGAGCGGCCGATTCCGCGGCAGCAATTAACCCGACTTACGCTCAACTGGGCAAACTGACGATCGTGCCGAAGACCCATGACGGAGGCCCTTCGACTTCCGGGACCCAAGGCAGGCAGCATTATGCCTGGGTCACTCTTGAGCCAGAGTTCCTTCCGCGAGGAGATCGTTGACCTTGTAGGCGACTTCCGTGCGGTTGGTCGCCTTCAGCTTCTTCATGATATTTCGGATGTGGACCTTCACGGTGCTTTCGCGCAGATTCAGTTCGTAGGCGATGATCTTGTTCGCCTTGCCGCGCCGAAGCGCCTGGGCAACCTCGGCCTGCCTGAGCGTGAACATGCCTGTCAAAGGCTGCGTGTCGCGACTGCCCGAATCTATCAGGTGCCGCATGGAAAGGACACTGCTCGCTGGCACGAAGATGCCGCCCGCTGCCGCAAGGTTGATAGCCTCGACACAGACGTCGATACCGACTGAGGTCGGAATGTAGCCGCGTGCGCCGCATTCGAGAGCGGTCAGTATCTGTGCAAGCTCTTCGGTGTCGGCCAGGATGACCACAGGAACTGATTTGAACTCGGACGAAATATGACTGATCTCGTCTGCGATGCCATGATCGGTGACCTTCCGGCCGCCAAGGTTGAAGAGTATGGCTGCAAGGGGAAGGGCCGAACCCTTCTTCACGCGCCATTCGCCGATCGAACCCATGGCGACGACCTGCATGCCGAGATCGTGGTCCACGAGAGCCGATGCGAGACACTCGCGGTCTAAGGCTCTTCCGTCCAGGATGAGGAGACATTCCCTGCCTGCTTGCCCGCGGACGCTTTCCGTTCCGTCGGAAGGAACTCCTGACCGATTGGCCGAAGTGTAGTTATGCAGTTCTGCTGTGGAATCCATATCAATACCCACTCTTTCCCGAACAAGCCGCCTTGCGGCGGCCGATATAGTATCCTCATTCCCTAGCATTGAAGGTTTGATACCACGCCTTGTGAAAGGTCGAGGCTCGATTACCCCACTAAACCCTTTTGCAGTTCTCCGCCCTCAGCGAGACCAGCTTGGGAAGTGTAAGGTTTATTATTAAGCAGTCTCTAACATAGGTTGTCTTTTCATAATTTTCAGACAATCCCATGCCGAGCTGGACTGCAATCTGGCTGAAGACGCAGGCATGGACCGCCGCAGGCACTAGCGATCGACGTTCGACTGCCTGCTGGCGATGGCCAAGCGGCCCAACGCTTTAGCTCGAGAACGCTTGGTCTACCCGTACTATGTGGGCACTTGCAGATATTTCGGCAGCGCGCCGGTCCTCGCGACAGACCGTGTTGCCGTCGCGGCTGCCGCCGTCGAGACATACGCTCCCTGCCAGGTATGCGGCGCACGACCAGTTGTCCGCAAACGTCGTGTCTCCCAGCGGAAAATTTACTGATGGCCGATGCGCTGCCGCTCGAACAGAGATACCCGTTACCTGAGATACTCTTTATCGAATCCGGCTGTTTCAACCAGCTTCTTGCGGTTGATCACCTCTACATGGCCTGACTTGAAAGAGACGAGATCGGCCTTGCGAAGTTCCCTTAATGTTCGGTTGACGTGAACGGTGGTCATTCCAAGAATGTCGGCCAGTTCATTTTGGGTAAGGGGACAATCATATCTTCCATGGGCCGACAGCCCAACCATGGAGAGCCTCTCCTCCAACTCGAGCAGGAAATGGGCCGTGCGCCTCATCGCGTTCCGCCGCCCGGTATTCATAAGATGTTCGGCAAGGATGGCGTTCAGGCGGGCCAGGGAGTAGGCGATCTTCTTGCCGAGGCGGCCGTCCGACAAGATCGCCTCTACCAGTTCCTTACTGGAAATTTCATAAACGGCTAGTTCGGTTATGGCCGCCAGTGACGCTAGACGGGGTCCGTCCGCACCACGGAAACCGACAATGTCCCCCCTAAGAGGAGTGTCGATGATCTGCCGTTCTCCGTCCAGTAATCCCTGGTAAAGGATGGCCCAACCCGATTTTACGATGAATATCTCGCTGTTGTCGTCATCCTGGCGGCATATCACCGAATGGGGTTTGTAGATTTTTGCGGTAATACCGAGAAAATCGTCGTTCCCCCACTCGTTCTTTGACAATGTCCCCCCTATGGGATGAGAGCTTATGAACTGCAATAATGTTTGCATGGAGTATCACGAGGTTGCTTCTATTTCCCATCACCTTCCATGTAATCTCCATTATCTCCCGGATAATTTCGACAGAACGACCTCTTACCCTAGGGGCAGGCTGGCCCACTGTCCTCGTCTGTTTGAATGAGGTAAACTGTTGCAAGGGCGGTTAAGCCTCCGAGTATCCACCGTAAGGAGGAGTGCCTGCCGCGTCCTGCAGTTGCGGGATCTTAGGCTACGCCCTTTGGCTCTCTTGCCCGGAATACCCACCTGCCGAAAGATGAGCCGTCGGACAGCGTCCTGCGTGCGCACACCAGGGCCAAACCAAGCGGGAGGGCCGATCAACAATGCAGGTCTCTTTACCGGGCTTGCTGGTGTGCGCGGCTATTTTGGTCGTTGCCTACTATTCCAGGGGAATGCTGATCATAGGCCTGATAGCTTCCCAGGCGTTCGGCGCGACGGCCCTCATGACCCTGACCTTTTTAGGTGGATCATCTCCACTGATCTACACCATGTTTGCGGCCCTGCTCGTCATGGCGGTTACTGCAAGGCGTCGCATCTGGTTCGACCTTGGCAGCGTATTCGGAAGCATCCGCCCTGTTTGGGTTCTCACGAGCCTCATAGCGTACGCAATCATCGGAGCATGGCTGTTTCCAAGATTCTTCGCAGGACAGACCGCCGTCTTCGTACAGTCGAAAACCCGCGGCGCCGTCGTCGAAGCTTCTCTCGCGCCGGTTTCGGGCAACGTTTCCCAGACGGGCTACTTCATTCTTGGCGGGCTCACCGCCATCGCGCTTTGTGCGCTGCTGCTGCACTCCAACAGGATCGATCAGGTCCGCCGCGGCTTCTTTCTGTGGTGCGGTCTGCACACAGGCATGGGGCTGGTCGATTTCATTGGCAAGAACGCTGGGGCGGGAGATTTGCTCTCCCCGATCAGAACCGCGAACTACGCCCTTATAACGGAGGCGGTCGAGGCAGGATTCGTTCGGATCACGGGACCTTTTTCGGAGGCCTCTTCCTTCGCTGGCGTTTCCCTCGCCTGCTTGGCATTCTGCTACACGTACTGGAGAAAGACTAAATCACGCCTTGCCCAGTGGCTGGCAGGCGTCCTGCTCTTCCTGACCATTCTGTCGACATCATCGACCGCCTACGCTGGTCTGATTCTCCTGTGCATTCCGGTCGCCTTCTCGACGTTGCTTTCGGTCCTCAGGGGGAAGGTTCAGCGCGAGGAGATACTGATAACCGCGCTAATGGCCACAGGCGTGGTGGCCATAATAGGCATCAGCCTCTACAATGCCGAGCTCCTAGAACCGTTCGTCAAGCTAATAAACGCCACCATTATCAACAAGGCGGATTCTGCCTCCGGCGAGGAGCGCACCTACTGGAACATCAAGAGCCTGCAATCCTTCCTGGACACCAGTGGCCTTGGCGTCGGTTTCGGCAGTTCGAGGGCATCGAGCTGGCCGATCGCAGTTCTGTCCCAGCTTGGCGTCTTCGGATCGCTCCTGATGACCATCATGCTCGGTGTCGTCGTCCGCGGAATGGGCCGGGTACGCAAATGGGTGGACCCGGAGACCGATGCAGTCGTGACGAGCGTCAGAAACGCTTCCCTCGCCAGCATAGTTGCCGGCTCAGTGTCAGGTGGCGGCGCCGATCCAGGCATTCTCTTCTTCACCGCATTTGCCGTCGTTGCCGCCACGAGGACGCATGCTCGGCGCACCATGGCAGCAAAACGATCAAACTGGCTACTGATCAAGCATAGCGATCAACAAGCTCGCGACGGTGATGGCGAAGCGGTCTTGGCGGAGGCCTCCGGCCGAACTGTGGCGACGATCGGCGCCGGAAAGCGTGCAGGCACAAAACCTTTTGCGATGAGCGGCTTCGCAGCAGGCAGTGGCGGCGTCGTGTGGGACAGTAACCCGGGCGCACCCAGGGACAAGCGTGCTACCAAAAAAGCAAAGCCGTCCCAGCCCCACCGGAAAGCTGCCTCGCGCACTGCCGAGGCAAGAATGCCGGAGTTCATCGCCCCTCAAATGTGCGAGACCCTGTCCCGACCCCCTGGTGGGCGCGAGTGGGTCCACGAGATTAAGCTCGACGGCTATCGAATCCAGCTGCGTGTTCAAGCCGGCGCCGTCACGCTGAAGACGCGCAAAGGCCTGGATTGGACCTACAAGTTTGCGGCAATTGCAAAAGAGGCGTCAAGCCTTCCCGATGTCATCATCGATGGCGAGATCGTGGCGCATGGCGAAAACGGAGCGCCGGATTTTTCCGCCCTACAGGCCGCTTTGTCGCTGAGGAGAACCAATGACCTTGTCTTCTTTGCCTTTGACATATTGTTCGATGACGCTGGCGAGTTGCGGCAAATGCCGCTCTGCGCCCGGAAGGAGCGCCTGAAACAGATGCTAAGCAATGTTCATCATGGGGAGGGCAGTCAGCTCGTCCGTTATGTGGAACACTTCGCAAATAGCGGTCATGCGGCCCTGCGAGTTGCGGGCATCATCTCGAAGAAGATCGATGCGGTGTACGTGTCGGGCAGAAGCGATGGCTGGGCGAAATCAAAATGTCGGTCTGGCCATGAAGTGATTATCGGGGGGTGGTCATCCACCAACGGCAAGTTTCGGTCGTTGTTGGTTGGCGTCAATCGCGGTGACCATTTCGCCTACATTGGCCGGGTAGGGACGGGCTACAGTAAGGCGAAGGTCAAGCAGCTTCTCCCACGTCTAAAGGCTGCCGAGGCTAAGACGTCGCCCTTCGCCGGCAATGGAGCCCCAAAAGAAGATCCGGCCGTATTTTGGACCAGACCGGAACTTGTTGCAGAAATCGAAATGGCGGGCTGGACACGCGGTGGCAATGTTAGGCAGGGTGCGTTCAAAGGTTTGCGCGACGACAAGTCAGCAAAAGACCTGGGAGCCGAACGCCCCGCCTAGGCCGGAACATCGAGGCGCCGAACCCTCAAAAAAGGCAAGTAGTTAAGCCGGCTGGCCGGCACAGGGCCTCATGCATAGGAGACGAGCCTCATGGAAGATACCTGATTTGTTGGTTTGGATATTCACAAACAACGGATTTCGATTGCGGTGGCGGAGAGTGGACGCTCCGGATCTCATGAGATCCGGGTTCCGATGAACGGCTTTTCCGTGGCTCTGTTTGGGCGCTCCAACTTGAGAGCGTAGTCATTGCCTCTATACTAAGGCCGCTGCCAACACTTAGGCCTGCCTCAATCCGACGCCGGGAGTCCCCTGCGAGTTGAGGGAAGCGGCTATTCAATTGCGAAGCATCGGGTGGCCGCAGTTGGACCGCGCGGGCAAGGGATGATCCAGGAGCTCTTGCCTTCTGTTGTCAGATCGGCTTCCTAGTTTGGCGGGGCGTCACCTTTCGGCTCGGACAACTTTACGAGTCGGGCAGACATCGTTTGATGCTGTAAGTCACCGGGTTCGCCACCCCATCCGAGTAGCTGCGAAGGATCCGGCTGGGCTGACCACCACTTGCCTTTGTCTTGGTTGCAAAGGCAGCCAATTGGGCACCCATCCCTTGGCGATCATGTACAAAACGATCTCGCTGATGAAAGTGGTAGGCGGAAAAACAGGTTCCGAAACGCTAATCACTTGCGGTCGCATTAGTATGGCTTGGTCGTGGAATGCAAAGGCTGACCCGATGTCGTCCCGCGATGCGGTACAATCAGAGATCAAGCAAAACGTCGCCTTGTGGGCGGCTGCAGCACGCCAGGACGTAGCCTGCCGATTTGTCCTCCAAGGTCAGCCCGCCTACGTCATCCATGACGACTTCGCCGGACAGCTTGGCGATCCGGCACGTACCGCAAACTCCCTGCTGGCAGGCGGTCGGGACGTAGACGCCACATTGGCGCGCCGCTTCGAGCAAGGTCTCTCCAGGCGCGCAGTGATGCGCAATGCCGGAGCGGGCGAAGCGGACCGAAGACGAAATCTCTGAAGCCAGTACCGAACGCGAATTGTTGCCGCCTCCGAAGCTCTCCTCATGATACTGTGAAGGGGCGAGGCCGATTGCGGCCAGGCAGCCGCGTGCCGCCTTCATGTAGGATTCCGGCCCACAGGCAAAAACGGTGCGGCTGTGGAGATCGCGAACCAGGTTCAGGAGCATCTGACTGTTAATGCGTCCGGTTGGACCGGTCCAGGCTGGGTCTTCCTGACTGCAAATGCAAGTCACTTGAAGATTGGGAAAGCGAGCGGCAAGTGCGTCCAGTTCGAGCCGAAAAATGATGTCGTCCGGCGTTCTCGCACTGTGAATGAAGTGGATATCCTGGTCGGCTGCGCGGTCGGTAAATGCGCGCAGCATCGACATGACGGGAGTTATCCCGCTGCCACCCGAAAGGAAAAGGGACTTTCCGTGCGGCAGATCGTCGAGATTGAACGAGCCGAGCGGCCCTTCGATCTCGATCCCATCGCCGGGCTTCAAATTGTCATGCAGCCAATTCGAAACGAGCCCGCCCGGCGTTCGTTTCACGGTAATCTGCAGGTCGAGCGGTCGCGTCGGCGGTGACGAAACAGAGTAGGAGCGCGTCACTGCGGCACCGTCGATCGTAAGGTGCACCAGAACATACTGGCCAGCGCTGAAGCAGAACATCCGATCTGAAACGGGTGTGAGAACGAATGTTTTCACATCGTGCGTTTCGTCGATCACGCGCCGGCAGAGCACAAGTTGCGGCGTGCTCTGGGCCCACTGCCGATGACGCTTCGTCGGGACGAAGCCGGAGGGCCCAAAGGCGGCGTGTGCATTCATCATTCAACTCGGGTTTGAAGTCGAGCCAAGATGCCATTTCAAAACCCGCTTAACAGCCGCGCAATCCTACCTTTATGATCGGCAATTTCGATTAAACTTCCAGTGACATGACCGCCACCTGGAGAGCTCGGATGCCTTTACGAATAATGGGTTCGTGTTTGCGGCGCGCAAGTATCGCGGTATGGACTGGCTGGTGCAGCGTCGGCGCGCCCTCGACGAGGAACGATGGAAGTTCAGCTGTGAACCTGCGCGCATCATCGCTGCGCATGTAGCAGGTGCCGCCCGTTCGCCGCAGCATGATCTCCGCCAGAGTTTCCGATCCTGTCGAAAGCCGGCAGATCGCCAGTTGAGCCAGCAGTTCTGCGTGCGTCTTTTCCAGCACGGCGGTGTAGCCCGGGCGAATGTAGGTTTCAGGGTCGACGTCGGACAGCGTTCTGGCAGCCGTCGAAACCATCACATATTCCTCCACCATCAGATGTTCGTAGGCGATCTCAGGCAGGTAGCGAGGCGCATAAAGGACGGCGATATCCAGATTTCCCATGCTTAGGTCGCTGACCATCTGGTTCGAATAATCCGACTCGACATGGATCGAGGATCTTGGAAGCGCCTGGCACAATGTCTCGACCCATCCGGGCAGGACCGAGCGGGTCATGCCCACCTGTGCGGCGATGCGCAAGGTGCCCTCGAAACGGTTGAATGCTCGCACATCGTGTCGAGCTTGCGACCAGGTCGACAGCAGGGATCTGGCGTAGGCTTCGAACCGCCGTCCGGCGGCTGTCGGCTCAGCACCGGCGCGCCCGCGCTGGAAGAGCTCGGACCCGATCGCACTCTCCAGATTCTTGATGCGGGTGCTGATCGTCGACTGGGTCAGTCCCAACCGATCGGCGGTGCGGTTGAAGTTTCGCGACTCGATGATGTCGAGAAAGGTTTCGATGTGATCTAGCTGCACGCGACCTCCGATCGAAAAAGTCGATCATATTGCGCAGGATCATAAGCTTGATCAAACAATACTCAAGGCCGAAGCTGCACTCGGTGAAATCGGCCGGCAGATCGACCAGGCTGAAGCTACGGAGCTGAGCAACGTGTTCATAGTCGACTGCGATTGTCACAATTACTGGTCAAGCGCGACCGTGTTGGAGCCTTACCTTTCCGGCCTATGGAAGGACATGTTCGTTGAAGGCGAGAAGACAGGTCCCGTTGGCGCCTTCCCGCATGGCCATCGTCCCTGGTTTCATCCGCAGGACTTCTCCCGCAAGGACGTCCGTCCGAAGACGGAAGCCGACAACTATCTCATCATGAAGGAGAAGCACCTCGACAAGTACAAGGTCGATGTGGCGATCCTGACTGGCGATGAGCCGATCGAGGCTTCCACTCTCGCCAATCCCTATTATGCCAGCGCCCTCGTCAGCGCCTATAATGACTACCAGATCGACCAATGGCTGCCGAAGGACGACCGCTTCATGGGCTCGATCGTCATCGCGCCACAGGATCCGAAGCTCGCGGCCGCCGAGATACGCCGCCTGGGCAATCATCCGCGCATGGTTCAGGTTCTTGCCTCGCAAGGCTCCGTCAAGCCCTATGGCGATCCGTTTTACCATCCGATCTATGAAGCATGCGCCGAGGTGGGGCTGCCCTTTGCCATACATCTGGGCGGCCATGGCGGCGTGAATTCGACTGCGATCGCTCCTGCGCCGACGACATTCTTCTGGGAGACCCATGCTATCCTGCACATGTCGGCAATTTCGCATGTCGCAAGCATGATTGCGCATGGCGTCTTCGAAAAATGGCCGGACCTCTACTTCGTGGTCATCGAATGCGGCGTCGCCTGGGTGCCGTCGGTGCTGTGGCGCCTGGACGCAGATTACAAAGCCCTACGAAAAGAGACGCCATGGCTGAAGATGCTGCCTTCCGAATATTGCCGGCGCAACATCCGCTTTTCCACACAGCCGCTGGAGCAGCCCGCAAATATTCAGCATCTCTGGTCCACTCTCGAGGCGATGGACGGTGAAAACACGCTGATGTTTGCCTCCGACTATCCGCATTGGGACTACGACGATGCCAACACGCTGCAAATCCCTCCTGCCTGGAAGAGCAAGATCATGGGGCTGAACGCGCTGGAGGTCTACAAGCGCATCCCCCGCGCGCAAGCGGCGAATGCCGCCTGAGGAAGCACACGATGCCCGAGAAGACATACATCTGCAGAGTCGACGAGATCGAAACCGGATCTCCCTTCATCGCCAAGATCCGCAGCCTTTCGGTCGGCGTTTTTCGCATAGGAGATTCATTCCACGCGCTGCTGAATGTTTGTCCGCACCGTGGAGCTCCGCTTTGCGAGGGGCCGCAATGCGGAACAACTGCACCGGTCGAAGAGGCGCAATTCATCTATCACCGCGAAAACGAGATCGTGCGCTGCGCCTGGCATGGCTGGGAATTCGACATCAAATCAGGCGCGGCCCTGGTCGATCCGTCCGTTCGCGCGCGCACATTTCCAGTCACTGTCGAGGCGGGCAGTATCTATGTGACGGCCTGATTGAGGTGCTGATTTGAGCAGTCAAAAGAAAGGGTGATCGCAGCTAACAAGCAGATTTCTACACAGGGTGCGTGACGAACAATAACGCGGAAAATCCGCAATGGGAGAGTCAAATGTCAGAATCTGAATACAAGCTTGGTATCGCTCAAAGCCTGATTGGTCGCGGCAAGATTTCCCGTCGCGACTTCATTCATCTTGGGCTGGCCGCTGGGCTGTCGCTCACCGCTGCGGACAAGCTCTTCGTCAGCACGGCGCGGGCCGAACCGCTGCAGGGCGGCTTCGCCAAGCTCGGCATGGCACATGGCGCAACGACAGATTCGATCGATCCGGCCGGCTACTTGGATACGTTCACACAGACTGCGTTCTCGGGCTCGATGTCCAACAGCCTCACCGAGGTCGACGCGAAAGGCAACGTCCAACCGGACCTTGCCGAGAGCTTTGAATCGTCGGACGGGGCCAAAACCTGGGTCTTCAAGCTACGCAAGGGCGCAACCTTCCACAATGGCAAGAATGTCACGGCGGACGACGTCGTGGCTTCGCTGCGCTATCATATGGGCGACGAAACCAAATCGGCGGCGAAGCCGCTGCTTGAGCCCGTAGCAAGCATCAAGGCGGATGGCCCGGAGACGGTTGTCTTCACGTTGAAGAGCGGCAATGCCGATTTTCCCTACATCATGAGTGACTACCATCTGGTCATCATGCCGGCCAAGGACGGCAAGGCGGATTGGGGATCGGGCGTTCGCACCGGCGCTTTCGTGCTCGAGAATTTCCAGCCCGGCGTTTCGGCCAAACTCAAGCGCAATCCGAACTATTTCAAGAACGGCAAACCCTACCTCGATGAGGTGGAGTTCATCGCCATCACCGATCTCGCAGCCCGCATGGCCGCGCTATCGACAGGGGAGGTGGACTATATTGGCCGCGCCGACCTCAAGACCCTCGGCATGCTGAAACGCAACCCCAAGGTGGAAATCGTCGAGGTCACCGGCTATGGCCACTATACCTTACCAATGAATGTCACGATGGCGCCGTTCGACAATCCGGACGTCCGAATGGCTTTGAAATGGGCGATCAACCGTCAGGAGATCGTCGACAAGATCTTTCTCGGTCACGCCACCGTGGCCAATGACAACCCGATCGCGCCGGCGATCAAATTCGCCACAAATCCGCAGCCGCAGCACAGTTTCGATCCGGAAAAAGCCAAGCATTACCTGAAAAAGGCAGGAATGGAAAAACTGAAGGTGGACCTTTCGGTCGCCGATGCCGCTTTTGCAGGGGCGGTCGATGCGGCTGCGCTCATCCGCGAGACGGCAGCCCAGTGCGGCATCGACGTAAACGTCGTGCGTGAGGCCGAGGACGCCTACTGGGACAACGTCTGGCTCAAGAAACCTTGGTGCGCTTCGTATTGGAGCGGTCGCGCGACAGCCGACTGGATGTTCACGCAAGCCTTTGCCGCAGACTCCAGCTGGAACGAGTCGTTCTGGAAGAATCCCCGCTTCAACGAATTGCTCGTCCAGGCGCGCGCCGAAACGGACGAGGCCAAGCGGGCGGCAATGTATGCCGAGATGCAGCAACTGACCCATGATGATGGCGGCAGCATCGTGCTGGTCTTCAACAATTTCGTCAGCGCCAAATCCAACAAGCTCGCACATGGCGAAGTGGCGCCGAACTGGGAGAATGATGGATTGAAGATGGCCGAACGCTGGTGGATCGCCACTGCGTGAGAGTGCGGGCCGGACCCGCGACGGCTACTGGGCTCCGGCTTGCAGCCGCGGGCCCTGCCGGGTGTGGCAGGGCAGCGACGGCAACGGGAAACGCGTGCACATGAACCCCGTCGCAAGAACGGTCCTGCAACGCCTTGGCCTCGGCCTGGTCACGCTGTTCATCGTGTCCATCATTATCTTCTCTGCGATTGCAATGCTGCCGGGCGATTTCGCCAAGGCGATGCTCGGGCAATCCGCGACACCCGAAACGGTCGCCGCCTTCCAGCGAGAAATCGGCATCGACCGTCCGCCTGTCGAGCGCTACTTCGTCTGGGTCGGGCAAATGCTCCACGGTGATTTCGGCTCTTCATTCGCGAGCCGCACCGGGTACCGGCGCACCGTGGCCGAGATCATCGCGCCACGCCTCTACAATACGATGTTCCTTGCATCGATGACCGCGCTGATTGCAGTTCCGCTGGCCCTGGGACTGGGCATCCTCGCTGCGCTCTACCGCAATGGCTGGTTCGACCGGCTGGTGAACGCAGTGACGCTGACAACGATTTCGTTCCCGGAGTTTTTCGTCGCCTATATGCTTGCCTACCTCGTCATCTCGCGCGACACGTTCATCGGATCCGAGTTCGCACAATCACTGCCACACTGGCTTGCGGTCTCTTTGAACTGGATACTCAATGCAGTTCCCAAGTTCCCGACATTGTCGAATGTGAACGACCAGACGCCGTTCTGGGAGCATGTTTGGAGAGTAGCCTTGCCGGCGATCACGCTTACGCTCGTCATCGTCGCCCATATGATGCGCATGACACGAGCGGCGATCATCAACATGCTGGCAAGCCCCTATATCGACATGGCGCGTCTCAAGGGAATGTCGCCCATGACAATCGTACTCAGGCATGCGTTGCCCAACGCATGGGCTCCGATCGTCACTGTGGTGGCGTTCAATCTGGCTTATCTCGTCGTCGGAGTGGTCGTGGTCGAAGTGGTGTTCGTCTATCCCGGCATTGGTCAGCTGATGGTTGATGCGGTCAAATCCAGGGATGTTCCGGTTGTCCAGGCCTGCGCCCTGATTTTCGCGGCGACCTACATCCTGCTCAATCTGACCGCCGACATCATTTCCATCGCCACTAATCCAAGGCTCTTGCATCCACGATGACCAGCTACGAACCAATCGCTCAGGTTCACAGGCTGAGGCGCTCGCGCACCACCCGGGCGAAGACGGCGCTGAAGAAGGCACCCTTCAGTGCATGGTTCGGCATCCTCGTGATCCTCGGCTATGTCATCGTTGCGTTGTTCGCGCACTGGATAGCCCCATACGGCGAAACGCAGGTCTTCAGCGAAGCCTTCGCACCGTGGAGCCAGCAGTTCAAACTGGGAACCGACCAGCTCGGCCGCGATATGCTCACACGCTTGATCTACGGAGCGCGCAACACCATCGGTATCGCGGTCGCCACCACATTGCTGTCCTTCGCGGTTGGCGTCTCGCTCGGCCTTCTTGCCGCATTGTACAGGGGATGGCTCGACCAGATACTGTCGCGTGCCGTGGATGTGTTGATGTCGATCCCAAGTCTGATCTTCGCCCTGGTGCTGCTCTCGATCTTCGGCTCGTCGATCACCAGCCTGATCATCATCATCGCGCTGCTCGATTCCACGCGCGTGTTTCGGCTAGCACGTGCCGTCGGGCTTAACGTGGCCGTGATGGAATATGTCGAGGTGGCGCGATTGCGCGGCGAAGGCCCGAAATGGATCATCGCCAAGGAAATCCTTCCCAATGTCATGCCGCCGCTGGTCGCGGAGTTCGGCTTGCGATTTTGCTTTGTATTCCTCACGATCGCAGCACTGTCCTTCCTGGGCGTTGGTATTCAGCCGCCGACCGCTGATTGGGGGTCGATGGTGCGCGAGAATGCGACCCTGATCACCTACGGCGATGTCACGCCGCTTCTGCCGGCCGGCGCGATTGCCCTCCTCACGGTCTCCGTGAATTTCGTCGTCGACTGGTTCCTCCACGCAACAAGTGGGTTGCGGGATGAAAAATAGCGCCCCCGGCTTGCGCGAAAAAGGCAAGGATCTGCTTCAGATCCGCAATTTGCATGTGGAAGGCTTCTCGGACGAGCGGTGGCATCCCATTGTCCGCGGGGTCGATCTGGCGCTGAAGCGGGGGGAGGTTCTTGGCCTGATCGGCGAGTCTGGCGCGGGCAAATCCACCATTGGCCTTGCGGCGATGGGTTACGCCAAGCCGGGCTGCCGAATCACAAAGGGCTCGATCCTGTTCGACGGGATCGATCTTCTGGCACTCAGCGAGACAGGGCGCCGCCGCCTCAGAGGCTCCCGCATCGCCTATGTCGCGCAAAGCGCCGCGGCCTCTTTCAATCCAGCTCACCGACTCCTCGATCAGACTGTCGAAACTGTGGTGGCGCATGGGATTGCCAGCCGAGAAAAAGCGAACCGGAGTGCGGTCGATCTCTATCGCCGTCTTCAGCTTCCAGATCCGGAGACCATCGGCTTCCGCTATCCTCATCAGGTTTCCGGCGGACAATTGCAACGGGCAATGACCGCGATGGCGATGGCTTGTCGTCCCGACCTCATCGTCTTCGACGAGCCAACGACGGCGCTCGATGTGACGACGCAGGTCGAAGTTCTCGCCTCCATTCGCAACATCGTGGAGGAATTCAACACGGCTGCAATCTATGTGACGCATGATCTGGCAGTGGTGGCGCAAATGGCGGACCGCATCATGGTTTTGCGCCATGGACTTACCGTGGAGGAGGCTGAAACACGCCAGATGCTCGCCCATCCCAGCCAGGAATATACCAAAACGCTCTGGGCCGTGCGCAAGCTCGCCAAGCCCGAAGTTCCGGCCGATGAATATCTGCTTACGATAGACAACGTCACCGCGGCTTACGCCCGGACGGTAAAGGTGCTCCAGGATGTCTCCATCAAAGTTCCACGTGGAAGAACAGTGGCTGTGGTCGGCGAATCCGGTTCCGGGAAATCGACGCTCGCTCGCGTTGTTACCGGCCTGTTGCCGCCGCTTTCGGGGTCGATTTCCTTTGCCGGCCATGCCCTTTCCAAGACCCTTAAGGCGCGCCCAAAAGAGATTCTGCGCCGCATACAGATGATTTATCAAATGCCCGACAACGCCCTAAATCCGCGCCAGACAGTCGAAGAAGTCATAGCTCGGCCGCTTGAATTCTACCTCGGCCTCAAGGGCGCGCAGCGGGATCGGCGGATCGGCGAACTCATGCACATGGTCGAGATGAGCGAAACTTACCTGGACCGTCTGCCGGCCGAACTGTCGGGGGGCCAGAAGCAGCGCGTTTGCATCGCTCGGGCCTTGGCCGCCGACCCGGAACTCATTATCTGCGACGAAATCACGTCCGCGCTCGACCAGATTGTGCAAGAGGAAATTCTGAAGCTGTTAATGCGGCTTCAGCGCGACCTCGGCATGAGCTACATTTTCATCACCCATGACATTGCCACCGTGCGGGCCATCGCCGACGAAATTGTGGTCATGCACCAGGGTAAAGTCGTTGAGCAGGGATTAAAGAGCGAAATTCTCACGCCGCCGCATGCCCCCTATACCGAACGGCTTTTGTCCTCCGTGCCGGAAATGGATCCGGACTGGCTCACAAGGCTGCTCGCCAGCCGGAGGATGTGATCGTCGGGCAAAGTGTTCTTCCATATCGCCAGGACTTATAGGCTTCGCGGTGGGCGCTGGGCGAAGCAGCGGTCGATCGCACCGTCCATACGAGGATAGCGAGCCTTTGCCGCCGTTCGGCTTCTGAAATGATGATTGAACACGCGCAATTCGGGAGCCAATAGTCCATGCCAACAAGAAGCGATGCTAGTGAAGCGCGCCGGTGGTTTGCCGAAGACCTGCGTGTCTCGTCACCGGTCTTGCACAACCCTGCGGTCATCGAGGCCTTCGCAAAGGTTCCGCGCGAACACTACCTTGGCAACGGACTATGGCGTATCCATTCGAGATTGCAGATCGGGGCGGTCCATACCAGCCCTTCAGCCGCACTTCATGAGATTTACCACGACGTTCTGGTCTCACTTGACGAAAAGCGCGGATTAAACAGCGGTTTGCCGTCGCTTTGGGCCTTGGTTTTCGACCATGTGAACATCGCTCCCGGCCAGACCGTCCTTCAGGTAGGCGCCGGTGTCGGCTATTTCACCGCCATCCTCGCTGAACTGACGGGTTCTGAAGGACGCGTGATTGCCTATGAGATCGACGAAGAACTCGCCCGGCGCGCGCAAAGCAATCTTGCTCATTATGCCCATGTCGAAGTGGTATCCGGTGATGCAACGCAGGCAGTTGATCTGCCGGACCTCGATGTCGTTGTCGCCTTTGCCGGAGTGACGCACGTGCCGGAACGGTGGCTTTCAAATTTGTCCGACGCTGGCCGGATGGCGCTGCCGTTCACGGGCGAAGACCAACGAGGCTTCATGATGCTTCTGGAAAGGGCTGGCGATACCTTTCCCGTACGATCACTTGTGCCATGCGGGTTTTACCCCTGCAGCGGAGCCAGGCGCAGTGACGAAGAAAAGGCCTTGATGGCCGCCCTCAAGGCTGCGCGAGGCAAGGTTACCCGTCTCGCGCAATATCACCGAGGGCGACCAAAAAATGGCAGCGAGAACGCTTGGTTGGTGACCGACACATACTGGATTTCGAAAGCCTAGAGATCGATGTCGAACTTGCGTGTCACCGTAGTAGCGTGCGGCACGGCATTCCACGAACGATCTATACCATCGGGAGCGGTCCGAAACATCATTGCGTCCTGAGTTTCCCCGATCCGCGCGTGCGGATTGCAGGCGCGGTCCTGGCCGGCTGCAGCACAGGCTTTCTCTTGTCCGACGACTGACCAGACCCACGCGGGGTTGAAAGCGGCGGTGCTGTCTTGGTCAGGCCGGACGGCTTTGTCGCGTGGCGGTCATCGCACGGCGTGCCTGATCCCGTACAGGTGCTGATCGAAACACTTGACGGGTTTGGTTTCCGCACGCAGGCACACGAACACCATCGGTGAGCGCGCGGATACCTCCTGCGTTCCGCCGCGCCGATGGGCCACCGTGGCCTTGGCAGACCGAATGTCGCCATTACCGCAAATGGTCAATCAAACCGTTCAGCAGGAGCAGCAACGCCCCAGCGACGACAGCCGCGGCGGCATCGTCCAGCATAATGCCGGCCCCACCCCTTACCTTGTCGTGCATGATACGGATGGGCCAAGGCTTGACGACGTCGAAAAACCGGAAAGCAAGGAAGCCTGCTGCCCACCAGAGTGGGTCGATCGGAAGCATGGAAAGTGTCGCGGCGGCGCCGAAGGTCTCATCGATGACGACGATCTGCGGGTCCTCCGTCCCGGTTCGGGAGATGACATGCGACGACGCCCATACGCCGACGGCGAACAGGGCCGCATAGGCAAGCACAGTCAGCCAAGGCGATGCCGGTATCAGAGCTGCGGCAACAGCCACTCCAACCATTGCGCCGGCCGTGCCCGGCCATATTGGAGATAATCCCGCGCCAAGAGAGGTCGCGAGCAGGTAAGCAAACTTGGGTGAAAATCTATGCATCGAGTTTCGGCCGGCTTCCGACGGATGGCAAGCAGTCATAGTCACATCGTTCGGGCGCGGCCGCCAGACCGCCGGTCGATTTGCGCCGTCGGCTTGGCGAGCGCCTTAATCCGCCGGCCGCATTCGCCGAAAGAAATCGCTGTTGCGGCGAGTTGGGAATGTTGCTGAGCCCGGTCTCGGCCCGCTTTGACCAATTGGAACGGTAGCGACGGTGGAACAAACCCGCAAATTGCTGGTAAAGCTCGGTGAAACGACATCATCAGAGGAGCCGCCATGATCGCCGGTCTCATGAAAAGTCGCATCGACCCGCTATGGGAGCAGGCCGCTTCTCCGCTGATCGGGATCGGCATGACGCCGAACCAGGTTACGGCCAGTGGGCTCGTGCTAGTCGCTTTGTCGTCGGCGGCCTACGTCTATCACCATTCAAGCCTTGCCTTTGGCCTTTGCCTGGCGTTTGCCTTCACCTTCGATGCGCTGGACGGTGCTGTCGCCCGCCGAACAAATATGATCACCAAGGCCGGTGGCTATTTCGACGCTGTCGTCGACCGCTATCAGGAATTGGCCGTCTTTGCGGCTATCGGCTGGGTCGCCGATCTGTGGGCGATCGCAATGGTCGCGTTCGCCGGCGGGATACTCACAAGTTACGCCAAGGCGCGGACGGCGCTGGAAATCCCTGTGGAAAACCATGGTTGGCCGGATTTCTTCGAGCGGATGGAACGTCTGGTTTTCATTTGCGTGCTGCTCGCCGCCGACGGAGTCGCGGCCGCCCTGGGCGCGGCATCGCCGTGGATTCTGGCGGGTGGGTTCGCGCTTTACGCAGTGCTGGCCAACGCCACAGCGCTGCAACGGATCAGTCGCGCATTCACGATGCTGAAACGAGCCGACGGAAAGCAGCCGTGAGACTGCAGCCCACTTGCGCGTAGTCTCACATGAAGGTATATCATGCTTCACATGAGGAGGCAGTGATGATGCTGGCGTTCGGAAATGTCGCCGACGTGCTGGGCTTGCCGCCCAAGGAAACGGCTGCACGGTCGCCATTCGGGCTGATGGCTCGAATTGAAGACGGATTGCCCATCGGCGCGCTCGAACGCGTCTCACAATTGCTGGCACCGGCCGATGCCCAGTTCAAATATCGCCTCGTTCCAAAGGCAACCTATGAACGTCGCAAGAGGGGTGCTCTTCGACTGTCTTCGGAAGAGGGCATGCGGGTGGCACGAGTTGCTCGTGTATGGGACTTGGCCCTCGACGTCTGGAAGGTCGAAGATGAGGCTCGTGACTTTCTATTTCGGCCTCATCCCATGCTGGAAGACCGGCGCCCGATCGAAATGGTCATCCAAAACGAGATCGGCGCCGAGCTGGTGATCGATATCCTTGCAGGCCTGAAGTACGGCACCGCCGCTTGACGGCGCAGATACTCGATCGGACGCTGCTGTGCTTCAGGATCGGCGATCCTGCCGGCACTTATCCGATCTTTGACGCGACGGGCTCGACGATTGCGCCCGGCCGCTGGAACACGCCCGGCAGCCCGGTGATCTACGCCAGCGAGCATTATTCGACTGCCTTGCTGGAAAAGCTAGTGCACGGCAGCGGCAGACTGCCGCCCAACCAGCACTACGTCCAGATCATGGTTCCGCGCGGGCTGAGCTACGAGACCTTTTCTCAGCCGTCGCTGCCGGGTTGGGACGTAATGCCGGCAAAGGTGAGCAAGGAATTCGGTGAGACTTGGTGTATCGAGCGCCGCAGCGCGATCGTAATCGTACCAAGCGTCGTGGCTCGCCTCGACAACAACGTGTTGATCAATCCGGCCCATCCGGAGTTTGCCTTGATCACAGCCAGCCTGCATCAGCCCGTGTATTGGGACAGGCGGCTGTTCGGTTCCTGAGCGGGGCCGGGAGGGGAGGTTCCTGCCTCCTGCGGTCGATTGCTCAAACTCGTCAGCGCCAGCCCAAGCCCGGAGCGACATGGGTCAGGATCGCCTCGATGACGTGGGCATTGTAGTCGACGCCGAGCTGATTGGGGACGGTAAGCAGCAGCGTATCGGCCTCGGCGATGGCTTCGTCGCCCTTTAGCTGCTCGATCAGGACGTCCGGTTCGGCGGCATAGGAGCGGCCGAAGACGGCAAGCCTGTCTGCCTCGATGTAACCGAAATGATCTCCGCTTTGGTTGCCGCCGAAATAGGCCCGGTCGCGATCGTCGACAAGCGCAAAAATGCTCCGGCTCACCGACACCCGCGGCTCGCGCGTGTGTCCGGCCGCCTTCCAGGCCTCACGAAAAGCCCGGATCTGTTCGGCCTGCTGGATGTGAAACGGCTTTCCGCCCTCGTCGAATTTGAGCGTGGAGCTCTGCAGGTTCATCCCCAGTTTCGCCGCCCATTCGGCGGTGGCGTTTGTGGCGGCGCCCCACCAGATGCGCTCGCGCAGGCCCTCCGAGTGCGGCTCGACGCGAAGCAAGCCAGGCGGGTTGGGAAACATCGGCCGCGGGTTGGGCTGCGCAAAGCCTTTGCCCAGCAACACTTCGAGCAGCACTCCGGTGTGTCTGCGGGCCATGTCGGCATCGCTCTCGCCCTCTTGCGGGGCGTAGCCGAAGTAGCGCCATCCCTCGATTACCTGCTCCGGCGAGCCGCGGCTGATGCCCAGTTGCAGACGCCCTCCGGCGATTAGGTCGGCGGCACCGGCGTCCTCCGCCATATAGAGCGGGTTCTCGTAACGCATGTCGATCACCGCCGTGCCGATCTCGATTCGGCTGGTCTTCGCCCCAACCGCTGCCAGCAGCGGGAAGGGCGAGGCGAGCTGGCGCGCGAAGTGATGCACGCGGAAATACGCGCCGTCTGCACCCAGCTCCTCGGCCGCGACGGCCAGCTCGACGGACTGCAAAAGCGCGTCGGCTGCCGTCCGGGTCTGTGATTGCGGCGAGGGCGTCCAGTGCCCGAACGAGAGGAAACCAATCTTCTTCATGAAATAGCCAGCCTAGAGGGAAGACAGTGCAGACTATGCTTCGACGCGGAGCAAAGCACTTCAAAAATGTTGCCCTGACGGCACTCTTGAAAGCCGCTCCGGCCGATTTGGGAGTGAGGGCAGGCGACGAGTTTTGGCAATGCAGAAGCACATGTGCTACCCGAAAATGGACGCGTGGCGAGGTGTGACGCTGGTCGACACCAACGTTCTGCTCAATCTTGTCACCAATGATCCGAACTGGGCGGATTGGTCGATCGCCCAGCTTGAGGCGCAAAGCCTGAATGGACCGCTGTTGATCAACGATGCTGTCTATGCCGAGTTGGCTTTCCGATACGGGGCGCATCGAGGATCTCGACGCGTTTCTTGACAAAGCTGTCTCGAAATCGCTCCGATACCATAGGCAGCACTGTTCCTCGCGGGAAAGGTCTTTACCCAATACTACGCGAGATCGAGCGGGTTGAGCACCGGCGTGCTGCCTGACTTCTTCATCGGCGCGCCCATGCCGCGGTCAATGGGCTGCCGCTGTTCACGCGCGATGCTGGTCGCTATCGCACCTATTTTCCATCACTCAAGCTGATCGCACCGAACTCGTGAATAGCCCGCCGAATAGGGTCCGCTAGGAAAGCGCCGCGAATGCGAGCACTATCGCGATGAGGATCAACAGCGGCCCCATCCATTTAAAATGGGTTCCAAAGTTCGTCCACCATGCCTGCCGTTGGCCGGGGCGAGCTTGAGAGGGGTCCGAGAAGAATCCGAAGCCGACGCCAGCCATCCACAACCCGGCGCAGAACATGATGAACTCGTCGATGTAATCCGCGACCACGCTTCGAAGCTTTCGAATTTATGCCGCCGCTACATGCGCCGAATTCGAGCCGATATAGTTACGGATCGTTTCGATGATCCGGTCCTGGTCAGCCTCGCTCAGATAGGGATGCATCGGCAGGCACAGGATGCGCTTCGGCAGCTCTTCCGAAACGGCAAGGCCGGTCGGGGTGCGCGGATAATCGCGATAGGCAATCTGGCTGTGCAGCGGTTTCACATAGTAGATGACCGACGGAATGCCCTTTTCACCGAGATGTGCCTTGAGCCCGTCGCGTTTCGGCGTTTCGATGGCGTATTGCGCCCAGGCCGAGCGGCCGCCGCCCAGATTGCGTGCCGCCTTGACGATATCGCCGAGACCTTCGGCATAGCGATTGGCGACCGCTTGCCGCGCCACCATCTCGTCCTCGAGGATGGCCAGCTTCTCTATCAGGATCGCCGCCTGAAGCGTGTCGAGCCGTGAATTGATGCCGACGCGGACATTGTCGTATTGCGTTTCGCCTTTGCCGTGAAAGGCGAACGAGCGCAGCTGTTCGGCCAGCGCATCGTCATTGGTGAACATCGCACCGCCGTCGCCATAGCAGCCGAGCGGCTTTGCCGGATAGAAGCTGGTCGAGCCGACGGTGCCGAACGAGCCGCACATCTTGCCGTCGGCCGAGCCCCCGGTCGCCTGCGCCGCATCCTCGATGACCATCAGGCCTTCGCGATCGGCGATGGCCATGATCGCCTCGTAATCGGCGGCGAGGCCGAACAGGTCGACGGGAATGATTGCCTTCGGCCTCAGCCGGCCTTCCGCCTTGATCATGGCGATTGCCGCCTCGAGGCTGGCGGTGTCGATATTGTAGCTGTCGGCATCGACATCGACGAACACCGGTTCGGCCTTGGTCAGCGCCACCACTTCGGCCGTGGCGGCAAAAGTGAAGCTCGGCACGAACACCGCGTCGCCCGGGCCGATGCCGGCGGCAAACAGCGGCAACAGCAGCGCATCGGTGCCGTTGGCGCAAGCGACCACATGCTTGGTGCCAATATAGGCGGCGAGCTTGTTTTCGAATTCGGTGACCTGAGGTCCGAGGATATAGCGGCCTTCGTCGACGACCCGGTCGATTGCCGCTTTCAGCCTGTCGCGGATGCGTTCGCGCTGCGCGCCAAGATCGATGAACTGCATGTCGGCCTCAAACGGTTTAGTCAGATAACCGGCCGCTGGTAGCAGACTTGGCACGGCCGAGAAAGCCGCAGGGCAAAACCCTGAATTGCTCAAATGTCGCAGCCTGTTACCGCTGACTTCCGACCTGCCCTCTTAAACGCGGGGAAATCCGGGCTTCGGCCGGCTCGATATGGACCTCACAGCCCGTCCCGCCGGGTCGACGAAACATAAAGTGATCGCGGCAGGCAGGTCCTTGAGCGTGTTGCCAGCCGGTTAGGCAATTTCATGCCGCGACGGCGGGTTGGCGCCGGCCCGCGAGACCGTCACAGCCGCGGCTTTCGCGCCGAGCGTCAGCGCCTTATGGATGGCTTCTTCCGGCAGGCCGGCGATGGCCGTCTTCGACAACAGGCCCTGTTCGTGCAAGGAGGCAAGGATGCCGGCATTGAATGTGTCGCCGGCGCCGACCGTATCGACCACCTCGACCTTGTCCGGCACGACCGTGACCCGGTGCCGGCTGCTGTAACCGACCGCGCCCTCGCTGCCGTGGGTGACGACGATCAGCTTCGGACCGCGGTCCAGCCAGTTGCGCACGACGTCCTCATGCGAGCCGGCTTCGCCGAACCAGTTCAGATCCTCGTCCGACAATTTGACGATGTCGGCCATCGCCATCATGCCGCGGATGCGCCTGAGGTGCTTGGCCTTGTCGGGAATGAAGTTTGGCCGGATGTTGGGGTCGAGCATCATCACTCGGCGCTCATGCTCGCGTCGCATGAACTCTTCATAGGCCGACCCGGCCGGCTCCGAGATCAGGCTGATGGCGCCGAACAGCATGGCCTCGATCTCGCTGCCGAGTTCCGGCAGGTCCTCGATGGTCAGCATGCGCCCGGCGGTGTTCTCGTCGTAGAAGGTGTAGGTCGCCTGGCCGTTGTTGAGCCGCACGAAGGCGAGCGTAGTCGGGCGCGGCGAGGTGTGTGCATAGGTGGAACTGACCTTGCTGGCTCCCAGTGCCTCCCTGAGCTGGCCCCCGAACAGATCCGACGACAGGCCGGAGAAGAAGGCAGCGGGCGCGCCGAGCCGGCCAAGCGCAATTGCCGAGTTGAAGACGGCACCACCAACATAGGGCGCAAAGGCCGACTCGCCCTCCGTCGTGGTCCGCGGCAGCATATCGATCAGGGCTTCGCCACAGCAGAGGATCATGAAGTCTTGCTTTCCGGCGGATAGATCACGCCCTTGCGAATGATGATGTTGGCATAAAGCCGCGGCTCGCTCGTCGCGACGATCGCGTGTGCGGCCTTGACCCGTGCATAAAAGTCGGCGCCGGCAAGCGCAACCACCTTGCGGCCCGGCGCACGCCTGGCGCAGATCGCTTCCATCTCATGGTGAACCGGATCGGCGAGCAGGGGATCGCCTTTGGCCGAGGCGCGAAACAGCGCCTGCGGCACGGCGTCGTCGACCGGCAATACGCTCAATACCGCATCGAGCACCGGGACGAGATGATGACCGTCGGCGCGGATCAGCCGCTGTGCCTGCTGCTCGGCCGGGTAGTTGCCGTCGACCAGGGCGATCTCGTCGCCATGGCCCATGGCGCGCAATATCGCCAGAAACTCCGGGCCGAGCAGCGCCGGGATGCCGATCAGCATGCTCAGAAGCTCCGGGAAATCGTGGTCGAACCGATGAGGAAGCGCTCCGACAGCGGCAGACTGGCGCCACCCAGCGCCCGCGCATGAATGCCGACGGTTCCCTCACGAATGGCCGGCAGCCTCAGGCCCTCGCCGTCGATCCGGCCGATCGCCTGGATGACGGCATCGACAAGCCGACTGCGCACGGCAAGCGGCATCCACCCGTCGATCACCGCGGCTTCGAAATCAATGACGGAGGACGCCGAAACGATGGCATAGGCGAGCGCCTGCGAGGCGCTGGCGATCCAGTCGTCGAGCTCGGCGCCGATCTCGCCCCAGTCCCCCGGTGATGTCCACAGATGCGAGGCCTCGATGCCGCGCGCGTTGAGCGCCTTTTCCAGCATGGCGATCGACGCCACGTCGATCAACTGCGTCGGCTTGCCGTCCGGCCCGGGCACCGGCATCGAGCCCAGCGCGCCGGCATTGCCGGTTGGGCCGCCAAACAACCGGCCGTTCAGCACGATGCCGCCGCCGGCAAAGGCGCCGATGTAGAAATAGACGAAATCGCGTGCCGCACCTGCCGCGTGACCGAACACGAGCTCGGCACCGCAGGCCGAGGTGGCATCGTTCTGCAGATAGACTGGAAATTCGCATTGCGCCTGGATGTCGGCGCGGATGTCGCGATGGCGCCATTCGTCCATGATTTCGCGCGGCGCGCCCGCGGTATCGGCCCAGTTCCACAATTCGAACGGCATGGCGATGCCAAGCCCGGCAATGCGCTTATCTTGCGCCGGGGTGAGCTCGCCGCGCATCTTGTTCATGCCGCCTGTGACGAATTCCACCGTCTCGCGCGGGGCAGGGTAGCGGTAGGAATGCTGCAGCATCGAGCGTACGTTGCCGAGGAAATCGATCAGCACCAATTCGGCGCTGCGGCGGCCGATCTTCAGGCCGATGAAATAGGCACCGTCGGGATTGAGCGCCATGGGTATCGAGGGCTGGCCGATCTTGCCGCGCAACGGCGCCTGGCGGACGAGCAGGTCGTCCTCCTCCAGCTCGCGCATGATCACCGAGACCGTCTGCGCCGAAAGGCCGGTCATGCGTGCAATGTCGGATTTGGCCAGGCTGCCATGCTGGCGCACCAGCGACAGCACCAGCCGCTCATTGTGGTCCCGCATGCCGCTTTGATTGGTGCCGCGGTGCAGACGGCTTTCGGCCGCATTGGGCGAACCGTGCCTCGTAACGCCGGTCTCCACCCTGTTCCTCCGTCGTTTCCCCTCAATGCTTTTGGTCTAGAGTGGGTGAACAATCCTGCGTTGTCAATAATAAATAAGAGTGATTTAATTATTGACAGTGCTGGCGGACTGGTGTCTCTTGGGATCGGCGCCGATGCTGGGAGATTTCGTCGGGCGCGCTGCAGATGTCGGTTGGCCGGCATCCTAAATGGTTCCATGGGAGGAAAATCGTGACCACGTCAAAACTGTTGAAATCCACCGTGTTCGCCGCGGCCGGACTGAGCCTGATGGCCTTTGCGTCGACGGCATCGGCCGCCGGGGTCGGCGCCTGCTTGATCACCAAGACCGACACCAATCCCTTCTTCGTCAAGATGAAGGAAGGTGCGACGGCCAAGGCCAAGGAGCTTGGCGTCGATCTCAAGACTTACGCCGGCAAGATCGACGGCGACAGCGAGAGCCAGGTGGCTGCAATCGAGAGCTGTATCGCCGACGGCGCCAAGGGTATCCTCATCACCGCGTCCGATACTAAGGGCATCGTGCCGACGGTGAAGAAAGCGCGGGACGCCGGGCTGTTGGTGATAGCGCTCGACACGCCGCTTGATCCGATCGATGCGGCTGACGCGACCTTCGCGACGGACAATCTGGAAGCCGGCAAGCTGATTGGCGCATGGGCCGCCGCGACGCTTGGCGATAAGGCCAAGGATGCCAAGATCGGCTTCCTCGACCTGACGCCGTCGCAGCCCACGGTCGACGTGCTGCGCGACCAGGGCTTCATGATGGGCTTCGGCATCGACGTGAAGGACCCCAACAAGATTGGCGACGAGGACGACCCGCGCATCGTTGGCCATGACGTGACGAACGGCAATGAAGAGGGCGGCCGCAAGGCGATGGAGAACCTTCTGCAGAAGGACAACACCATCAACGTCATCCACACCATCAACGAGCCGGCAGCTGTCGGCGCCTACCAGGCGCTGAAGGCCGTCGGTCTCGAAAGCCAGGTGCTGATCGTCTCGGTCGACGGTGGTTGCCCCGGCGTGAAGTCGGTCACCGAAGGCGTGATCGGCGCTACCTCGCAGCAATATCCGCTGCAAATGGCGGCGCTCGGCATCGAGGCGATCGCCACTTTCGCCAAGGACGGGACGAAGCCGAAGCCGACCGAAGGCAAGAACTTCTTCGACACCGGCGTCAACCTTGTCACCGACAAGCCCGCCAACGGTGTGAAGTCCATCGACACCAAGGAAGGCCTCGCCAAGTGCTGGGGCTGAGGCTGGCCTGACCGGCAACAGATCGCGATCGGCCGGGGCTTGATCCCCGGCCGATCAGGGTGGACGATGTGCCGGTCTAAACGCAAATAGTCCCGGCGGCAGACCGGAAGGCGTGGACGGCGTTGGCTCTTGGCTGAAGCCCAGGGGAGGAAACATGTCTCAAGCACAAGAATTCGAAAAAGTTCTATCGAGCAGCGACACAAGCGTCGCCGCGTTCGACGAGCATAAATCGGCCGTCAAGCGCGCCCAGCATTTCCTGCATTCCACGCCGGCAGCGGTGCCGCTGATCGTGCTGGTTCTCGCGATAATTATCTTCGGCATCACCATCGGCGGGCGTTTTTTTTCATCCTATACGCTGACGCTGATCCTTCAGCAGATCGCCATTGTCGGCATTCTGGGCGCCGCGCAGACGCTGGTAATCCTGACCGCCGGCATCGACCTGTCGATTGGCGTGATCATGGTGATTTCGGCTGTGATCATGGGCAATTGCGCGGTCAGCTACGGTATGCCGGCCGTGCTCGCGGTGGCAATCGGGCTTGTCGCTGGTGGCGCATGCGGCCTGCTCAACGGGGTGCTGGTCGCCTACATGAAGCTGCCGCCATTCATCGTGACGCTGGGCACCTGGAACATCGTCATGGCCACCAACTTCATCTATTCGGCCAATGAGACGATCCGCGACACCGACGTCGACGTTCAGGCGCCTCTGCTGCACCTGTTTGCCTTGAGCTTTAAGGTCGGCACGGCCGTGCTGACGCTTGGCGTCATTGCCATGGTCGTTCTCGTGTTGGTCCTCTGGTACGTGCTCAACCACACCGCGTGGGGCCGCCATGTCTACGCGGTTGGCGACGATCAGGAGGCCGCGAAACTGTCGGGCATCCAGACGAAGAAGGTGCTGGTGACGGTCTATGCCCTTGCCGGGCTGATCGCCGCCTTCGCAGCCTGGGTCTCCATCGGCCGCAATGGCTCGATCTCGCCTTCCGCCGCCGTGACCGACTACAATCTTCAGGCCATCACCGCGACGGTGATCGGCGGTATTTCGCTGTTCGGCGGGCGCGGCTCGATCCTCGGCACGCTGTTCGGCGCCATGATCGTCGGCGTCGTCTCGATGGGCCTCAACATGCTGGGCGCCGATCCGCAGTGGAAGGTGCTGCTCACCGGCGTGCTGATCATCGGCGCCGTGGCGATCGATCAATGGATCAGAAAGGTTTCGGCATAGCCATGACCCAGGAACCCATCCTCACAGCGCGCAGCCTGGTCAAGCGCTACGGTCGCGTTACCGCACTCGACAATGCCGATTTCGATCTCTATCCGGGCGAAATCCTTGCCGTCATCGGCGACAATGGCGCCGGCAAATCGTCGCTCATCAAGGCGATTTCCGGCGCGGTCGTGCCCGATGAAGGTGAGATCCGGCTTGAAGGCAAGCCCGTCGCCTTCAAGTCGCCGATGGAGGCCCGCGAGGCCGGCATCGAGACCGTCTACCAGAACCTGGCTCTGTCGCCGGCGCTGTCTATCGCCGACAACATGTTCCTCGGCCGCGAGATACGCAAGCCGGGGTTCCTCGGCGAATGGCTGCGCATGCTCGATCGCCCAGCCATGGAAAAGCGCGCTCGCGACAAGCTCACGGAGCTTGGCCTGATGACCATCCAGAACATCAGCCAGGCCGTGGAAACGCTTTCTGGCGGCCAGCGTCAGGGTGTGGCGGTGGCGCGCGCCGCCGCCTTTGGCAGCCGGGTGGTGATCATGGATGAGCCGACGGCGGCACTTGGCGTCAAGGAGAGCCGCCGCGTCCTCGAATTGATCCTCGACGTGAAGAAGCGAGGCCTGCCGATCGTGCTGATTTCACACAACATGCCGCATGTCTTCGAGGTGGCCGACCGCATCCACATTCATCGGCTTGGCCGTCGCCTGTGTGTCATCGATCCCAAGCAGCATACGATGTCCGACGCCGTCGCCTTCATGACCGGCGCCAAGGTGCCGCCGGAAGCGGCGCTGGCAGCTTGAGCAAGAGCTTGAGGCCCATCGCCGAGGAACCCGAACGCGCTGTTTCCAAATGCCAAATTGCCGCAGGGCAACCCGGCTTTCGGTCGACTGAATCGATTGAACATCCTGTGGGATACACTAGCATTGGTAGAGATGGTGAAAGCCGCATGATCCTGGCAACGTCACGAGAGGCAGCATGACGCGCGCGATGACAACCGAAGCTCCTCCGCCCACACTCGAAAACCCGGATCCCAAGACGCTCGCCGACGAAGTCTTGCAGGCCCTCAAATACAGGGTCGGCAAGGGCACCAACGTTGCAACCCAGTACGATTGGCTTACCGCCTCAATCAAGGTTGTGCGCGACCGCATCGTCGATCACTGGATGCAGGCAACCCAAGAGGCCTACGCCCAGCAGGAAAAGCGCGTCTATTACCTGTCGCTGGAATTCCTCATCGGCCGCCTGATGCGCGATGCCTTCTCCAATCTCGGCCTGATGGACAATATGCGCGAGGCGCTGTCGTCGCTTGGCGTCGACCTCGACATCATTGCAGCGCTCGAACCGGACGCTGCCCTTGGCAATGGCGGTCTTGGCCGGCTCGCCGCCTGTTTCATGGAAAGCATGGCTACCGTCGATATCCCCGCGCATGGCTACGGCATTCGCTATGCCAACGGCATGTTTCGGCAGGAGATTCATGACGGCTGGCAGGTGGAACTGCCCGAGACATGGCTCGATCACGGCAATCCCTGGGAGTTCGAACGCCGCGAGCGCTCCTTCGAGGTCGGCTTCGGCGGCTCGGTGGAATCGATCACCTCGAAGGACGGCAGGCTCGAGCGCCACGTCTGGAAGCCGACCGAACATGTTCTGGCCGTTGCTTACGATACGCCAGTGGTCGGCTGGCGGGCCAATCGCGTCAATACGCTGCGTCTGTGGTCCGGCATGCCGGTCGACCCGATCCTGCTCGACAAGTTCAACGCCGGCGATCACATCGGCGCGCTCGCCGAAAGCAACAAGGCCGATGCATTGTCGCGCGTCCTTTACCCGGCCGATTCCCACAAGGCCGGCCAGGAGCTGCGACTGAGGCAGGAGTATTTCTTCTCCACCGCCTCGCTGCAGGACATCGTCCAGCGTCATCTTAGCCAGTATGGCGACTTGCAATCGCTGCCCGACAAGGCGGCGATCCATCTCAACGACACCCATCCGGCGATCGCCGTAGCTGAGCTGATGCGCCTGTTGATGGATGTCCACGGCATGGATTTCGACCAGGCCTGGAGCATCACCAAGCGCACCTTCGGCTACACCAACCACACGCTGCTTCCCGAAGCGCTCGAAAGCTGGCCCGTGCCGCTGTTTGAGCGGCTGTTGCCGCGCCACATGCAGATCGTCTACGCGATCAACGCCGAAGTGCTGCTCGAGGCGCGCGCCTCCGACCAGTTCTCGGACGAGCAGATCAGCCGCATTTCGCTGATCCAGGAAAATGGCGATCGCCGCGTGCGCATGGGCAATCTGGCCTTTGTCGGCTCGCACTCGATCAACGGGGTCTCGGCCCTGCACACGGAATTGATGAAGGAGACGGTGTTTGCCGATCTCCACAGGCTCTACCCGGACCGCATCAACAACAAGACCAACGGGATCACGCCGCGGCGCTGGCTGATCCAGTGCAATCCCGGCCTCACGACACTCACCCGAGAGGCGATTGGCGACGGTTTCCTCGACGACATCGACGAGATAAAGCGGCTCGATCCTTTCGCCGGGGACGCCGCGTTCCGAGACAAGTTCGCCGCCGTCAAACGGGCGAACAAGACGAGGCTTGCCAATCTTGTTGCCGACCGGCTCGGCATCAAGGTGGACCCCTCGGCGCTGTTCGACATCCAGGTCAAGCGCATCCACGAATATAAGCGCCAGCTCTTGAACATTCTCGAAGCGGTCGCGCTTTACGACCAGATCCGCTCACATCCAGAGCGCGACTGGATGCCCCGCGTCAAATTCTTCGGCGGCAAGGCGGCACCCAGCTATCACAATGCCAAGCTGATCATCAAACTTGCCAACGACGTCGCCCGTGTCATCAACCGCGACCCCGCGGTGCGCGGCTTGCTGAAAGTGGTGTTCGTGCCGAACTACAATGTCAGCCTGGCCGAGATCATGATGCCGGCCGCCGATCTTTCGGAGCAGATATCGACCGCCGGCATGGAAGCCTCCGGCACCGGCAACATGAAGTTCGCGCTGAACGGCGCGCTGACCATCGGCACGCTCGACGGCGCCAATGTCGAGATCAAGGAATGCGTCGGCGACAACAACATCTTCATCTTCGGCCTGACCACAGAGGAAGTCGCCGAGCGGCGCAACAATGGTTACGATCCGCGCGCCGTGATCGAGGGCTCGCCCGAATTGGCGCAGGCCCTGTCGGCGATTTCATCGGGCGTCTTCTCACCTGACGACCCGGACCGTTATCGCGACCTGATCAACGGTCTTTACCAGAGCGACTGGTTCATGGTCGCCGCGGATTTCGATGCCTACGCCGCCACCCAGCGCGACGTCGATGCCGTCTGGCGCAACAGCCCGGACTGGTACGCCAGAGCCATCCGCAATGTGGCCCGCGTCGGCTGGTTCTCGTCCGACCGCACGATCCGCCAATATGCGAAAGACATATGGCACGTGCCCGCCTGATATGATTGCATGAGACCACGAACAATGTGGTCCTAGTGGAGTGGATTTGACCCTCGCATCCTTTGGAGGGTCAGGCGGCATGCGAATGTCGAATTCAAAACTCCACTAGAAACATACACTTGGTGCCCCGGGGAGGATCACTGCCTGATGAGCAAGCCGCGCGCGACCGTTGCGACAAGCGGGCCGGACGGACTGGCGCAAACCAGCGATGTCGCGGCGATTGTCGCGGGCACGCACGGCGACCCGTTTGCCGTGCTCGGCGTGCATGAGGCTGGGAAGGGATTTGTCGCCCGTTGCTTCGTTCCTCATGCCGAGTCCGTCACTGCCTACACGCTGACCGGCAAGAAGGCTGGCGAGCTGTCGAGGCGTGACGATCGCGGTTTCTTCGAAGGCAAACTGTCGCTGCGCAAACGCCAGCCGCTGCGCTACCACGCCAGGAACGCCGGCGGTGACTGGTGGCTGACCGATCCATATTCCTTCGGCCCCGTGCTCGGTCCGCTAGACGATTATTACATCGCCGAAGGATCGCATCTCAGGCTGTTCGACAAGCTCGGCGCCCATCTCATAGACCATGAAGGTGCATCGGGCGTACATTTTGCGGTGTGGGCGCCCAATGCAAGGCGCGTCTCGGTGGTCGGCGACTTCAACGAGTGGGACGGCCGCAGGCATACCATGCGCGTCCGCCGCGACACCGGCATCTGGGAGCTATTTATTCCCGACATCGGCGCTGGCCGCCCGTATAAGTACGAAATCATCGGGCCGGATGGCGTGAGATTGCCGCTCAAAGCCGATCCGTTCGCCTTCAAGTCCGAACTGCGCCCGGCCACCGCCTCGGTGACGGCATTGCCGCCGGCGCATGAATGGGGCGACGAGGCGCACCGGAACTACTGGCGCAATGCCGACCACAGGCGCGAAGCCGTATCGATCTACGAGGTCCATGCCGGGTCATGGCGGCTACACGACGACGGCAGCTTTCTGTCTTGGGATGAGCTCGCCGACAGGCTGATCCCTTACGTGGTCGAGACCGGTTTTACCCACATCGAATTCATGCCGATCTCCGAACACCCTTATGACCCGTCCTGGGGCTACCAGACGACGGGTCTTTATGCGCCGACTGCCCGCTTTGGCGATCCGGACGGTTTTGCCCGCTTCGTCGACGGCGCCCACCGTGCCGGCATCGGCGTCATCCTCGACTGGGTGCCGGCACATTTCCCGGTTGACGAACACGGTCTGGCAAAGTTCGACGGTACCGCGCTCTATGAGCATGCCGATCCGCGCAAGGGCTTCCATCCCGACTGGAACACAGCGATCTATAATTTTGGGCGCCGCGAAGTGATTTCGTTTCTGGTCAACAATGCGCTGTTCTGGGCCGAGAAATATCACGTCGACGGACTGCGCGTCGATGCGGTCGCCTCGATGCTTTATCTCGATTATTCGCGCAAGGCCGGCGAATGGATCCCCAACGAGAAGGGCGGGCGCGAAAACCTCGAAGCGGTCAGTTTCCTGCAGCGCATGAACAAGGAAGTCTACGGCCACCATCCGGGCGTGATGACCATCGCCGAGGAATCGACCTCGTGGCCGAAAGTTTCGCAGCCGGTGCATGAAGGCGGGCTGGGCTTCGGCTTCAAGTGGAACATGGGCTTCATGCACGACACTCTGGAGTATTTTTCCAAGGAGCCGATCTTCCGCAAGCATCACCACAACGACATCACCTTCGGCCTGGTCTACGCCTTCAGCGAGAATTTCGTGCTGCCGCTGTCCCATGACGAGGTGGTGCACGGCAAAGGCACGCTGCTCAACAAGATGGCCGGCGACGACTGGCAGAAATTCGCGACGCTGCGCGCCTATTACGCCTTCATGTGGGGTTATCCCGGCAAGAAGCTGTTGTTCATGGGCCAGGAGTTCGCGCAGCGCCGCGAGTGGAGCGAGGCGCGCGCGCTCGACTGGAACCTGCTCGATTTCCGGCTCCACCGCGGCGTCTGGCAGACAGTGCGCGACCTCAACTATCTCTACCGCTCGCGCCCGGCGCTGCATGCCCGCGACTGCGAGCCGGAGGGCTTTTCCTGGCTGATCGTCGACGACAGCGCGAACTCGGTCTTTGCCTGGCTGCGCAGCGCGCCGGGCGGCAACCCGGTCGCCGTCATTTCCAACTTCACGCCGGTGCCGCGCGACAATTACCGCGTGCCGTTGCCGCAGGCCGGAAAATGGCGCGAGATCATCAACACCGACGCCACGGACTATGGCGGTTCCGGCAAGGGCAACAGCGGCGCGGTCGAGGCTCGAGCGGAAGCGGGAGGAGGCATCTCGGCGACGATGCTTTTGCCGCCATTGTCGACGATCATGCTCGAATTCGTCCCGGACTGAGCTATGTCTGGAGCATCTAACCTGGGAGGATAGGAATGGCTGAAATAAAACGAACCCAGCCGCTGGCACGCGACGCCATGGCTTATGTGCTGGCCGGCGGCCGTGGCAGCCGGCTCAAGGAACTGACCGACCGCCGTGCCAAGCCGGCGGTCTATTTTGGCGGCAAGACCCGCATCATCGATTTCGCGCTCTCCAATGCGCTCAATTCCGGTATCCGCCGCCTCGGCGTCGCCACCCAATACAAGGCGCATTCGCTGATCCGCCATCTGCAGCGCGGTTGGAACTTCCTGCGGCCCGAGCGCAACGAGAGCTTCGACATCCTGCCGGCCAGCCAGCGTGTGTCGGAAACGCAATGGTACGAGGGCACCGCCGACGCCGTTTACCAGAACATCGATATCATCGAGGCCTATGGGCCGGAATACATGGTCATCCTGGCCGGCGACCATGTCTACAAGATGGACTACGAAATGATGCTGCGCCAACATGTCGAGGCCGGCGCCGACGTCACCGTCGGCTGCCTCGAAGTGCCACGCATGGAAGCTACCGGCTTCGGCGTCATGCATGTCGATCCCAAGGACACCATCATCTCCTTCATCGAAAAGCCCGCCGATCCGCCGGGCATTCCCGACAAGCCGGATTTTGCGCTGGCCTCGATGGGCATCTATGTGTTCAAGACCAAGTTCCTGATGGAGCAGTTGCGTCGCGATGCGGCAGAGCCCGGCTCGAGCCGCGACTTCGGCAAGGACATCATCCCCTACATCGTCGAGCACGGAAAGGCGATCGCCCATCGCTTCGCCAAATCCTGCGTGCGCTCGACCGCCGAGAACGAGGCCTATTGGCGCGACGTCGGAACGGTCGACGCCTATTGGGAGGCCAATATCGACCTGACCGACATCACGCCGGAACTCGACCTCTACGACCGCGACTGGCCGATCTGGACTTATGCCGAGTTGAAGCCGCCGGCAAAGTTCGTGCATGATGAGGATGGCCGCCGCGGGTCGGCCGTGTCGTCTCTCGTGTCGGGCGATTGCATCGTTTCGGGCGCTTCGCTGAAGCGAAGCCTGATCTTCACCGGCGCGCGCATCAATTCCTATTCGACATTGGAGGAGGTCGTCATGCTGCCGGACGTCCATGTCGGCCGCAACGCCAGGCTGAAGCGCGTAGTCATCGATCACGGCGTCAGGATTCCGGAGGGGCTGGTGGTGGGCGAGGATCCCGTCCTCGACGCCAAGCGTTTCCGCGTTTCGGAAAAAGGCATCTGCCTGGTCACGCAGGACATGATCAACAGGCTGGGATCGTAGTGCATGCAGGTTCTGTCGGTGGCGCCCGAGATCTTTCCGCTGGTCAAGACCGGAGGGCTCGCCGACGTAACCGGCGCCTTGCCCATGGCATTGGCCGGCAAGGGCGTCACCATGCGCACGCTCGTCCCCGGCTACCCGCAGGTGATGGGCGCGTTCAAGAAAAAGAAGGCGGTTCAGCAATATCCGCTGCTGCAGGGCGGCAGGGCGTCGGTGCACGCCGTCCAGATCGCCGGCCTCGACCTGTTCGTGCTCGACGCGCCGCATCTTTTCGACCGCCCGGGCGGTCCATACGGCAACGCGACCGGCGCCGACTGGCCGGACAATTGGCGGCGATTCGCTGCCTTGAGCCAGGTAGGCGGCGACATCGCCGGGGGCTCCATCTCGGGCTACCTGCCCGATATCGTCCATGCCCATGACTGGCAGTCGGCAATGACGCTCGCCTACATGCGCTACGGCAAGGCGGTCGGCACGCCGTCGATGATCACCGTGCACAACCTCGCCTTCCAAGGCCAGTTCGGCGCCAGCATCTTTGGCGAGCTTGGCCTGCCGGCGGCGGCGATGGCGCTCGACGGCGTCGAATATTACGGCGGCGTCGGCTTCCTCAAAGCCGGCCTGCAGGCCGCCTGGGCGATCACCACGGTCAGCCCGACCTATGCGCAGGAAATCCGTTTGCCCGAATTCGGCATGGGCCTCGACGGCCTGATCAACATGCGCTCCGTCGATCTCCATGGCATCGTCAACGGCATCGATACCGAGATATGGAACCCGGAAACCGACAAGCATCTGGTCTCCAACTACACGGCAAAGACGCTTAAGGCACGAATGCCCAACAAGGCCGCGGTCGAGGACCGTTTCAGCCTCGATCGCGATGACAGCCCGATCGTCTGCGTCGTCAGCCGGCTGACCTGGCAAAAGGGCATGGACATATTGGCTGCGGCCGTCGACGGCATCGTCGCGGCAGGTGCACGGCTGGCAATCCTTGGGTCTGGCGACGCTGGGCTGGAAGGCACGTTGCTTGCCGCCGCAGCCCGCCATCGTGGCCGCATCGGCGTGGTCGTCGGCTATGACGAGGGACTCTCCCACACCATGCAGGGCGGCTGCGACGCCATCATCATCCCGTCGCGCTTCGAACCTTGCGGGCTGACGCAGCTTTACGGCCTGCGCTATGGCTGCGTGCCGGTCGTCGCGCGCACCGGCGGCCTTGCCGACACGGTCATCGATGCCAACGAAGCCGCCATCTCTGCCGGCGTGGCGACCGGCTTCCAATTCGCGCCCGCCAATGCCGGCGCCTTGCTGCACGCCGTCCGCCGCCTTGTCGAGGCGCATGCCAATCCCGCGGTGTGGACGTCGATGCAGCGGCAAGGCATGAAGGCCGACGTTTCGTGGGACAAAAGCGCCGAAAAATATGTTCAACTCTATCGCTTGCTGCTTTCGAAAAGGGCTGCCTGACTGATGATCCGCACCGTCGCCACCAAACCCTATCCCGACCAGAAACCCGGCACCTCCGGGCTGCGCAAGAAAGTCCCGGTGTTCCAGCAGGAGCACTATGCCGAGAACTTCATCCAGTCGATCTTCGACGCGCTGGATGGATTCGATGGCAAAACCCTGGTGATCGGCGGCGACGGCCGCTTTTATAACCGCGAGGTCATCCAGAAGGCCATCGCCATGGCCGCGGCAAACGGCTTCGGCAAGGTGATGGTCGGGCAGGGCGGCATCTTGTCGACGCCGGCCGCTTCGCATGTAATCCGCAAATACAAGACCTTCGGCGGCATCATCCTGTCGGCCAGCCACAATCCGGGTGGCCCACATGAGGATTTCGGGATCAAGTACAATGCCGGCAACGGCGGCCCGGCGCCGGAAAAGCTGACCGACGCGATCTTCGAAAAAACCAAGGCGATTTCAAGCTTCAAGATCGCCGATATCGGGCCGGTCGACATCGACACGATCGGCACGATCACGGCGGCTGACATGATCGTCGAAATCATTGATCCGGTTGCCGACTATGCCGATCTGATGGAAAGCCTGTTCGATTTCGAGGCCTTACGGGCGCTGTTCAAATCGGGCTTCCGCATGCGCTTCGATGCCATGCATGCGGTGACCGGCCCCTACGCCAAGGAGATCCTCGAAAACCGGCTCGGCGCGCCGAATGGCACCGCCCGCAATTTCATTCCGCTGCCGGATTTCGGCGGCCACCATCCCGATCCCAATCTGGTGCATGCAAAACACCTCTACGACGAGATGATGGGCCCGGATGCGCCCGACTTTGGCGCTGCCTCTGATGGCGATGGCGACCGCAACCTGATTATCGGCAAGGGCATTTTCATCACCCCGTCGGATTCGCTGGCGATGCTCGCCGCCAACGCCCATCTGGCGCCGGGCTACAAGGCCGGGCTGAAAGGCATAGCCCGTTCAATGCCGACCAGCGGTGCTGCCGACCGCGTCGCCGAAAAGCTCGGCGTCGGCATCTATGAAACGCCGACCGGCTGGAAATTTTTCGGCAATCTGCTCGACGCCGGCATGGCGACGATCTGCGGCGAGGAGAGTGCGGGGACCGGCTCCAACCATGTACGCGAAAAGGACGGCCTGTGGGCGGTGCTTTTGTGGCTCAACATCCTTGCCGTGCGCGGCGAAAGCGCCAAGCAGATCGTCACCCAGCATTGGGCAGCCTACGGCCGTAACTACTATTCGCGGCACGATTACGAGGAGGTCGAGACCGACCGTGCCAATGCGCTCGTCGACGAACTGCGCGCCAAGCTCGGCTCGCTGCCTGGCACCAGCGTGCGCGGCATGACGATCGCCAGCGCCGATGATTTCGCCTATCACGATCCGGTCGACGGCTCGGTCAGCAAGAACCAAGGCATCAGGGTGTTGTTCGAAGGTGGCTCACGCGTCGTCTTCCGCCTGTCCGGTACCGGCACCTCGGGCGCGACACTGCGGCTTTATGTCGAGCGCTACGAGCCGGACACGAACCGCCACGATCTCGACACCCAGGAAGCGCTTGCCGGTCTGATCGCGGCGGCCGACGACATCGCCGGGATTCGCAGCCATACCGGCCGCGCCAAGCCGAGCGTGATTACGTGACTTTGGTTGACAGCCGGCCGTCTGAGTTCGGCCTGCGTTGCGAGGCTCCCCCTTCTCCCCTTGTGGGAGAAGGTGGCCGAGCGAAGCTCGGTCGGATGAGGGGTGTTCCAGCTTGGCGCACACCTTTGCTCAAATCGCCCATGCCTCGTTTCTTCCAGCACCCCTCATCCGTCTCGGCGCTGCGCGCCGATCCACCTTCTCCCACAAGGGGAGAAGGAGACGCCGTATGAGCCAACTCGGCGCAACCATCACCAAAGAAGGCATCCGCTTCGCCGCATGGTCCTCGTCGGCTCGGCGCATCTGGGTCTCGATCTTCGACCAGCGCGGCAACCGCGAAATCGACCGGCTGCAACTCCAGTCGGAAGGCGAGGGCGTGCACGCGCTTTTTGTTGCCGGTCTCGCCGCCGGCAGCCGATACGGGTTCCGCGCCGATGGCGACTACGCGCCGGAGCAGGGCCTTTGGTTCGATCCCGACAAGATGCTGGCCGATCCCTACGCCGTCGAGGTCGACAGGCCTTATGCCTATGACGGCCGGCTGGCCGCGCGGCGGGGCGAGGGGGCCGATACCGCGCCGCTGATGCCGAAGGCGATTGCCGGCGCCTTGCCGGAACCCTGGCCCGCCTTGCCGCCGCTGTTTCGGCCCGGCGGCCTAATCTACGAAGTGCCGGTACGCGCCTTCACAAAGCTGCATAAGGACATCCCCGAGAAACAGCGCGGCACCATTGCAGCTCTCGCTCACCCCCTTGTTGTAGAGCATCTGCAAAAACTCGGTGTTGCAGCCGTTGAGTTGATGCCAGTGACGGCATCGATCGACGAACGGCATTTGCCGCCGCTCGGGCTGCGCAACGCCTGGGGTTATAATCCCGTGACCTTCATGGCGCTCGATCCGCGACTGGCGCCCGGCGGTCTGGCCGAGTTGCGCGGAACGGTCGCCGCGCTGCGCGAGGCCGGCATCGGCACCATTCTCGACCTGGTGTTCAATCACACCGGCGAAAGCGACCGGCTCGGCCCGACATTGTCGCTGCGCGGCCTAGACAGCCGCGCCTACTACCGGCACGAGGCCGACGGCGCTCTGGTCAATGACACCGGAACCGGCAATACGGTGGCCTGCGACCATCCGGTCGTCCGGGACATGGTCCTCGACACGCTTCGCCACTTTGTCCAGCGCGCTGGTGTCGACGGATTCCGCTTCGACCTGGCGCCGATCCTCGGCCGCGGCGACGGCGTTTTCGACGCCGATGCGCCGCTGCTGAACGCCATTCGCAACGACCCTGTTCTTGGCGACCGGGTGCTGATCGCCGAGCCTTGGGATGTCGGACCGGATGGCTATCAGCTCGGCAATTTTCCGCCGCCCTTCCTAGAATGGAACGACAGATACCGTGACGATATCCGCCGCTTCTGGCGCGGCGACGGCGGCATGATCGGTGCGCTGGCGACGCGGCTTGCCGGTTCGTCCGACGTCTTTTCCAAAGCAGGCCAGACAGCGAGCCGAAGCCTCAATTTCATCGCTGCGCATGACGGCATGACGCTGGCCGATATCGTTGCCTACGAGCACAAGCACAACGAGGCCAATGGCGAACAGAACCGCGATGGTCACGATGACAACCTGTCCTGGAACAATGGCGTCGAGGGTCAGACGGATAACCAGTCAATCGTTACGGCCCGTTTCGATGACCAGTGCGCGCTGCTGGCGACGCTCTTTGCCTCGCGCGGCACGATCATGCTGACGGCCGGAGACGAGTTCGGCCGCACGCAGCGCGGCAACAACAACGCTTACGCGCAGGACAATGACATTACCTGGCTCGATTGGTCCGGGCGCGACCGGGCGCTGGAGCGGTACACGGCTCTGCTCGCCAAGATGCGTCGTGCCGCGCCGGCGCTTTCGGACACCAGGTTCCTGACCGGAGAACTGCCGGCCGGCTCGCAAATACCTGACGTCGTCTGGCTGACGGAAACCGGCGTGCCGCTGGATGAAGCAGCCTGGCACGATGCCAGGCGGCACCGGCTGGTCATGGTTCTCGGTAGCGGTGAGAACAGTCGCCTTGCGGTGGTCATCAACGGCGACCGCCGGGCCTGCGTGTTCACGCTGCCGGAACGGGCGGGTTTTCACTGGCGCCCAGCCATCGAAACGGACACTGGCGACATCTCACGGCCGGTGCCTGGGCGAACGGTCATGTTCATGATTGAACACTGGGCCGGGCAGGAGCGCGCAGGGGGAAGCTATGATGGCTGACAATGCCGAATGGTGGCGCGGCTGCGTCATCTACCAGATTTACCCGCGCTCCTTCCAGGACACGACAGGCGACGGCAGCGGCGATCTCAGCGGCATCACCTCGAGGCTGGCCCATGTCGCATCGCTCGGGGTCGACGCAGTCTGGCTGTCGCCTTTCTTCAAGTCGCCAATGGCCGATATGGGTTACGACGTTTCGGATTACTGCGCCGTCGATCCGATGTTCGGCACATCAGAGGACTTCGACGCGCTGGTTGCCGAGGCACACCGGCTCGGCCTGAAGGTGATCATCGACCAGGTCCTGTCGCACTCATCGGATCGGCACGAATGGTTCGTCGAAAGCCGCACGAGCCGCGACAACCCCAAGGCCGACTGGTACGTCTGGGCCGATGCGAAGCCCGACGGCACCGCCCCCAACAACTGGCTGTCGCTTTTCGGCGGCCCGGCCTGGGAATGGGACGCAACGCGCAGGCAATATTACCTGCACAATTTCCTCGCCTCGCAGCCGGACCTGAATTTCCACAACCCGCAGGTGCAGGACGCCTTGCTGGAAACGGTGCGGTTCTGGCTCGAGCGCGGCGTCGACGGTTTCCGGCTGGATACGGTCAACTATTACGTCCACGACCGCTGGCTGCGCAGCAACCCGCCTTTGGCGGAAAGCGTCGCCGGCTCCAATACGGCAACCAGCCCCTATCTCTATCAGGAGCATCTGTTCGACAAGAGCCAGCCGGAAAACCTTACTTTTCTCAAGCGCTTCCGGGCCTTGCTTGACGAGTATGAAGGTCGCGTCGCTGTCGGCGAGATTGGCGACGAAACTCGTTCCTTGCAGACACTCGCCGCCTATACCGGCGGTGGCGACAAGCTCCAAATGTCCTACACGTTCGATCTGCTCGGCCCGCAATTCTCGGCGTCGCATGTGCGTGGCTGTGTCGAGGCCTTCGAGAGTAAGGTGTTCGACGGCTGGGTTTGCTGGGCGTTCTCCAACCACGATGTCGTGCGCCATGTCAGTCGATGGACAAGGCCGGGCGGCGATCCGGACAGGGTGGCGAAATTCTCGATCGTGCTGCTTTCCTGCTTGCGCGGATCGATCTGCCTTTACCAGGGCGAAGAACTCGGGCTGGAGGAGGCCGAACTGGCGTTCGAGGATTTGCGCGATCCCTTCGGCATCCGCTTCTGGCCGGCAATCAAGGGGCGGGACGGGTGCCGAACGCCGATGGTCTGGGAGGCTGTCGCCGACAATGCCGGCTTTTCAACCGGCAAGCCGTGGCTTCCGGTCCCGGCAAGCCATCGCGCCCGGGCGGTCGACGTCCAGAATGGCGAGCAAACCTCCGTCCTGGCGAGCTACCGGGCGATGCTGGCCTTGCGCAAGCAGCATCCGGCGCTGGTTCGAGGCTCGATCCGGTTCCTCGATGCCGAAGGCGACGTCCTTGCTTTCATTCGCGAAGGCGGTGACGAAAAGCTGCTGTGTGTCCTCAATTTCGCCAACGAGCCGGCCGGCTGGCAATTGCCGCCGGATCTGGAAGCGATTGAGCCGATAGATCTTGGCAGTACTACCGGCGTCTTGCAGGAAGGAACTCTGTCGCTGCCGCCGCTAGGCTGCTTTCTCGGCCGGATCGGCTGATCTCCATCTCATTGAACGAGTACGGAGCGCCCGCAAGTCGCGCCGACAACCCGCACATCGGCCTCGCCGACATGCACGCCGACAGCCGCAAGCACGTTGTAGACCAGTGCGTCGACCGGCGCCGTCACGCCGTTCAGAACCGTTACCACCGCCGGCTTAACCGTTCCGAGCAGGGCCGTCACGTCCAGCCCGAGGCCCAGTGCATTGACGGAGAGCGAGAGGCCGCTGACCAGCGATGTCGTGAGTGATTGCGTCAGGTTTTTTGTGGCGACAGTTTTTATCGTCTTGTTGGCGATATCGGTGCTGTCGAAGGTCAATGTGGTCGGATCGTTGTTGGTGATGGCAAGTGATGAAGAACCCTTCACATCGAGCAGATTGAGGGTAAGCAGCAGAAGCTTCACGCTTACCTGGGCAATCGTGGTGTCGGAGAACGATTGCGGATTGCTGAAATCGGCGAAGGCCGATGGATTGTTGTCGGCGTCGCTGGCGGCAAGGTGCAGCGAGGCCACGCCTGGCTGCGCGGCGATCGAGACCTTGATGCTGTCCGGCCGGCCCGTCGGGCAGCTGATGTCAGTCAGCTTGGCTTCCGCATAGGCGACTTCGACATGCAGAGGCAGATTGACGGACAGCAGACTGATGCCGCCGCCGAGATTGGAATTGCCGATGCCGACTGTGGTGACCAGCTTGATTCGTGTCTGCGCGGTGCGCACCACGGTGCCTTTTTCACCTACGGCCAGCCAGGGTGAATATTGCAACGGTTCACCGATGGCGATGGCGAGCGTAGTGGAGGTAAGTCCCGGAATAGTGGCGCCGAGATCGACCTGGACCTGGTTTGAGCCATTGGCCAGCGAGGCGGCGGCACCCAGCATGCCCATCGCGCTTGCGTCGACGGAAAAGCCGGGAGACTTTTGTCCGAGGCCGAGCTTACCGATCGGGCCAAGATCGATAAGATGACTGAGGGGTATCTTGACCGTGTTCGTGGCCCTTGACGCGATCGTCTGCAGCACAAGTTTGCTGGCGCTGCCCGACCCGGACGCATTGGCCATGGCGGTCGCGATCTGGCCTACCGTCGCTTTTGACGCCAGCACGTCGGAATAGCTGACACCTGTCAGTTGCAACTGCACGGCAAGGGCATCGACGAACGAAAGCACGTTGACGTCGGCCGAGATCAGCGCGTTGTAGTCCATGACGCTGAGCGAGATGTTGCCGCCCAGCAACTTGCTTAGAAGCGCGTTAAGGATGCCGCCATTGACGCTGAGGAGCCTTGACCCGACCGAGAACATCGCTTGCGGGGTCACGCTGGCAATGGCTTCGGTGCCGATAACCGGAGTAGGGATGAGCGAACTGGCGAAATACCGGGCGGGGATTTTGTGCAGGGTGACGCGAACGGCGTTGTACGGCGTTTTACCGGCTTCGAAGCGCTTGTCGACACCAACGGAGGAAGCCGCTGAGTATCGACCGCCGGTGACGGACACGACGGTTTTCCCAGCCGTGGGGACGATTGTCTGACCTGGCTTTTGAACAATGATGCCGGGCATTCGGTTGTCACTGAGCGTGGTTACTGCCGCGGCTTCCATATTGTTGATGTTCGACGCCGCGGTGATCGCCGCCAGATCCGTCATCGCCTGGGCTTCCCTGCGCTCCGTGTAGATCGAACCTTCGTCGACGGCGAAGGCCGCAAGCCCCAGGGCGAATGGCGCTATGAGCGCGGTCATGACGGCAAAGTTCGCCTTCTCGTCGCCAACCATCGAGCGAGCGATCCGGCCGATGCCCCTCAGCAAGAACTGCGACATTCAAATGCCTCCAATCCTGATGGTCGACCTGCGTGTGATCGTGGTTTGCGGCATCGCAAGGCTTGGTAACAGGTTCCAGATCGGCAGGTTGCTGGCATCGTACTGGATCGACACGACGAACTGATTTCCGTCGGCCGTGCTGTCCGTCGCCTGATAGGTCAGCTTGCCGGAATCGACGAACGGGTATCCACTGGCATTGTTTTTGACGAAACTCGCCACCAGCGCCTGGCGCTCGGTTTGGTTCAATCCGGCAATCGCAGTGCGGGCGGCATCGGCGGCGATCTGCTGCAAGGAGTTGCTTGCACCAAAATAGATACCATATGCAACCATTCCGAGCAAGAGCAGGATGAAAACCGGTGAAAGCAGGGCAAATTCGATCGCGGAAGTTCCGGACTCATCTCCAATTTTGCGTAGATTTGTCCTTATTCGACGTGTGTTTTTTGCCGCTAATGAGACAGTTTTACTGTCTGTCTTATCCATTGCCCTTGTCCACGGAACTTAAGAGGGATGTGCCGAACCCGTCCAAAAATGTAACCCATGGTTGACTAAGAACCAATTAAGACATTCCCGCAAACTGAAATGATCCGCCAGATTATCTCCCGCGGACGGGCGTTTTCAGGGCGATGAAACGCAGCCAAGCCCATGGTTTCGATCCTTAATTGGCCGTTCGCAAGACGACTGTCCCGGCGCCTTACTTTGGGTGACCCCGAGAGACTGTTGAAATAAAAAATCTCCACGTTACTGTTTGGTCACCAGCTGCCGGAAAGGGAACCGGCTGCGCGCTCGAAAGGAACCAGCCAATCGGTTTCGGGGCGTCAACGCTTAGAGACGTGGCTGAAGGGCGACGTCATTAGGGAGAACTCCATGTTGAAACATGTGCTGAAGGCGACGGTACTCGCCACGACCATGGTCTTGGCCGCCGGTACGTTCTACACGCCGGCTTTCGCCGAGACCGTCTACAACCGCGGAGCCGCCGCCGAAGCGGAGACGCTCGATCCGCACAAGACCTCGACGGTCTACGAAGCCGATATCATACGCGACCTGTTCCAGGGCCTCGTCATGCATGATCAGAAGACGAATCTCATTCCGGGCGCCGCCGAAAGCTGGACGGTGTCCGACGACGGCACTGTCTACACCTTCAAGCTGCGCAAGGACGGCCTCTGGTCGGATGGCAGCCCGGTGACGGCGGACGACTTCGTTTATTCGTTCCGTCGGCTGGAAGATCCGGCCACCGCTGCGGAATACGCTTCCATGCTCTATCCAGTGAAGGGTGCCGAGGAAGTCAACACCAAGAAGGGTAAGCCGGAGGATATGGGCGTCAAGGCGATTGACGCAAATACTCTCGAAGTCACGCTCAAGGCGCCAACGCCTTACTTCCTGGAGATGCTGACCCATCAGGCGACCTATCCGGTTAACAAGGCGTCCATCGAAAAGCTTGGCGCCGACTGGATCAAGGCAGGCAAGCTGGTCTCCAACGGGGCCTTTACAGCGGCGGAGTGGATTCCCAACGACCATCTGAAGCTGGTCAAGAATCCGAAATTCTGGGATGCCGCGAGCGTCAAGTTCGACGTGGTCAACTACATCCCGACCGAGGATCGCTCGTCAGCGATGAAGCGCTTCGAGGCCGGCGAACTCGACAGTTATGGTGACCTGCCGACCGAACAGCTCGCAGATCTCAAGGCCAAATTCGGCGACCAGGTCCGCGTCGGGCCATATCTCGGCATCTACTATTATGCGATCAAGACCGACAAGGCGCCGTGGGACAATGTCGAACTGCGCAACGCCATCTCTATGGCGATCGATCGCGACTTCCTGGCCGAAAAAGTCTGGCAGAATTCGATGCTGCCCGGCTATTCGATGGTACCTCCGGGCATCGAAGGCTACACGCCGGCTCTGGCAAAATACGCCGACATGCCGCAGATCGACCGCGAAGACGAAGCCAAGAAAATCCTGGAGAAGCTCGGCTATACGCCCGAGCATCCGCTGAAGATGCAGATCCGCTACAACACTTCGGAGAACCACAAGAACACCGCTGTCGCCATCCAGGAACAGCTGAAGCCGCTCGGCGTCGAGGTCACGCTGCTCAACACCGACACCAAGACCCACTACTCCTTCCTCGAGCAGAAGGGTGATTATGACGTGGCGCGTGCCGCCTGGATCGCCGACTACAAGGATCCGGAAACCTTTCTCGGCATCTCTCGCAAGGCCAGCGGCAACAACTATTCGGTTTACAACAGTCCGAAATTCGAGGCAGCCATGGACGAGGCGGCCGCCGCGGGCGGCAAGCCCGAAGAGCGTATGAAGAAACTCGCCGAAGCCGAGCGCATCCTCGTCGACGACGTCGGCGAGATCCCGCTTCTCTACTATAGCTACCACGATATCGTTTCCTCGAAGCTGCATGGCTTCGACGACAATGTGATGGACATCCATCCGTCCCGCTTCATCAGCAAGGACTGATCCCTTAGCCAGGCCGCCGCGCAACTCAATGCGCGGCGGTGCTGGTTTGCCATCGCATCGGCCCGGAAACCGGAATCGATTTTCGATAATGTCGGTGCGAAGATTTGAAGGCTAGAGCGCAATCGTCCAGCCGGACGCGCGCTGCTCTGGATCAAGCGGGGCACCGATGCTGCGTTACGTATTCCGGCGGCTTCTGACCGCCATTCCGACGCTGTTCGTCATCGTGACCATGGCGTTCTTCCTGATACGTGTCGCGCCGGGCGGCCCGTTCAACCAGGAGCGGGGTCTGAGCCCCGAGATCAGGGCCAATCTCGAAGCCCAGTTCGGCCTCAACGATCCGCTCTGGCTGCAGTACGTCCACTATCTGGGCAATCTTCTGCGCGGCAATTTCGGTCCCAGCTACAACATGCCGGATTTTACCGTCGGCGAGTTGTTCAGGGAGGGCCTGCCGATCTCGATCCAACTCGGCGCTTCGGCACTCGTTCTGGCGCTGCTCCTCGGCAGCGTGCTCGGCACTGTTGCCGCGCTCAACCAGAATAAGCTTGCCGACTATTCGGTGATCGCGCTGGCGACCGCCGGCAGCACCATTCCGACCTTCGTCATCGCCCCGGTAATCCAGCTTGTATTCGGATTGACCTGGAAGCTGCTGCCGATCGGTGGCTGGGGCGATGGAGCCCTTATCAACAAGGTCGGCCCGGTACTGACGCTCGCTCTGCCGCAGATCGCAATCGTTGCCCGCCTGATGCGCGGCTCGATGATCGAATCGCTGCACTCGCATCACATCCGTACCGCGCGCGCTCTCGGCCTGTCCGACTGGTCAGTCGTCGTCAAGCATGCGCTGCGCGGCGCCATCCTGCCGATCGTCTCCTTTACCGGTCCGGCAGCTGCAGCCCTTCTCACCGGCTCGATCATCGTCGAGACCATCTTCTCTATACCGGGCATCGGCCGCCATTTTGTCGTTGCCGCGCTCAACCGCGACTACACTCTGGTTATGGGAACGGTGGTGGTCATCGCGCTCTTCACTATTGTCTTCAACCTGATCGTCGACGTCCTCTATGGTGTCGTCGATCCGAGGGTGCGCTATGACTGATATCGCAGTTGCCGCACCGGTCGTCGGCCGATCCCTGTGGGGTGACGCCTGGGCGCGCCTCAAGGCCAATCGCGCGGCCATGTTCAGTCTGTATTATCTTGCCTTCATCACCGTCATCAGTGTGTTTGGGCCCTATTTCGTGCCGCACCAGTATACCACCATCTATGCCGACTATGTGCGCACGCCGCCGAGCTTCTCCGCCTATCCGCAGGCCGACATGATCGAAGGCGCTCTCGATGAGGCGATCAGGCGTATGCGCGTCGACATCAAGGATTGGCGGCAGGAGGGCAGCCGTGTGTTCGTTACCGTCAGATCGTCCAAGCCGATCGACGACCGCAACATTCGCTACCTTGATCGTTCCGATACCTTTGATGACACAAAGATCGAGAGCAAATCGCCGGATGGTCTCGAAATGGTGATGAGTGCCTCGATCAAGCAGCAATATTTCCTGTTCGGCACCGACAACACCGGCCGCGATCTGCTATCGCGAACGCTGATGGCCGGGCGCATATCGCTGGCCATCGGATTGCTTGCCGGCATTGTGGCCGTGGTCATCGGCGTGCTCTACGGCGCCACCGCCGGCCTTGCCGGCGGCAGGGTCGACGAGGTGATGATGCGTGTCGTCGACGTGCTCTATTCTTTGCCGTTCATCTTCTTCGTCATCATGCTGGTGGTGTTTTTCGGCAGGAACTTCGTGCTAATGTTCCTGGCCGTCGGCGCGGTGCTGTGGCTCGACATGGCGCGCATCGTGCGCGGACAGGCGCTGTCGATCCGCCGGCAGGAATATGTCCAGGCGGCGGAGGCGATGGGCGTCGGACAGCGTGGCATTTTGCTGCGCCACGTCATCCCCAATTTGCTCGGGCCGGTGGTGATCTACATGACGCTGCTGGTGCCGCAGGTCATCATCCTGGAAAGCTTCCTGTCGTTCCTCGGGCTCGGCGTCCAAGAGCCGATGACAAGCTGGGGCGTGCTGATCTCGGTCGGCGCCCAGAACATCGGCTCGGCCAACTGGCTGCTTTTGTTCCCGGCATTCTTTCTCGTCTCGACGTTGTTCGCGTTGAATTTCGTCGGCGACGGCCTGCGTGACGCGCTCGACCCGAAGGATCGTTGAGAGATGGCTGCTTCCGAAACCATCCTCAGCGTCAAGGACCTTCGGGTCCGCTTCCGCACCCTCGACGGTGTGGTGGAGGCGGTGAAGGGCATCAATATCCACGTCAAATCAGGCGAGACCGTCGCCGTCGTCGGCGAATCCGGTTCCGGCAAGAGCCAGACGATGATGGCGGCGATGAGCCTGCTCGCCTCGAACGGCGAGGCCACCGGCACCGTCGATTATCGCGGCCGCAATCTTTTGACCTTGAGCAAGCCCGAGCTCAACAAGATCCGCGGCCGCAAGATCAGCATGATCTTCCAGGAGCCGATGACTTCGCTCGACCCGCTCTATTCGATCGGCAACCAGTTGATCGAGCCGATCCGCAAGCATCGCGGGCTGGGCGCCGCGGCGGCGCGCGAGGAGGCGCTCAAGCTGCTGCGGCTGGTCCATATTCCCGATCCGGAGCGGCGGATGAAATCCTATCCGCACGAGTTGTCGGGCGGTCAGCGCCAGCGCGTCATGATCGCCATGGCGCTGGCCAACGACCCCGACATATTGATCGCCGACGAGCCGACGACCGCGCTCGACGTCACCATCCAGGCACAGATCCTCATGCTGCTCGCCGAATTGCAGCGCAAGCTCGGCATGGCGATCGTCTTCATCACCCACGACCTCGGCATCGTCCGGCGCTTTGCCGATCGGGTCTATGTGATGCGCTATGGCGAGGTGGTCGAGGAGGGCGAAGCGGAAGCGATCTTCGCCAACCCGCAGCACGCCTACACCAAGATGCTGCTTGCCGCCGAACCGACCGGCACCAAGGCGCCGCCGCCGCCGAATGCCCCTGTCCTGCTTGAAGGCAGGAACGTCGAGGTGACCTTCAAGATCGGCGGCGGATTTCTTGGCGGCGAGCCGCTGCTGCTGCGCGCCGTCGATCGCATTTCGATACGGCTGAAGCGCAACCAGACGATCGGCATCGTCGGCGAATCCGGCTCGGGAAAATCGACGCTCGGCCGCGCCTTGCTGCGGCTCCTGCCCAGCGACGGCATCATCCGGCTTGGCGACCGCGACATTTCCCACGCCGATCGCCAGGCGATGCGGCCGCTGCGGCGCGAATTACAGCTCGTCTTCCAGGATCCATTCGGCTCGCTGTCGCCACGCATGACCGTCGGCCAGATAATCACCGAGGGGCTGCTGGTCCACGAGCCCAATCTGTCGGGCAGGCAGCGCGATCTCCGCGCGGTCGATGCATTGCTAGAAGTCGGGCTCGACCCGAACACGCGCAACCGCTATCCGCACGAATTCTCCGGCGGCCAGCGGCAGCGCATCGCCATTGCGCGCGCCATGATACTCAAGCCTAAAGTGGTGGTGCTGGACGAGCCGACCTCGGCGCTGGACCGCTCCGTGCAGAAGCAGATCGTCGAATTGCTGCGCAAGCTGCAGGCCGACCACGAGCTGTCCTATCTGTTCATCAGCCACGACCTCGCCGTCGTGCGCGCCATGGCCGACTACATCATCGTCATGAAACAGGGCAAGATCGTCGAGGAGGGACCGGCCGAGGCGATCTTCAGTAATCCGCAGGCAACCTACACACAGACACTGATGGCCGCGGCCATCGATGTCACGCGATTTCGCCTGAGCGCATAGCGCGATTGGTCAGAACTGCGGCGGATGGTGGCTGTGTCGGGAACAAAAACAGCTAAGCCGCTGTTGAGCGGCCCGAGACATAGGTGACGATTTGTACCGGACACATAGGTAACACTTTTCGGTTTTTGCCGGGAGGTGTTGATGCCGTG
>NZ_JAMYSV010000016.1:0-107290 GCF_040322115.1 Mesorhizobium sp. M0195 | reverse complement strand
CTGGCCCATCTGCTTCACTGCCATCGCGATTCCCTCCGAGCTTCGTCTCAGAGAATCACAATCAGCGAATTACGCAACAGGCCCAAGAGGGGCGAGGGGCTTAGGTCGTTCGCGGCAGTCCTTCATGGCTTCGTCATCCCAGGGCGGAGCGAACGCGAAGCGGAGCGCAGACCCTGGGATCCATGCCGTTACGTCAGCCGAAGAATGCAACGACGCAGATTGAAAGCCGTTCTGTAGCGATCCCTTTCACCTCCTGTCCTTCCCGCATCAAAAAGTCCCGCCCGTTGCACCGCGGAGAGGTCACGGCATGGATCCCAGGGTCTTCGCGACGTCGCTTCGCGCCTGCTCCGCCCTAGGATGACGAAGCTGGGGAGGTTTGGCCAATCTCGAAGGTTTTCAATCCCGTCCGATGACACTATGAATGACCGGCCGGGGCGGCTGCAGCTTCAAACAATCACGAGGACATCATGACAATACGCGCTGTCGTCTGGGGCGAGAATATCCATGAGCGGACCAATGAGGTGGTCGCCGGCATCTATCCTGAGGGCATGCACGCGACGATCGCCAATGCGCTGAAGCTCGACCCGGAGATTTCGGTGTCGTGGGCGACGCTGGAGCAGAAGGAGCATGGGCTGCCGGCCGACCGTCTGGCCGAGACCGATGTCTTGCTGTGGTGGGGGCACAAGGACCATGGCGCCGTCGCCGACGAAGTGGTCGAGCGCGTGGCGCGCCGCGTCTGGGAAGGCATGGGGCTGATCGTTCTCCATTCCGGCCATTTCTCGAAAATCTTCAAGAAGCTGATGGGCACGCCCTGCACGCTGAAATGGCGCGAGGCGGGCGAGCGCGAACGGCTTTGGGTGACCAGCCCCAACCACCCTATTGCTGCCGGGATCGGCGAGTATTTCGAGCTCGAGAACGAGGAGATGTATGGCGAGCAGTTCGCCGTGCCGGAGCCGCTCGAGACCGTGTTCATCTCCTGGTTCCAGGGCGGCGAAGTGTTCCGGTCGGGGCTGACCTATCGCCGCGGCGCCGGTAACATCTTCTATTTCAGGCCCGGCCACGAGACCTATCCGACCTATCACGACGCCAACGTCCACAAGGTGCTGCGCAATGCGGTGAGATGGGCGCACAACCCCCAAGGCTCCAATCCGGCCATCCTCGATGCGCCGAACGTGCCGGTGGAAAAGGCGCTCGAGCCGATCGTCGAGCGCGGCGGAAAACTTCATTCCGCGGGCGAAGCCGGCTTTCGCTAGACCAAATCCATGATCGAACAAGAAGATAAAGCCCTGTCCTAAGGATAAGAATCATGCGCCTCTTGATACTCGGCACCGGTTGGATGGCGGAGGAGCACGCCAGGCAGTTCGGCAAGATCGAGGGCGTCGAACTGATCGGCGCCGTCGATCTCGACCGCACGCGCGTCGACAAGTTTTCGGACATCTACGGTATCCCCAACCGGTTCGCGTCGCTGGACGAGGCGCTGGCATGGGGCAAGTTCGATGCGGTGGCGAACGTGACGCCTGATCGCATCCACCATCCGACCACCATGATGCTGATCGCGGCGGGCAAGCCGGTGCTGTGCGAGAAACCGCTGGCCGAAAACTTCGAGAAAGCCAGTGAGATGGCCGCTGCCGCCGAGCGGGCCGGCATCATCAACATGGTCAACCTGACCTATCGCAATGTCGCGCCGCTGCAGAGAGCGCGCGCCATGGTGCTGGCCGGCGACATCGGCACGGTCAGGCATGTCGAGGCGTCCTATCTGCAGAGCTGGCTGGTGTCCAAATTCTGGGGCGACTGGCGCACCGATTCGAAATGGCTGTGGCGGCTGTCGCGCGGCCATGGCTCCAACGGCGTGCTGGGCGACGTCGGTATCCACATCCTCGATTTCGCCAGCTATGGCGCGGCGCTCGACATCGACCATGTGTTCTGCCGCCTGAGATCCTTCGACAAGGCGCCCGAAAACCGCATCGGCGAATACGAGCTCGACGCCAATGACAGTTTCACCATGGCGCTGGATTTCAGCAATGGCGCTTTCGGTGTCGTTCATGCCAGCCGCTGGGCGACGGGCCATTTGAACGAACTCCGCCTGCGCATCTACGGCGACAAGGGTGGCATCGAAGTCGTGCACAATCTGACCAGCTCGGAGCTGAAAGCCTGCATCGGCGAGGACATCGAGAACGCCAAATGGCAGGTTCTGGACGCCGGAACGGTGGCGACCAACTACCAGCGCTTTGTCGATGCAGCCCGCAACGGCATCCAGGCCGAACCGTCTTTCCGCCATGCTGCTGAATTGCAGAAGGTGCTCGACCTCGCCGTGGTGTCGGATGAGAAGAGGGCAGAATTGAGCACTCACGCGGACGCGCAATAGGCTTGGGTTCCTCGCCGTAGGGCGGGGCGGTCGACCGATGCTGTTCAACGGCACAAGCAGCGGAAGCATCTGGCTGCATCGCTTGCATATGCCTCGACGCTGCTCATAATGTGCGGACAAGGCATCGCGACTCTATCGAATCGCTAGAAAACCGATGGATAAATGAGCAAACCAGATCGCTAAATTCTTCTTTGCATAGGTATTTAGATGATCCAATCTTCCCATAAATTTAAAGAACGCACGTCCTTTGAAAGCGCAGAATCGGTTTTAGCGGCTATTCTAGTTTTATGTCTCTTCGCTGCGATTCTCGCCTTCTTCCATTACAATCCTGAGCTCCGATCAGCCATTGCCGGGGCTTTTCGGCCGTCTGACAATTTCATCGCGACCGTGGAAAGTGACCCATTTGCTGTTCTTGGCGTCGTCAGCCTTTCCCTAGTTGCCTTTGTCGCAACGCTATTTTTTCTTATTACAACATGGTCTATTGCGACGAGATCCATTCACTTGTTATCTGCACGCTTCCTCGCGTCGGCCAACCGCAGTGTTGAGTCAGATAAAGGCAATTGAGCGCACGATCGGTCTCTCCAATAGGACGTCAAATCTTTGCCGATAGATCCGCACCTCCGGATAAGTCCAACCACCCATCTGGGCCATCGGTGGCAACCAACTGACTGAATCTAAGCCTCAATGCCGCAGGATCTTGCTCCGCCCTGGGACGAAGTCATGATTGGCTGAGGGGCAATCGCGGATGTCGGAGATCGGCGGAGCGTTTCCTGGTCCCACCCAACATAGCCGCACCTGGGAGATGAAACTATGGAGACCAGCGTAAGGAAGCTATTCGAGCGATATGAGCGCTTTTTCAACCAGTCCCTCGGCGGCGACATGGACATGGATGAGGTCGCATCGCTGTATGCTTCGGACTTCATAGCGGCTTCGCCCGCCGGGGTCATGACTGGAAAGAACGATAAGCAATTCAAGCAGGTCATGGCGCAAGGCCATGCGCACTATCGCGCGATAGGGACGAAGGAAATGCGGATACGCAATGTCCGGCTCTCGCCGATAGACGAACATCATTGCGTGGCTCATGTCGCCTGGACAGCAACCTATGCCCGCAAGGATCAATCGAAGGTGGCGATAGATTTTGACGTCCACTACCTCGTGCAGAAGTTGGACGGCGAGCCGAAGGTTTTCGGCTGGATATCGGACGACGAGCAGGCGCTGTTGAGAAAGCACGGCATCGTCTGAGGTCCGCTTTCTCCTGATGCCCCCCTAATGCCGCAGGATCTTGCTCAGAAAAGCGCGGCTGCGGTCGGTCTTCGGATGCGAGAAGAACTCGTCCGGCGTGCCGCTCTCGACGATGGCGCCGGCGTCCATGAACACCACCCGCTGCGCGACCTTGCGGGCAAAGCCCATCTCGTGCGTCACCACCATCATGGTCATGCCTTCCTCGGCCACCGCGACCATGACGTCGAGCACTTCCGAGATCATCTCGGGATCGAGGGCCGAGGTCGGCTCGTCGAACAGCATGATCTTGGGGCGCATGCCGAGGCAGCGGGCGATCGCCACGCGCTGCTGCTGGCCGCCTGAGAGCTGCGCCGGATAGGCGTCGATCTTGTCGGCAAGACCGACCTTGGCGAGCAATTCGCGCCCGGCCATTTCGGCCTCGGCGCGCGGGATCTTGCGGACATGGATCGGCGCCAGGGTGACGTTCTCGAGCGCCGTCTTGTGCGGATAGAGGTTGAACGACTGGAAGACGAAGCCGATCTCGGTGCGCAGCCGCGTCATGTTGGTGGCGGCGTCGCCGAGGCGCTGGCCGTCGACCGTCAGGTCGCCGTCGCGGATCGTCTCCAGCCCGTTGATGCAGCGGATCAGGGTGCTCTTGCCCGAGCCGCTCGGGCCGCAGACGACGACCACTTCGCGCGGCTCGACGCTCAGCGTGATATCCCTGAGCACGTTGAGCGTGCCGAACCATTTGTTGACGCCGCGAAATTCGATCATGCCAGTGCCATTTTTTTTAAGGTTCGACATCACAACTGCACCTCGCCATGCGCCGCGCCCATGCGTTGCTCCAGCCGGCGGGCCAGCATGATCAGGGGGTAGCAGACGATGAAGTAACCGAGCCCGACGAGGAAGAAGACCAGCAGGCCGTTGGGTACACGCTGCACCACCAGCCAGCCGACGCGGGTGAGGTCGGTGAGCCCGATGGCCGAAACGACGGAGGAATCCTTGATCAGCAGCACATATTGCCCGACCAGCGGCGGCAGCACGATGCGCATCGCCTGCGGCAGCACCACCTGGCGCATGCGCTGCCAGCGCGACAGGCCGGACGCAAGTGCTGCCTCGACCTGGCCGGTCGGCACCGAGCGGATGCCGGCGACGACGATCTCGCAGATGAAGCAGGCGGCCAGGTTGGTCAGCGCAATGATGCCGGCGGTGAAGGCGTCGAGCTCGATGCCGAGTTCCGGCAGGATGAAGAAGATCAGGAAGATCTGCACCAGGAACGGCGTGCCACGGATCAGGTCGACCCAGGCACCGATCGCGCCGCTGATCAGCCGGTTGCCGCCGGTGCGCAGGATGCCGAGGCCGAAGCCGAGCAGCGTGCCCAGCACCAGGCTGATCAGCGACAGCACCACGGTCATGCCGAGGCCGCGCAGCGCCAGGGGATAGCTGCCGGCGACGCTTTGCAGCTGCTGCCAGATCATATCCGTGCCCCCGCGAGGCCGAGCCAGCGCCCGGAGAGCGCCGCCAGTCCCTTCAGCCCGTAATAGAGCAGGAGGTAGAAGGCGGCGATGGTGATGAAACCTTCCGCCGGCATGAAGCGGTCGGAGGCGAGCAATTGTCCGGCGCGCGTCAGCTCGGCAACCGAGATCAGCGACAACAGGGCGGAATCCTTGACCAGCACGATCGCCTGGCCGAGCAGCGGCGGGATCGTCACCTTGAACGCCTGCGGCAGGATGACGAGACGCATGCGCTGGACATAGGTCATGCCCGAAGCGACGCCGGCCTCGACCTGGCCGCGCGGGATCGACAGGATGCCGGCACGGATGATCTCGGCGACATAGGCGCCGCTGTTCAGCGACAAAGCGAGGATGCCGACGACGAACTCGGGCAGGATAAAGCCGAGCCGCGGCAGGCCGAAATAGAGGAAATAGAGCTGCGCCAGTAAGGGCGTGGCGCGCACCGCGTCGATATAGGCCTTGGCCGGGACGCGGAACAGCCGGCCGCGCTGCAAATTCATCGCGGCGAGCACGATGCCGACGGCGAGCGCGCCGGCAAAGGACAGGACAGACAGCCACACGGTCGTGACGAGGCCCTGCCCGAACAGGGGCAGATATTGGACGATGGTGCGGAAGCTGAAGTTTTCGAGCATGGTGAGTGGGCAGTAGTGAGTAGGCAGTAGTGAGTAGTGAGTAGTGAGTAGTGAGTAGTGAGTAGTGAGTAGTGAGTAGTGAAGGTGTCCGGAATGGCCATCCCTACTTCCTACTTCCTACTTCCTACTCCCTACTCCCTACTCCCTATCCGTTAGTGGTCTTTCTTCCAGGCGTCGGAATTCACCCAGTAATCGAGGTTCTTTTGCAGGCGGCCGTCGAGGCTGACCTGGTCGAGGAACAGGTTCATCCAGACCAGCAGGTCCTGCTCGTCATAGCGCGTGGCGAAGGCCAGCGGCTCCTTCGACAGCATATCCGGCATGATGGTGAAGCTGCCGGCTGGGTAAGCGGTCGACTGCCCCTTGACCGCCGAGACGTCGTTGACGCCGCAATCGGCCTGGCCGTTATTGACGGCGTCGAGCAGCAGCGGGCCGCCGCCCTTGTAGCTCTTGATGTCGGCATCGGGGAAGGCGGCCTTGGCTTCCTTCTCGCCGGTGGCGCCGAGCAGCACCGCGATCTTGGTGCCTTTGGCCTTGCAGTCCTCGGTGGACTTGAAGGCGGTCCCAGCCTTGGTGAAGACGGTGCTGCCCGTGTACATGTAAGGCTTGGTAAAGGCGACCTTCATGCCGCGCGCCAGCGTCGGCGTCATGTCGGCGACCAGAAGATCGGCCTTGCCCGACAGCAGCGCCGGGATCAGGCCGTCCCAGTCGAAGTCGAGGAAGGTGATCTTGACGCCCATTTCCTTGGCCATCAGTTCGGCGAGTTCGACCGAACTGCCGGTGCGTTCGCCGGCAGCACCCACCAGCGAAAAGGGCGGGCCTTGCGTCTGCACCGCAACGCGCAACTCACCGCGCTTGGTAATCTCGTCGAGGGTTCCGGCACTGGCGGCAGCGGTGAGGCCGACGAGCGCAAGTCCGGCGATGAAAAGCTTGGCAATCTTCATTTGGGCATTCCTCCTTGTTGTCGTTTGTTGTTCCACTTGTTGTTTCACCCCATCGGGTGCTTTTTGAGCGGCAGCGCCGTTGCCGGCGGCAACCACCGTTCGAAAATCTTCAATCCCAGCTCACCGTTTCGGCGACCTTGATGCCGCGCCTGGCCAGCTCGTCGAGGAAGCGGCCATCGGGCACATGCAGCAGTGGGTTGAGCAGGCCGGGCGTGGCGATCTCGCGCCGTGCCAGCATCTGCGCCACGATGCTGGCGGGATAGCCGACGCCAAGGCTCATGCCGAACAGGCCGGAGGCGAGGTCGCGTTCGATGACCAGCTCCGAGGTCACCGTCTTGCGGCGGCCGCCTTCGCTGCCGACAAACACGTTGCGCATGACGCAAAGGTCCTTTTCGTCCGCGCCATATTGCAGTTGCGGGCCAAGCAGCCGGCCGAGGAATTCGCGTGGGCTGACACCGGTGCCGGATACCTTTTCCTCGGACAGGAAGCCGAGCTGCTTCAGCGGCGCCCAGAACGCCGACCAGCCAAGCCAGCGCAGCGAATATCGGCCGGAGCGCTGCAGCCCCTTTGCGGCGGCAAGCATGCCGGCATAATGCGGCGCGTCGCCATTGGGGAAGGCTTCCAGCCTGCCCAGCCCCGCCACCTCGATCTCGTGGATGAAGCGATTGTCGTGCTGGCGGGCGGCCGGCACATCGACCCGTTCGCCATTCTCGACCAGCACACTGTCGCGGTTCTGGCTGACCAGAACCATGTCGAAATTCCAGCTCACCTTGTAGCGCAGCGGCTCGACCACCGCTTTCGGCTCGGGAATGCCGCCGCAGTAGGAATCGATCGCGGTGATGGTGTCGAACTGGCTTGCGGCGCGCGCGTAGAGCACAAGGTCGATGCCGGGGTCGAGCCCGCATTCGGTGACGATCGAGACGCCGGCCTTTTCGGCCTCCGGCGCGAGATCGGCGATGGCCTTGCCGTAATTGGTGGTGACCAGCGGCGTGCGCGTCGCGATCGCCGCCTGCACCGCCTCGCGCATCAGCGGTTGCGGCAACAGGTCGATGACCGCGTCGACGTCCTTCATCACATCGGCCAATGCTGGGCCGATCGCGTCCTCCGGCACGACGAAACGCACCCGGGCAAGGTCGGTCAGGCCGCCAAGCCGCGCAGCGCCGTCGGTTGCGGTGTCGACACAGACCACTTGCTCGACGCCGTCACTGGCAACGAGATCGGCGATCGCCGCCCGGCCTTGCAGGCCGAGGCCGCCGAGAACCGCGATCTTCATGCCATTTCCTTCCGCGGCTCGTCCGACCAGCAGCCTTCCGGCAGGCTGACCCATTTGTTGCAGGAGGCCATGACGACGAAGGTCTCGCTGCGCACGACTTCGCCCGGCTCACCGGCGCCGGGGATCAGCTCGCTGGTGACGCGGTAGAGATCGGCGACATCACCGGCCACAGTCACGTCGACGATGATGTCGAAGCGTCCGGTGACGACGGCTGCCGAGTTCACGAAAGGCAGTTCGGAGATGCGCTGCGCCAGTTCCCGGGCGCGGCCGCGTCCCTGCGCATTGATGCCGACGATCGCCGAGATCAGCTCGGGGCGTTCGGTGAGGTTGAGCAGCCCGACGATCTTGAGCAGGTTGCGGTCGAGCAGGTTGCGCAGCCGCATGCGCACCGTCGGCACCGAGATCGCCATCTTCTCGGCGAGGCGGTTGACGCCAAGCTGCGCGTCCTGCGACAGCAGCTTGACCAGTCGCCGGTCGGTCTGATCGAGATGTTCGCGCAAACGCTCAGGCTTTCATAAAGGGAAATAAACGGTCGGATTTTCTTTCGGATATGAAAATACGTTATGAGAGATTTTTAACAATGGCAAGAGGCATGTCGTGCGCGGTGCCCCTATGCCTGTCGGCAGTTTCGTCGAGGACGCCACATTTTGTTCTTGCTTTGTGCCGGCAGCTATGCTATTAATTTGGATATGGTGCCAATTTGGCTCCAACGACCCATCCTCCCGAGGCGGGTTTTTGTTTCCGGATCTTTTGAAGGTTCAGCGCCGCCGGTCTAAGGTTGGCGAGACAGCGTGGTTCCGCGGAGCGCAGCCGCAGTTCATGCCTTCACGTGACGGGCGGAAAGGCTCATCCGCGAAATGGCCAAAATCGGCTTTTCAACAAAACTGTAGCTGGCCAGGGAGACGGCAATGCAGGCGGTGACAATAACCATGCCAGCAAGCCATGGTGATACGCTGACGCTTGCAACGACAGGAGCGGTCGCAAGCAGCACGATAGGATGCGTCAGATAGAGAGAGTAGGAGGCATCGCCCAACCTTGCCAGCAGGCGAGGAGCAAAAAGCCGGAAGTAGTTTTCCAGGCTGATGCAACCGGCGACAAGGATCAAGGCCGGGATTCCCTGAGCAAGGGTTCGCGGCAAGTTGAAGCCAAGTACCATCACCAGCATGGACACGATGGCGAACACGAGCGCCGAGACACCCAGGACGGTAGGCAAACGCGCCAGTCTGCCGACCAGGTGGCCGAGCGCCATGCCGGCAAGGAACTCAAACAGGATTGGCGTGGTATAGAAAAACAGCACAGTGTCGGCGGCGGGTTTGAAGACGATGCGCGCCGCTACGGCGATTGCAAAGACAACGCCGACCATGGCCATTTGCGTCAGCGTGCCGACACGCATAGTCGCCGCGAACAGAATGTAAAACAGGATTTCCAGATTGAGCGTCCAACCCACGCCCAGCACCGGTTGGACATAGCCTGTGACCGTATCGAGATAGGGTATGAAAAGCAGGCTATTGGTGATCTGCTCAAGAGACACTGCACGATCGGCAAACAACCAAAGTGCGGCGACCATGAGGAAGGTCATAACCCAATAGAACGGAACGACGCGCGTGAACCGCTGCATCAAAAAAGCACGGTGGTCTGAGCGTCTGTTCTCCGTCGAGAGAACCATGACAAAACCACTGATGACGAAAAACAAGTCGACGCCACTGTTCAGAACGGGAATACGCAGGTCGAGCATGCCCAGTGCGCCCGGAAGATGATAGGTAACAACCATGAGGGCTGCCAGCCCCCGCAGGATCTGTATCGATGTATACTGTTGAATCCGGCGCGGCGCGGCGTGATCATTCTGCGGAATGATTTTCATAAAAATGGTCCCCGGTGCGGGAGAGCACTAACATACGGGGTCGTTGATGTGCTGATTAATTGCTGGTTTAATTAATATGTAAAGTTTTAGATAGATTTTACTGACATTAGCGTGCTGCCACGCTTGAGTTCGCCGACTTAGACCTGCCTATTTGCCAAAACTTGCTATCTCCCCCCTGAAGAGGGGGATCGGCGGCCATCGACGCTTTCCCCGTGCTAACGACTGGTCTCGAAGATAGCGACGGCTGCCGCTGTCAGCGCAGCGTTACCGGGTGCTACTGTTCCATCAGGAAGCTCCTTGCCGTCTTCCAGTCCGACGCGCGTCGACCAACGGCGTTCCGCCGCCCGGTGCACGAAAGGCCAGACCGTGGCGTCGGCGCCGTGCAGCAGGATTGCCCGGCGCATTCCGGCGCCGTCGAGCACGGCGGCGATATCGTCGCTGATCTCAAGCGCAGCGTCCGGCTCCTGCTCGGAGATTTCGATCAGGATGCGCAGCACGCGGTTGCCATGGTCGAGGCTCACCAGGCGTTCGGCGTCGGCTACGGAGGCAAGCCCCGCCTCGATGCCAATGCCGCGCTGGCGCAGACGGCCCATGACTGCCGGTGCTGCATTCTCGCTGAGATTGACCGAGGCATAGTCGGGCAGCTCGCTCCAGCGGGCGATCGCGGCAAGCGTGCGCTCGTCGTCGCTCTCGATCCAGGCGCCGGTGGAGACGCCGATCAGCGTTCCCGGGCAGGCGCGGCGCAGCGCCAGCACGGTCGGGTCCATTGCGTCAGGGGCAAGGCTTTCGCGGCCATCGAGCCCGCGTGCATGGACATGCAACTCGGCCGCACCTGCGGCCACGCAGGCCGTGCCGTCTCGCGCAATGGCTTCGGGATCAAGCGGCAGTCGGGGGTGGAAATCGGCGCTGCGCGCGCCATTGATGCAGGTCTGGACGATCATGAGGTGGTGGTCCCGTTGAGTGGAACAAGTTTAGCCCATGACCACGAAATCGGAAATTGAATGACGTCCCGTCCCGCAAGGCTCACCCGGCAAGAAACGGGTGGTCTGCGCGGGCCGCTTCACCCATTTCAATTGACAGAGAAGCCACAGGAGGCGAAGCCATGACCATCCATTCGATAGGCGCGAAAGCGGCGGTGAAATCGGCGGAGGTGCGCGTTGCCGGATATGATTGGCGGACGCTGGCCGATGAGCTGAGCGGCTATGGCTGCGCGGTGATGGAAAAGCTGCTGACGCCGCAGGAGTGCCGGCATATCGCCGGGCTCTATCCGGACGAGAGCCATTTCCGCAGCCATGTGCACATGGCGCGGCATGGTTTCGGCAAGGGCGAGTACCGCTATTTCCGCTATCCCTTGCCCGACTTGATCGGCGGCTTGCGCACCGCGCTCTATCCGCGCCTGGCCGCGGTTGCCAACGACTGGAACGCGCGCATGGGTATCGCGCAGCGCTATCCCGACGAACACGCGGCGTTCCTCGAGCAATGCCACGAGCAGGGCCAGACGCGGCCGACGCCGCTCCTGCTGCAATATGTCCCCGGCGACTTCAACTGCCTGCACCAGGATCTCTACGGCGATCTTGCCTTCCCGCTGCAGGTGGCGATCCTATTGTCGGAACCAGGCAAGGATTTCACCGGCGGCGAGTTCGTGCTGACCGAGCAGCGTCCGCGCATGCAGAGCCGCGTCGAGGTGGTGCCGCTGCGCCAGGGCGATGCGGTCGCCTTCGCGGTCCACAATCGTCCGGTCCAGGGCAGCAAGGGCAATTACCGCGTCAACCTCAGGCATGGCGTCAGCCGGCTACGCTCCGGCATGCGCCACACTGTGGGCATCATCTTCCACGACGCCAAGTAACCGAGCCGCCGGTCCAGGCCGCCGGCGATTACCGGGAAAAATCGCTGCGCACGATGCCGTGGCGCTGGAGCTTGTCGTAGAAAGTCTTGCGCGGAATCCCCAGCGCTTCGATCGTGCGCCTGACATCGCCGTCGTTGCGGCCAAGCGTCTCGCGGATGATGTCGGCCTCGTAGCGCTCCAGCCGCTCCGGCAGCTTCATGGCGGCGTTCGATTGGGTCGGGGCAGGGGGTTGCGTCTCGGCGCCTTCCTCCAATCCAAGCACGAACCGCTCGGCGAAATGCGCCAGCTCGCGCACATTTCCCGGCCAGTCATGGTCGCTCAGATGGCGATGCACCGTCGCTGGAACTGCCGGCACAGGGCGGTGGAAGCGGGCGGCGGCGCGCTCCGCAAAATAGAAAAACAGCAGGGCGACATCGTCGCGGCGCTCGCGCAGCGGCGGGATCGAGATCGTCACCACGTTGAGCCGGTAATAGAGATCCTCGCGGAAAGCGCCGCGCTGGCGCGGATCGCCGAGGTCGACCTTGGCGGCGGCGACGACGCGCAGATCCACCGGCCGCACCTCGTTGGTGCCGAGCGGCGTGACCTCGCGCATCTCCAGCACGCGCAGCATCTGCACCTGTGTCGAGACCGGCATGCTTTCGATCTCGTCGAGGAACAGCGTGCCGCCGCTGGCGTGCTCGATGCGGCCGATCCGTTTCTTCTGCGCGCCGGTGAAGGCGCCGGCCTCATGGCCGAACAACTCGCTCTCGATGACGGTCTCCGGCAGCGTGCCGCAATTCAGCGCGACGAAATTGCCCTTGGCGCGGCGGCTCCAGCGATGCAGAAGACTTGCCACCACCTCCTTGCCGGAGCCGGTCTCGCCGGTCACCAGCACGTCGACGTCGGTATCGGCGATCTGGCGCAGCGTACGGCGCAGCCTGCCCATCGCCGGCGTCTGGCCGATCAGCGGCAGGCTGTCCTGCGCCTCTCCGGCCGCCTCGCGCAAGGCCCGGTTCTCCATTACCAGGCGGCGCTTTTCCGCTGCGCGGCGCACGCTCTGCACCAGCCGGTCGGCGGCGAAGGGCTTGGTGATGAAGTCGTAGGCGCCGTCCTTGATCGCCTTGACGGCCATGGCGATGTCGCCATGGCCGGTGACGAGGATGACGGGAATGTCGGCATCCAGCCGCAGGATGCGATTGAAAAGCTGCAAGCCGTCGATCTGAGGCATGCGGATATCCGACACCACGACGCCGGCAAAACCGGCGTCGAGCGTGGCCAGCGCCTCGGCCGCCACCGCAAAGGCCGAGACCGAGAAGCCGGCAAGCTCCAGCGTCTGCGCGGTGGCCTTGAGGAGATCGCGATCGTCATCGATCAGGACCACCGGTGCGGAATTGTCGTTCGTCATGATGGCTTACGCTGCTTTCTGGAGATGAATGGTGAAGCGGGTGCCGCTGTCGCCGCTCGAAACCTCGATGCGTCCGCCATAGTCGGCGACGATGTCCTTGGAGATGACGAGGCCGAGGCCAAGGCCTTTTTCCTTGGAGGTGTTGAACGGCGTGAACAGCGATTTGAGGATCGCCGGCGGAATGCCGGGCCCGTTGTCGGATACGCTGATGGTCACGCCATCCGCGGTCTCTTCGACCGAGACCTGCACATGAGCGTCGTCGCGGCCGTCGAGCGCCTCCAGCGCGTTCTGGAAGAGATTGATCAGCACCTGTTCGAGCCGCACCCGATTGCCCATGACCTTGAGGCTCGGCAGCGGCAGGTCGACGACCAATGCGTCGAGCCGGCCGGCAAAGCGGCTTCTCAACAGCATGACGGCGCCTTCGATGACGCCGCGCAATTCGACGGGCTCGGCGGCGGTGCGGCCCTTGCGGGCAAATGCCTTCAACTCCTCGGTGATTGAGCCGATGCGTTCGGTAAGGGCTGCAATGGCGCCGAGATTTTCCTCAGCCGGCCCGGTCTGCTTGCGGTCGAGGAAGGTGCGGGCGTTGTCGGCATAGGCACGGATGGTGGCGACCGGCTGGTTGATCTCGTGGGCGACGCCGGCGGCGACCTGGCCGAGGATGGCGAGGCGGTTGGCCTGGACCAGGTCCTGCTGCACCACCTGGAGCTTTGCCTCCGTGTTGCGGTGGCCGGTGATCTCGGCCTGCAACCGGTCGCGGGCTCGGCTCAGATCCTCGGTGCGTTCGACAACGCGGCGTTCGAGTTCGGTGCGCGCCGCCTGTTCGGCGGCAATCCGCATCTGCGCCGACTGCCGGCGCCACAACAGATACGCGGCCAGGCCGAGCAGCGGCACGACGACACCCAGTGCCAGAAGCCGCATTTCGCGGACGGCGGCGGCGATCGGCGCTTCAGCCGGGATCAGATAGTCGAGCCGCCAGGGGGTCGAAGGAACCGGCGTCGAAAGGCTGAGATACTGCGCGTCGCTGCCGCCGGGCGTCACCGCGTGGACGATCGACACATCCGGGCTGAGCGCCTGCGCGTGCATGATCGGCAACGGCACAAGCGGCGCGTCGCCGAACTGTTGGCTGTCGCGAATTGCGGCTTGCTTGGGTGCGGCCAGCGGCGCGGTTGTCATGAAGCGCCAGGACGGCACGCTGGTGATCAGCACGACGCCGTTCTCGTCGCTGACATAGGCCGGGCGGTTGGCCTCGCGCCAGTCGGCTTCGAGCTGGTCGAACTCCATCTTGACGACGACGACGCCGAGCGGTGCGGCGGCATCGCCGACGCGCCGCGAAATGTAGAGGCCGGGACGCTTGCTGACATTGCCGAGCGCAAAATATTCGGCGGTTCCGGCCTGCATCGCGCCGGAGAAATAATCGCGAAAACGGTAGTCGTTGCCGACGAAGCTGATCGGCTCGCGCCAGTTGCTGGAGGCGATCGCCAGTCCGTCGGCGCCGATCACATAGAGCACCGACGCCTTGGTGCCGGAGACCAGCCCCTCGAGCTTGCGGTTCAGCACATCTATTGCCGCGGCGTTTTTCTGCGTCAGCGCATCACGCACTTGCTGGTCCGCGGACAACAGCAGGGGCAGGGCGCGCGGGCTTTCGAGCACGGCGCGCAGCAGCGCGACCTTCAGATTGGCGTCGGTACGCCCCTGCGCCGCCAGGGTCCCGATCTCGGCGGTACGGCCGTAAAGGCCGGCGCCGTAGAGCGCTGCCGTGACGATCAAAAGCGCGACGGCCGCAAACAGCAGCCAGGCTCGGCGCGCCCGCCTGGCGAGTTGCTCGGGCGTCGAAGACAAGGCACCGGCGGGGCGTTGCAGCATCGCCCATTTGTGCATGAACTCGCACAAAACACAATTCGACCTATGCGGAGAGTCGCACTTGACCATGCGTCCGGCAGTGCGGCCGTTTGGGAATGCTCAATAAAATCAATGACGAACAACTCTTCTGCGTATCTGGCACGGCTATTGCAAACACGAATTCAGCAGTCGCGAGGCTGCTGGTCAAAACAACTGCCCCGGGGAGTCGAGCTTTCGATCGGGGCGCCATGGAGGACGTCATGCAGACAGCAATCGCTGCCGCCGGGCCGCGCGGCAAACTTCCCTTATACCGGCACCTTTATGTGCAGGTGCTGGCGGCGATCGCCGCCGGCGTGCTGCTCGGCCATTTCTATCCCGAAACCGGCGAGGCGATGAAGCCGTTCGGCGACGCCTTCATCAAGCTGGTGAAGATGGTGATCGCGCCGGTGATCTTCCTGACCGTGGCGACCGGTATCGCCGGTGTTTCCGACCTGCAGAAGGTCGGCCGCGTCGCCGGCAAGGCGATGATCTATTTCCTGGTGTTCTCGACGCTGGCGCTGGTCGTCGGCCTGGTCGTCTCCAATGTCGTCCAGCCCGGCGCCGGCATGCACATCAATCCGGCCACGCTCGATACCGCCAAGGTGACGGCCTATGCCGAGAAGGCGCACGACACGACCATCGTCGGCTTCCTCATGAACATCATCCCCGACACCATCACCGGTGCCTTCGCGCAAGGCGACATTTTGCAGGTGCTGTTCTTCTCGGTGCTGTTCGGTGTCGCCCTGGCGCTGGTCGGCGATCGCGGCCGTCCGGTCGTCGATTTCCTGCAGGCGCTGACCACGCCGATCTTCCGCCTCGTCGCCATCCTGATGAAGGCCGCGCCGATCGGCGCGTTTGGCGCCATGGCCTTCACCATCGGCAAATACGGCATCGGCTCGATCGCCAATCTGGCCATGCTGATCGGCACGTTCTACCTGACTGCGTTGCTGTTCGTGCTGGTGGTGCTCGGCGCCGTCGCCCGCTACAATGGCTTCTCGATCCTGGCGCTGATCCGCTACATCAAGGAGGAGCTGCTGCTGGTGCTCGGCACCTCGTCCTCGGAAGCGGCATTGCCGGGCCTCATGGCCAAGATGGAGCGCGCCGGCTGCAACCGCTCGGTGGTCGGCCTGGTCATCCCGACCGGCTATTCCTTCAATCTGGACGGCACCAACATCTATATGACGCTGGCCGCGCTGTTCATCGCGCAGGCGACCGACACGCCACTCACCTATGGCGACCAGATCCTGCTGCTTGCGGTCGCCATGCTGAGCTCCAAGGGTGCCGCCGGCATCACCGGCGCCGGCTTCATCACCCTGGCGGCGACGCTTTCGGTCGTCCCCACGGTGCCGGTCGCCGGCATGGCGCTGATCCTCGGCGTAGACCGCTTCATGTCGGAGTGCCGGGCGCTGACCAACTTCATCGGCAATGCGGTAGCGACGGTCGTGGTGGCACGCTGGGAAGGAGAACTCGACCAGACGAAGTTCGCCGCCGCCATGGCCGGCGACTTGCCGGAGGAAGTCGACCTGTCGCTGCCGGGTTTGCAGGCCGCCTGACTGTTTAGGCCACATGACCATAAGCCCCGGAGGCGGTTCCCCGGCTCCGGGGCAAAAGCGCCGGCGGTCGCGGCATGCCGCCTGAAACGCAACCTGAAGTGGCCCTGTTTTCGACGCGGGGCTTGTTCCAGCCGCATTTGCAGGCCACTATCCGCCATGCCTTCAGGGCACCGTCCGCTTCGCTCCCCGACCTGATCGCGAGGCGAGACATTTCCGTCGGGCTCGGTTGCGACATCACCTTGGCCGAACGTCGGAGCTTTTGCTGCCGCCCATCGTGACATGGCAGCAGCCCTCGAAGGCAATGGCGGCCTCAGTACGAAGTCGCAATGCGAAACGTGACCCGTCTCCTGTTGGAAGGCGCAAGCTTTTCCCAGGGAACTCGTTGCGCGCCAAGAGGGGCGCTTGAAGAGGGGGCAGGCCCATGAGCGGGCTTTTGCCGAACCAAAGCAAGATGCGAGGTCAAACGCGATGCAGTCTGTCCAAAACCGGCTTCCGGTATCCATCATCATCCCGAACTACAACTATGCGCGGTTCCTCAAACGCAGCATCGACAGCGCTCTCGAGCAGGACTACGCGGATGTCGAGGTCATCGTCGTCGACGATGCATCGCAGGACAATTCCACCACAATCATGGAATCGTATCACGACGAGATCCTCGCATGCCCGCGAGCGCAAAATGGCGGACACGCGGCGGCATTCAACACCGGCTTCGCTGCGAGCTCGGGCAAGATCGTCCTGTTCCTCGACGCCGACGATTATCTCTATCCCACCGCTGTCTCCACCATCGTCGAGACCTGGGACGAGGCAACCGCCCAGGTCCAGTCCAGACTGCACATCGTCGACGAGGGACAACGCATCAAGGATGTCTTTCCGCCGCCCGAACTGCCTTTCGACAGCGGCGACGTCATGCCGAAACTCCTGCACAAGGGCCGCTATCAGACGACCGTGACCAGCGGGCTCGCCTTTGACCGCGCAACACTCGAATCGATCATGCCCATCCCGGAGCCGGAGTTCCGCCAGGGCGCCGACGGCTATCTGGCAACGCTGGCGCCGATGTACGGGCACGTCCAATCGATCGACGAATGCCTCGGCGCCTACCGGATCCACGGCGCCAATCATTCGGTCTTCGGTGAAAAGCTCGCCGAGCGGGCACGCTGGCGGGTAACCCACGATTTCCGCCGCATGCAGGCGCTGTCGGACCAGGCTTCCGGGATCGGCCTGACCATCGTGCCGTCGGATGCTGTCCGCCACGATCCGGTCCACCTGGAAGAGCGGCTGGCGTCGCTTTGCGCGGACAGAGACCGACATCCCGTGGCCGACGATTCCCGGCTGGCGCTCGGGGCGGCCGGCGCCGTCGCCAGCCTCGAGATGACGGCATCGCTGCGGCGGCGCGCCATCCTCGCCGCCTGGTTCCTGTCGGTCGGGGTGCTGCCGCGGAAAATGGCGACGGCAGTCCTGTCGTGGAAGCTTGACGCGTCGTCCAGACCGGCATTTTTGAGCCGCCTGTCCAAGAGAATCCGCCAGGCGATGGGTTAGCGGATAATGCCGTGACATAGGTCCGCCAGGTATTCGGCTGGCCCGGCCCAGCGTCCAGCGGGCGTATTATTGCCTTCGATGGGCTCGGACCATTCCGTAAATCATTTGCTTACACCTGCTTGACCCGTGTAAGCGATATGCTTACATGTTGCATGATCAAGTCGTTCAAGCACAAGGCGCTGGCGAACCTCTTTCAAACCGGAAAGACCGGAAAGATCGACGCCAAGATGCATAAGCGCATCCTTATCCGGCTTGACCGTTTGGAAGTCTCGGAAAGGCCTGACGACATGGACCTGCCCGGCTTCGACTTCCACGCGTTGAAGGGCTTCAGCCCGACCCGCTACACGGTGCATGTCAACGGGCCGTGGTGCATCACATTTGAATTCGACGCCAATGATGCTGTCGGCGTCGATTTCGAACAGTACCATTGAGACGGCTTAGATTGGAGAAATCGATTATGAGCGTGTATGAGCCGATGCGTCCGATGGAGCGCTGCCCATCCCACCCCGGGGCGTTGCTCGACGACATTATCCCGGCAACCGGCAAGACCAAGGTGGAAATCGCCAATCTGCTCGGAATCTCGCGCCAGCAGCTTTATGACATCATCCGCGAAAAGAAGCCGGTGTCGCCGGCTGTTGCGGCGCGCCTTGGAAAGATGTTCGGCGACGGCGCCGCGATCTGGCTCAGGATGCAGGCCGCTTACGATGCGTGGCACGCGGAGCGCGAGGTCGACGTCAGCGCCATTCCAAGGCTGCATGCTGCCTGAGATGCGATAGATCGGCCGAACCACCGAGGCTCTCATAAATCGATCACGGTCCCGCCTGCCTGGACCGGTCCTGCGGTTCGACGGCTCGCTCGACCAGGACGTGCGCCTCCCGCGCGGCCTCGATGAACGCGTCCCTGGCGGCTTCGGTCCAGCGATCGTCGCTCATGGCGCGGCGGCATGTGCGCAGTGCCAAGCCGTGTTTGGCGCTGCCGGCGTCGCGCCAGTGGGCTTCCAGCAATTCGACAACCTGCCGTGCATTGGAAATGTTGCGGATATCTCCCACGATGCCGACCGCAACCGCAACCGGCTTGGAAAACCATCCTTGGTTCATGGCGAAGCCTTCGACGTGTTGGACTACCTATAACGAAAATCGTAGCGCAAGGTTTCATTTGCGCCAGTCACCACGGCGTGAGGCGCGTCTACTGCGCCGCGCGCAGCCTGACCACGACGCTGCGCGCCACAAGCACCAGCACGGTGATGACGATCAGGATCACCGAGAGCGCTGCTATCGCCGGGTCGATGTTGTCGCGCAGGCCCATCCACATTAGCCGCGGCAGCGTGATGGCGTTGACCGAGGTGATGAACAGGGTGACGCCGATCTCTTCCCAGGACAGCACGAAGGACAGCAGTGCTGCGGTGACGATGCCGAACTTGATGTTGGGCATGATGATGCGGGTGGCGCGCTCCCACACGGTGGCGCCGAGGCCGCGGGCGGCGAGGTCGATGCGGCGGTCGAGCTGGCTAAGCGACACCAGGATCAGCACCGTGGCGAAGGGCACCGTCATCACCGCGTGCGCCATGGCGACACCCAGCCAGGTGTCGTAGCCGAAGAACGACGAGAACCCCGAGATCGAGGTCAGCAGAAAATAGAGCGTGATTGCCGAGACCACCGGCGGCACCACCATCGGCAGCAGCACGAAGCCGACGAGAGCGGCGGTGAAGCGCGGCTGGAACATCCAGACGCCGAGGCTGAAGCACAGCGCCAGCACCGTGGAAAAGGCGCTGCTGACTATGCCGATCCTGATCGAGAGCAGGATCGAATTGATCCAGCGCGGATCCTCGATCAGCGCCCGGTAATGGCGCAGCGACAGTTCGCCCGACGGCATCGCCAGCATACGGCTCGGCGTCAGCGACACCGGGATGACGGCGAGCAGCGGCAACAGCAGGAATAGCGCGACCAGGGCGGCGAGGATCAGCGAGACGGGACCGGGGCGGTAGGTCGGCATCGCGCTACACCAACTGCTTCGGCCTGATATAGCGGAAAAGCAGCGCCATCAGCGCGCCGACGAACAGCACCAGCACCACGCTGATCGCCGCGCCCAGGCCCCAGTCCGGGCTCTGGAAGATGCGGAGATAGATCAGCTCGGCGATCATCACGCTGCGGCCGCCGCCGAGAATCGCCGGCGTGACGAAGAAGCCGAGCGAAAAGACGAAGACGATCAGCGCCGATCCGATGATGCCGGAGCGGGTCATCGGCACGAACACCGACCAGAAGGTGCGCATGCGGCTGGAGCCGAGGCCGCGCGCCGCCAGCAGCACACGGTCGTCGAGGCTTCGCATCGAAGAGGCCAGTGGAAACACCGCGAAGGGGATGAGGAAATGCGTCATGCCGACGATAACGCCGAACTCATTGCGCACCAGAGCCAGCGGCTCCGAGATGAAGCCGACCGCCTGCAGCCAGGTGTTGATCAGGCCGCGATTGGACAAAAGCGCCACCCAGCCGAAGGCGCGCGTCAGCACTGAGATCCAGAACGGCACCAGGATGCAGAACTCGGCCACGACGCGCTGCACCGGCGTGCCGCGCACCCAGACAACGGTGATGGCGTAGGCGGCGGCAACCGAAACGATCGTCACGATCGCGGCGATACGCAGCGTGCGGATGAAGACCGACTGCACCAACTGATCCGTGAGCAGCGCATTGTACTGCCCCAGCCCCGGCGTGGGCAGCGTAAAACTCCATTTGACTACGCCAAGGAATGGCCAGGCGTAGGCCAGCACAAGAAAGAGGAGCAGCGGCGCCATCAACAGCGCCGCGCCCATCCTGTCGGAAACGTATGCTTTCATCTCGGCCCGGTTTTCCCCGGCGGATCAGGCGGAGATGATCTTCGTGTATTCGTCGAGTGCTGCCCCGTAGTTCTTGGCGTACCAATCCATGTCGAGCGGGATCTGCTTTTTCATGTTCTCGGGATCGACGGGGTTGATGCGCTTCTTGTCGGCGGGGATCAGCGCGTCGGCGGCCGGGTTGGCCGGACCCTGGCCGAGCTTGTCGAACATGATGAGTTCCTTCTCCGGGTCCTGGGTGCTGGCGATGAACTTCATCGCCGCGTCCTTGCCGCCGGGATTGCCCTTGAGCACGGCGAGCGCGCCGGGCGAGATCAGGCCCTGGTCCCAGATGAACTTGATCTTGCCGCCGGAATCCTGCTCGATGAGCGAAGCCCGGGTCGACCAGACGATCGCCATCGAGGCCTCGCCATTGAGCAGCACGCTCTGGCTTTCGGCGCCGCCACCCCAATAGGCTACGACGTTCTCCTTGAAGGCAGCGATCTTGTCATGCGCGCGCTTGAGGTCGAGCGGATAGAGCGAGGCCGGCGCGATGCCGTCGGCAAGCAGTGCCGCTTCCCAGCTCGACACGCCCCATTTGTAGAGCGAGCGCTTGCCGGGGAATTTTGCCACGTCGAAGAAGTCGGCCATGCCGGTCGGTGCCTGACTGCCGTATTTCTCGGCATCGTAGGCGATGACATAGGAGAAGAAATAGGTCGAGGCCGCGTATTCCCAGCCGAATCCCGGCCGCATCTTCTTCTTGTCGACGATCGAATAATCGATTGGCTCGAGCATGCCTTGGGCGCCGAGCGTGATGGCCGAGAAGGGATCGACGTCGACCAGGTCCCAGGTCGGCGCGCCGCTCTTGAACTGCGCCGCGATCGCGCCTTCGGTCGGGCCGGAGCCGTCCATCTTGACGGTGATGCCCGTCTCCTTGGTGAAGGCTTGGCCATAAGCCGCGTCATAGGCGGTGATGGCGTCGCCGCCCCAGTTGACCAGCACCAGTTCCTTCGCCGCGGCAAAGGCGCCGGTCGAGCGCAGCAGCATCGGCGTGCCGGCCAGCACCAGTGCGGCCAGTTGCGTGAACTGCCGGCGCGAGATCTCGCCGCGCACGGCCCTGGCGGACAGCGCCTCGATGGAATTTTTCTTGGTTTGATTTGTCATGTCAGTTCCCCTTTTTGTTGTTGGTATTCCTGAAAGTCAGCTTGGCGAATTTGCCACGCCGATCGTCATTGTCCTCCGTCCGGAAGGAGGAAGCCTTTCTCCGCCGGCCAAGTCAGCCACACGGAATTGCCCTTGCTGAGCGCGGAAGCGGCAACCTCGTTCGGCACCGAGACCGTGACCTTGGCGCCTTGGCGCGTCGTCAGATCGAGCCGCGTCGCAGCGCCGAGATAGGTCGAGGCGACGGCAGTCGCGGCAATACCGTTCTCGCCCGCTGCCGCCTCGCGTGCGATCGACATGTATTCGGGCCGGATCGCCAGGATGGCGTCGCCACGGACCTCCTCGGCCTTGCAGCGCATGCTGATCGCGCGGTCTTCGCAGAGGCCGGTCGAGCCATTGTCGGCCGGGCGCACGCCCTTCAGCGGCAGCATGTTGATCTCACCCAGGAACTCGGCGACGAAGCGGTTGTCGGGCCGGTCGTAGACCTCGTCGGGCGCGCCGACCTGCAGCAATTTGCCATGGTTGAAGATGGCGACGCGAGACGACAACGCCAGCGCCTCGCTCTGGTCATGGGTGACAAAGACGAAGGTGGTGCCGGTCTCCTGGTGCAGCCGCTTCATTTCGGCCTGCATCTGGCCGCGCAGGCCCTTGTCGAGCGCCGAAAACGGCTCGTCAAGCAAAAGCACGCCCGGCTCGAAGACCAGCGCCCGCGCCAGCGCCACGCGCTGCTGCTGGCCACCGGACAATTGCGACGGCAGTTTCTTTTCGTGGCCCTTGAGCCCGACGCGCTCGATCATTTCGCCGACGCGGCGCTTGATTTCGGCCGCCGATTTCTTGCGTACCTTGAGTGGGAAGGCGATATTGGCCTCGACCGACATATGCGGGAACAGTGCGTAGCCCTGGAAAACCATGCCGGCGGCGCGCTGCTCGGCCGGCCGCTCGGTGATATCGACGCCGTCGCTGTAAAGGCGACCGTCGGTCGGCTGAATGAAGCCGGCAAGGATCATCAGGAAGGTGGTCTTGCCCGAACCGGAGGGGCCGAGCAGGGTAAGGAACTCGCCACGGCCGATATCGAGCGTCAGATCGTCCAGCGCACGGAACGAGCCGAAGCTCTTGCCGATCCCGATTGCCTTGATCTCTGCGGCCCGGCCGGGTTGCTGCATCCTGCCCTTTCCTTAGCGTAGGCGAAATCGTAGGCAGGGCGGCGGCTTACCGCAACCGAATAGTTTTCGCCTGATCGGCAAATTTGATTCATCTATGCGCCAATCTTGGGGAGATGTCGCCGAAGGCGACGGAGGGGGGCGTCTCGCGTGAAGCGCCAACTTCCTCTTACTTCGAAAATCAGACCGGGCCGACTCTTACTTCGAAAATCAGACCGGGCCGAGCCCAGCCAAGCGACCCCCTCTGGCCGCTTCGCGGCCATCTCCCCCTCAAGGGGGGAGATTAACGCTGGTTCTCCGACAGCTTCGACCTCAGCCACCGCCCAAACGCCTCCAGCACCGGATGCGCCGCCTTGGCATGTTCCGAGACCAGAAAATACGAGCGCGGGGAATTGATCGCTATGTCGAAGGGGCGCACCAGCCGGCCTTCGCTCAGTGCCCGGCCGCTGGTCAGTTCGTCGCCCATGGCGATGCCCTGGCCGGCGATCGCCGCCGAAAAGACCAGGTTCATGTCGGAAAAGAAGATGCCGCCTTCCGGGTCGGGGTTCTCGACCTTGGACAGCGCCAGCCAACGCGCCCAGTCCTCGGTGTCACCGAGATGCAGGAGATTGGCGCGCAGCACGTCTGCCGGCTTGGAGAAGCCGCCGATCTTGTTGAGCAGCGTCGGGCTGCACAGCGGCGTGAACGAGATTTCGCACAACAGCTCGACCGCGCGGTTCGGCCAGTTGCCGACGCCAAAGGCGATGAAGGCGTCGGCCTCGGCATTGCTGACGTCATCGAGGCGGCGCGGCGTCAGGATGCGGAGCGCGACATCTGGATACATCTGCCGGAATTCGCCAATGTGAGTGCACAGGAAAAGCGAGGCGAAGCCAGGGGTGCAACTGACGCTGAACGAACCGCCGACGCCGGTGCCGGCATGGCGCGTCACCGCGTCACCCAACACCGTCAGCGCCTTGCGCACGTCGCTGGCATAGCGCTGGCCACGCGGCGTGAGCGCCACGCCCTTGCCGATGCGTTCGAGCAGATCGAAGCCGAGATCGCGTTCGAGCAGGCGCAATTGATGGCTCACCGCACTGCGGGTCAGATGCAGTTCGTCGGCGGCGCGCCAGACGCTGCCGTGGCGGGCAAAACTGTCGAGGGCGCGCAGCGCCTGCGTCGAGGGAATTCTCAAGAGGTGAACCGAATTTGCATGAGCCGGGAAAACATATCACTTTTTGGTGGGGCGCTTCACTGCTTTCTTTCCGCCATGGAGAAACCGATGACCTCGGCACAAGCGACCGCGCTTGCCTGTCTGGACGACATCCAGCCGTCCCTGTCGGCGTGGACGCGGACCATCTTCGACTTCGGCGAGACCGCCTGGCGCGAATACCAGTCGGCCGCCTGGTATGTGGAGCAGTTGAAGCACGAAGGCTTTTCGGTCGAGGAAGGCTCCGGCGGTATGCCAACGGCCTTCTGCGCCCATTGGATCAACGGGACCGGCCCGACGATCGGCATGTACGCCGAATACGACGCGGTGCCGGGCAATTGCCAGGACGCGGCAACGGTGAAGCGACCGCGTCCCGGCCTCGGCGAACAGGCGGGCGGCCACACCGATCCGCATTCCGGCCTCGGCATTGCCAGCCTCGGCGGCCTTTTGGCGACCAAGGCAGCAATGCAGCGCCACGGCATATCAGGCACGCTGCGCTTCACCGGCGAGCCGGCGGAGAAGGTGCGCGGGTCAAAGCCGATCCATGCCGCGAAGGGCTATTACGATGGGCTGGCGGGTATGATCTCCTTCCATCCTTTCTACATGCTGCCGCTCTGCAACACGGCGCGCTGGGACACGCATTGCGGTGCGGCCTATGCGATGATCCACCGCTTCATCTGTGACGAGCCGGAACATTGGGCGAGGGCGGCGGGCACCGCAGCACCCATCCCGCAGGCGCATTCGGCGGTCAGGGCGCCCGGCGCCAACGACGCGCTCATGATGATGTACATGGCGTCCAAGGCGCTGCGCGATTCCATGCTGCCGCATCAGGGCGGCTGGTCGATCAGCGAGGCGATCCTGACGGCGGGCCAGGCGACCGCCGACAATCTGCCGGCCGGGCTGGCCGAGATCCAGTACATGATCCGCGTGCCGACGCTTGCTATGGCCGAGCAGGTCACCGCCATGCTCGACCGCAATGCGGAAGCCGCAGCCAGGATAAGCGGCTGCCGCCATGAGCGGCACTGGGTGTCGAAGTCGCGGCCGGGGCTGGCCAATCACGTCATGGCCGGCATTGCCTTCGACGCGCTGGCGGCGGTCGGGCCGCCGCGCTGGGACGAGACGGCCAAGGCGATCGCCCGCGAAATCCAGGTCAATGCCGGCGGCGAGGCGAGCGACGAACCGTTCATCGCCGAGCTGGAGCGGCTGATTGCGCCGCAGGATGCAGAGGCGCTGCTGCGTCGCGACCTGCCGCCATCGCAGCTCAATTCGACCTCCGACGACTACACGGACATGTCGTGGCATACGCCAACGGCGCGGTTCTATGTCGCCCGCCCGGCACTGCGCTCGGAGAATGGTCACGCCTATCCGGGCTGGGCGATGAATGCGCTGGGCGGCATTTCTGCCACCATCGACCCGATGGTCATCTGCGCAGCAAAGACCATTGCGCTCGCGGCACTTCGCTTGTTGGAAGACGAGGCTGCGCGCGACGCGGCGATGGACGAATTCGTCGCCCGAACCGGCGGTGGCATCGGCGGCTCGAACTGGATCGCCCCGCTCTGCGACTACGATCCGCCGATCGGATTTCGCTGGCCGGAATACATCACCACCCCGCGCGGACGGGATTGGTGGATACCAAGCAACCAAGCCGCATGATCAACCAGCCGCCCCCATCACGAGGAGAAACTCATGACCGTCCATGACCGCATCGTCGCCGAGCCGTTTTCGCTGCAGCGCCGCAACCCGGTGGGCGGCACCAAGCCGTTGACCGCCTGGGGCTTCGCCAACGAGACCGACGTGCTGACCGACGTGCTGCTCGGCTCGCCGAATTTCCTGCGTCATCTCTCGACCAGCTCGCTGTCGCGAAAACATCTGCGCGAGGCGCCTTGCAACCTCCAGATCGCGCAGGCACAGCACAAGGACCTGGCCGCCGCCTATGAGCATTTCGGCGTCAACATCCACTGGCACGAGCCGACGCCGGAGCTGCCGATGCAGGTCTATTCGCGCGATTCCAGCGTCATGACGCCCTACGGCGCCATCATCACCGCGATGGCCCAGTGGTGGCGGCGCGGCGAGAACTACGCGGCGATCCGCACCTATGAGAAGCTCGGCATCCCGATCTACGACATGGTCACCGCCGGCACCTTCGAAGGCGGCGACTTCAATGTCATCGAGGATGGCGTGGTGCTGATCGGCTGCGGCGGCGCCCGCACGCAGGAGGAGGGCGCGCGCCAGGTGCAGGCCTGGTTCGACAAGGAGGGCTGGGAGACCCGCATCGCCTTCATCGACGAATATTACGTCCATATCGACCTGATGGTGGTGCCGATTGCGGAAAAGCTGACGGCCGTCTGCCTTGCCTGTACGGAGCCCGGCATCGTCGACTGGCTGAAGGGCAAGGGCCACGAGATTATCGACGTGCCGTTCCAGGACACGATGGCGCTCGGCTGCAACTTCATGTCGCTGGGCAAGGACAGGGTGATCGCGCCGACTTCGAGCCAGACGCTGATCGGCCAGCTCAAAGCGCGCGGCTTCGAGGTGGCCGCCATCGACATGAGCGAAATCTCGAAGACCGGCGGCGGCATCCACTGCATGGCACAGGCATTGAAGCGCGAGCCTGCGTGAGGCGGCACGCGCCTACAGCACGACGAGCTTTCCCTTGCGCAGACGCCGGGCGCAGCAATAGGCCAGGTCGGCGGCGACCATGTCTTCCATCGCAATGCCCATCGCCTTGTAGGTGGTGATCTGCTGATCCGAAACGCGGCCCGGCGCGCGGTCGAGTAGCATGGCGCCAAGCTCGGTGCCGAAATCCGGGTCGAAGCCGGCAAGCTCGCAGGAACCGACCGGGGTCGGTTTGAATGCATCCTTGGTTTCGACAAAAAGACTGGATTTGGCGATGAGCTCGATCGGCATTTCACCGCGGGGCGGCGCCACCCCGACCGACGAGACATGCGTGCCCGGCTGGACCCAGCCTGCGTCGATCACCGGCTGATAGGAGTGGGTCGCCAGGCACACCACGTCGGAACTGCGCACTGCCGCCTCGAGGTCGGCGACCGCCACCACCGACGGGTGCAGCCGGGCAAGCGCTGCCGCATCGTCGAAGCTCTTCGAAGCGACGCGGATTTCGGTAAAGTCCCGCACCAGCGGCAACAAATGGAGATGCTGGTTGGCCTGCACGCCGGCGCCGACCACTGTCGCTATCCTGGCATCCCGGCGGGCAAGCGCGCGCACCGACAGCACAGCGGAGCCGGAGGTTCGCACCGCCGTTATGAAAGTGCCGTCCATGATGCAGACCGGCAGGCCGGACAGCGGATCGAACAGGCTGATGGTGGCGAGGTGGCTGGGCAGGTTCTTGGCCAAGTTGCCTTCGAAGACATTGACGATCTTGACGGTCAGGTTCATGCCTTCCATCCAGGCCGGCATGGCGAGGCTGTAGCCGGCTCCGGGGATGTCGAGCTGTGGCCGGGGTGGATTGACAACCTTACCTTGTGACAGCGCCTTGAAGCCGTCTTCCAGAACATCGAGAAGCTGGCTGAGGTCGATGCACGCCATCACGTCGGCTTCGCTCAGCACCAGGATCTCGGTCGCTCCCTTGCTGATTTCCGCCGCACTCTTGCCGGCTGGACTGAACGCTTCCTTGGTCATCCTGCACTCCCTTTGTTCGTCGAAATCGGCTCACCCCGTTTGCTTCGCGTGGGTGAGGGAAGTGCAAGCTATTGCGAGGTTTCATGTGATGAAATACGTTGATTTTGGCATCTCTGCGTGAAATCAACACATAAATCCCTGAGATAGAGTGGATTGTGAAATGGACGACCTCGACCAGATAGACCGCAGCTTGCTCCGGCTGCTGCAGGAGGACGGGCGCCGAACGACGCTTGATCTGGCCGGGCGTATCGGGCTGTCGCCGACCGGAACCAGCCAGCGGGTGAAGCGCCTGTTCCGCGACGGGTTCATCACCGCGGTCAGAGCCGTGCTCGATCCGCGCAAGGTCGGCCGGGGAACGCTGGTGTTCATAGAGGTCCGGCTTGACCACACGGCGCCGCATGTCTTTGACCGTTTTGCCGAAGCCGTGGCGAAAGCCCCGGAGGTTCTGGAGTGCCATATGGTGGTTGGCGGCTTCGACTATCTGGTCAAGGCGCGGATCGCCGATATGGCGGTGTTCCAGGACTTCCTGCAGCGGGTCATCCTGCCGCTGCCGGGTGTGCGCGAAACGCACACTTTCGCCTCCATCGCCGATGTCAAGCAGAACGCCCTCTTGCCCGTGTGATCAGGTAGAGGAGGAACACTTGTTCAGGGCGGCTTGCATCGCATCCTCGCCATCTTATCGGTCCCCCTTGGCCGCTCTCCCTTTGCCCGCCTTCCGGTGCAGGATGTCGGAGACCGGCGCTAGCCTTGCGCAGTCAGCAGGTTCGCGTCGCGCGCGAGCCGCCACTCACCGTCTGCCTCCTTGCGCAGCAGCGTCAGTGCATATCCCGATCGATGGACCGGCTCGCCATTCGGCGGAGTCGCCGTCATGTCGATGCGGCTGCGGATGAAGGCCCAATTGCCGAGAAGCTGTAATTCCACGATATCGCTGGTGCCGTCGATATGAACGCCGGCCGTCTCCCGCGCGGCTGCCGCGAAGATCTCCTTGTCGAAGGGTTCCCGGCCGGGAACCATGAAGATCGCGTCGTCCGTCATCAAGCTGAGCACGGTCGCAATGTCACCACGCTTGCTCGCATCCATCCACGTCTCGACCAGCCTTCGGATTGCTTTTTCGTCGCCCGTCATCCGTTACCTCCTTGGCATCTAGCGGTCATCGATAGCGCACGGCGCTCCTCCCTTGCTGAGAAACATAGGGCTTGGATCCCCGTCGTCATCGATTGCGGTGTTCCTCGATGTCACGCTGCGGGGGCATGGTCCGTAAAACGGCAGGTCCGCGCCCTGCATATCTATCGCCAGCCGCCCGAGGCGGTGATGCGCTCGCCGGTCAGCCATGACGCTTCGTCGGAGGCGAGGAACACCGCGACGCGAGCGACGTCGTCGGGCCGACCGAAACGGCCGAGCGGGGTCATGGTGACGATCTGTTTTTCGAAGTCGCTGCCGACGATGCCGATACGCTCGAGGCCTTCGGTGTCGACGCCGCCGGGCGCAATGGCGTTGACGCGGATATTGCGGGCGCCGAGTTCCCGCGACATCGACAGCGTGATCGTGTCCACCGCGCCCTTGGTGGCGGCATAGACGAGCGAGTTCGGCTGCGGATTGCGGCTGGCGACCGAGCTTATGTTGATGATGCTGCCGCCGCTCGGGCCAAAATGGCTCACTGCTGCTTGCGTGGTCAGAATGATGCCCAGCACATTGGTGTCGAACTCACGGTGGAACTCGGCCTCCGTCACCGCTTCCAGCGGCTCGAATGCGAAGACGCCGGCATTGTTGACCAATATGTCGAGCCCGCCGAACTCCGACTTCGCCGCCTCAAACAGGCGGCGCACGTCGGCCGATTGCGATACGTCGCCCTGGACGGCGACGGCGCGGCCGCCACGGTCCTCGACCTCCGCGACGACACGGTCGGCGCCTTCCCGTGACGAGGCGTAGTTGACGACCACCGCGGCACCGGCCGTGGCAAGACCCTTGGCAATGGCGGCGCCGATACCCTTGGACGCGCCGGTGACGATGGCGACCTTGCCGTTCAGCTTGCTCATCAATCTCTCCTTTGTCGACGATGAGCGGTATTTAATGATGATCAAAAAGCGTATTAGGATCATAATGATCCATTCTTTCGTGCCTAGAATTCCGGAATGACCACCATTCTCGAAAAGACCGCCGGTCTCGTCGCCTTCGTCCGAACCGTCGATGCCGGCTCATTCCATGCCGCCAGCCGGTTGGTTGGCTCGAGCCTATCGGCGGTGTCGAAAAGCGTGGCACGGCTCGAGCGGCGGCTCGGGGTCAGGCTGATCCAGCGCTCGACGCGTCGGCTCGGGCTCACCAGCGAAGGCCTCGCCTACTACGAGCGGGTGGCGCCGCTGCTCAGGGCGCTGGACGATGCCGAAGACATCGTCCAGGTGGCCGATACGGCGCGCGGCCTGCTGCGCGTCACAGCGCCGGTCGAGCTCGGGCGCGGCCTGATCGCGACATGGGCGCAGGCGTTCCTTGCGCAGCATGGCGAAGTGAAAGTCGAGCTCAGCGTCACCGATCGGCACGCCGATCTGATCCGCGAAGGCTATGACGTTGCCGTGCGCATGGGGGCGCTGTCGGACACGGGGCTGGTTGCCCGCAAGATCGCCAATCTGCCGATCGTGCTGGTGGCCTCGCCGGCGTATGTCGAGCGGCGCGGCCGTCCGGCATCGGTCGAGGATCTGGCGAACCATGACTTCATCCGCTACCAGATGGCCGGCCGGCCCTATCCGGTCACCTTTGCCGACGGTACGATGATCGTCCCGAATGGGCGGCTCGATACCGATGATGGCGGCGCCATCCGCAATGCAGCACTTGCCGGTGCTGGAATAGCGCATCTGATGCGGTTTGCGGTGCAGGGCGATCTCGACGCGGGCCGCTTGGTCCGTATCCTGCCCGAGGTGGCAATGCCGACCATGCCGGTGCATATCGTCCATGCCTACGGGCGGCAGCTACCGGTCCGGGCACGGCTCTTCGTCGACTTCCTGGCGAGCCAGATGGCGGCGCTGACGCGATAGGGCAGACGCGGTCTGACGCAAGCACCCAGATTTGGCAGAGACCAACCGTGCCGGCCGGTGCGAACCACCTTTACCCGAAGCTAGAAGGTGATCTTCACTGAATCGGCGCTGCGTTTGGCCGGGCCGTGGTGGACGGCCTCGATATTGTTGCCGTCGGGATCGAGCAGGAAGGCGGCGTAATAGCCGGGATGGTAGGATCGCTCGCCCGGCGCACCATTGTCGGTGCCGCCGGCCTCAAGCCCGGCCTTGTAGAAGGCTTCGACCATCGCACGGTCCTTTGCCTGGAAGGCAAGGTGATGGCGCCCGGTCAGCTTTCCCAGGGCCGCCGGGCTGTCGGGGCTGGAAATGAACAGTTCGTCGGCCCAGAAATAATCATCGCCGGCGCCACCGATCGGTATGTCGAGCACGTTGAGAACAGCCTCGTAGAAGCGGCGGCTGGCCTTGAGATCCCTGACCACCAGGTGGAGGTGGTCGATGAGACGGCCGCGATGAAGTTCCATACCCGATAGCTCCTGATGGCCAGGCTGGAAATCTAGCTCGGGACGATGCACGGTCAATGCATTGGAGGAGTTGAGCGGCGCAATTTTCTGACTGGATAAAAAATGCAACCGGATTGTCGGATTCAAAACATCTCCAACGTCCTTCGGACGCAAGCGGCTCGGCGAAGCTCGAAAAGGTCGTGCCGTATCAACGCTTCCGGCATGGGAGAAAATTGAAATGAGCCTTCCCTATCGTTGGGTTATCGTCGCGGCTGGCGCGCTGATGACCTGTGTCGCTCTCGGGGCGATGTTCTCGCTGGCGATCTTCCTCGAACCGATGGCGCTCGACACACAATGGTCGCGCGCCGGCATATCGAGCGCGATGACGCTGAACTTCCTGGTAATGGGCCTCGGCGGCTTCGCCTGGGGCGCCATTTACGACCGTTTCGGCGCCCGCATCGTCGTCATGACCGGCGCCGTGCTGCTCGGCCTGGCGCTGGTGCTGGCCAGCCGCACCGGTTCGCTGCTCGTTTTCCAGTTGGCCTACGGCGTGCTCGTCGGCCTCGCGGCAAGCGCCTTCTTCGCGCCGATGATCGCGCTGACCTCCGCCTGGTTCGACACGAACCGCAGCCTCGCCGTCTCGCTGGTCTCGGCCGGCATGGGCGTGGCGCCAATGACCATCTCGCCCTTCGCGCGCTGGCTGATTTCGGCCTACGACTGGCGCACCGCGATGTTCGACATCGGCATAACGGCGTGGGTGCTGCTACTGCCGGCCGCGCTTCTGGTGCGCCAGCCACCCAAACCCGCTGCCGAAGGCGCTGCCCCAAGCGTTGCCGCCGAGGGTGCCGGCATGACTGTTCCGCAGGCGCTGCGCTCGCCGCAATTCATCGTGTTGGGACTGACTTTCTTTGCCTGCTGCGCGGCCCATTCCGGGCCGATCTTCCATATGGTGAGCTATGCGATGCTGTGCGGCATCGCGCCGATGGCAGCGGTCAGCATCTACAGCATCGAGGGCCTGGCAGGGCTGGGTGGCCGGCTGCTTTACGGCGTGCTCGCCGACCGGCTGGGCGTCAAGCCGGTGCTGATCACCGGGCTGGCCATACAGGCCGTGGTTATCGCCGCCTATCTGGCCGTCAGCGAGCTTGGTCAATTCTACACGCTCGCCGTCATCTTCGGCGCCACCTATGGCGGCGTCATGCCGCTCTATGCGGTGCTGGCGCGCGAATATTTTGGCCAGCGCATCCTCGGCACCGTGTTCGGTGCCGTAACCATGCTGTCCAGCCTTGGCATGGCTTTCGGCCCGCTCGCCGGCGGCATGGTGTTCGATGCCTATGCCAGCTATTCTTGGCTGTTCATCGGCTCGGCCCTTGTCGGGCTTGGTGCGATGGCGATTGCGATCGCCTTCCCGCCGCTGCCGCGCAGGGAGTTGCAACCGGCTTAAAGCAGGATCGACGAAAAAGGGCGGCCGCTTGGATGGCAAGCGGCCGCGATCCTGGCAGTGGTTGTTCGGCATTATGAAACGCGAATTGCTATGCCCGCAGAGGCACTACTTCGGCGCCATCAAGCGTGTAGCGCGCATAGCGGAAATCGCGAATTCTCGCCAATCTGTCGCCCGCCCATTCCAGCAGGATAAAGTATTTTGGCCCTCCGGCCGGGTCATCCCGATCGATCACAAGAATGGCTGGGTGCCGATCGACCTGGCCTGGAAGCAGTTGCCAATCGTGGATACCCGCGTAATTGTGGAAGTATCGGCCCACTTTCGCGCGGCCGCTCGCCCGGAGCCGGTTGACGAGGTCAAGCCGCACGTCTTCGGCCAACATGTCGCGGATCGCATCGAAGTCGCGGGCGTTGAACCGATCTACGTAGGCTGCCAGACGCGCCCGCTCGGGCTCGGTCAACACCGGCACAGGCCGATCGTCAGGCTGGCCGGCGACCTCGCGCAGGCGCAGACGGCCGCGATGCAGAGCGGCTTTCACCGCCGGAACGCTGCTGTCGATAATGTTGCCGATCTCTTCGATCGTATAGCCGAGCACATCCATGAGGATGACGCTGCTACGCTGCGCCGCGGGCAGCCGCATGAAGGTCTGCAGGCTTGCGGCTGCAGTGTGACGACCCTCGGCCGACATACCGGGGTCAGGTATCATGTCGATATCGTCGACGGCATGCGCGGCATCCGCCCTGGCGCGACGGCGCAGGTGGTCGAGCGCGGCATTGTGCGCGATGCGGAACAGCCAGCCCTCGACATTGGCTATCGGCCCGCTCCCGGGGAACGCCTCGAGCGCCTTGACCGTAGCTTCCTGAACGACATCCTCGGCATCGATCACCGAACCGGTCATGCGGGCGCAGTAACGGTGCAGTTTCGGCCGCAATTCGCCGAGCAGCCGGTCAAATGGCTCCCGTCCTTCTGGCGTGCCGATTGCGGATCCGGTCATCGCACAAGCGTCGATTTCATGCGTATCTCCCAGGCAGGGCGCCCGCCATCGCGGGCAGCGTCCTATAGACGCTCGACGATGGCAAAAGGATTCGGTCGAAAAAAACTTTCTTTAGCTGGAATCCTTTGGTGGTGCCTCCGCGTCACTGGATCACGGGCCCGCGAGACTGGCGGGCCATCTGTTCAAGCCGGAGGCGTCATAATCATGAGCAAGCAAAGTGCGGGGTCAACGAAGGTCTGGGTTCTCGCCCTCACGTCGATAGGCTCCTTGATGGTCGTTCTCGATGCGATGGTCGTGGCGACCGCATTGAGCACGATGCGGGTCGAACTCGATGCCTCGCTGGAGACGCTGCAATGGACGATGAACGCCTACAATTTGAGTTTTGCCGTCCTGCTTATGACCGGGGCGGCGCTCGGTGACAGGTTCGGCCGCCGCCGCATCTTCATCGCCGGATTGGCGCTGTTCGTCGCAGCGTCGGTTGCCTGCGCGCTCGCTGGAAATGCCGGATTGCTGATTGCGGCCCGCGCGGTTCAGGGCGCGGGTGCCGCAATGGCATGCCGCTGGCCATGGCGCTGCTGAGCGTCGCTTTTCCTCCGGAGGAACGAGGCAAGGCGCTGGGTATCTTCAGCAGCATCACCGGCCTGGCGCTGATCATCGGTCCGATGGCCGGCGGTGCGATCTCCGAAGGCCTCTCCTGGCACTGGATCTTCTGGCTCAATGTTCCGGTCGGCATCGTTCTCATCCCGCTGGTGCTGCGTCGGATTCCGGAGAGTCACGGGCCGGGCACGGCAATCGATGTCCTCGGCGTCGTCCTGGTAACTGCGGCGGCATTTGGAGTGGTCTGGGGTCTGATGCGCGGCAACATCGTGGGCTGGAGCAGCTCTGAAGTGCTGTCGGCGCTGACGGCCGGGCTGCTTCTCGCCATCGCATTCGTCCTTTGGCAGTTGCGTACCCGTGAGCCCATGCTGCCTTTGCGGTTTTTCCGGGCGCGCGCATTCTCCTCGGGCGTAGGTGCGAACTTCCTGCTCTGCGCCGCCATGTACGGCCTCGTATTCCTGTTGCCGCAGTTTCTGCAGTTTTCCCAGAGCCGTGGGCCGCTCGGCGCCGGCATGGGATTGCTGCCCTGGACCGCCACGCTTTTTGTGGTCGCACCGATCGCCGGCAGCCTGATCAACCGCGTCGGTGAGCGCTGGCTTGTGGTGGCCGGATTGATCCTGCAAGCGGCCGGAATGGCCTGGCTGGCGCAGATCGCAGCACCTGATTTGCCCTACATCCAGCTCGTCGCGCCGCTGATCATTACCGGCGCAGGCGTATCGATGGCCATGCCTGCCGCGCAGAACGCGGTGCTCAATGCGGTTGCGCGGCCGGAGGTCGGCAAGGCTGCCGGCACGTTCAACACGTTCCGCTTTCTTGGCGGCGTATCTGGGATCGCGATCGCCGGTGCGGTGTTCGCCGGGACCGGAAGCTTCGCGTCCACCGATGCGTTCAGTGATGGCTTCACCTCGGCAATCGACGTCTCCGCTCTGCTCTCGCTCGCCGGTGCGCTCGTCGGAATGGGGCTGCCGGAGCGTCGCACAGTGGCGCTCGCGAACGCGAGCAAGGAGGCGTAACCCGGAGGCGGGAAGCTTGCGCGTGAGTGGGTCCCGCGAAGCAGCCCCTCCTTCAACACGCCTTCCTATTGGCCCGGCGGATGCGAGGGTGCCGCTCGCTATGAGGTCCCACAGCTGGTCGGCGCTCAGGTGCCTGGGGGATCCATCATAGGCCACGCGTCCGAGGCTGAGGACCACGATCCTGTCGGCCAGCGCCCGCACCGTGGAGAGATCATGCGCGACGAGGATGACGCCGGTGCTGCCGGCGGCGATCGAGCGGACGAGCTTCGCGGCGGCGGCGAGCATGTTGCATCGCAGCACCCCTGCCGCCGAAATTGGTCGGCCAAGGCAGGGTGTGAAAATCGTCAAAAATGGACAATTCGGGCTGGTTCCTGCTGTTTCTTGTGCTTTATTAGTAGCGTCTCACGTTCCTGTTTCAAATGTGTCAACTTTTTGTGTTGCGTTGCACAATGGTGGCCCTATTCTGGGTGAGGGGGGCGCTACCGATTGGAAATGCGCCGTGAACGACGCCGCCATGTTGACCGATTGGCAGTTTCGCCGTCCCGCCGGCGTACGCCGCTAATGGGAAATGCGCGCGACACCCAATTGGACGCGCTGAGGGCCATCGCCGTGACGATGGTGCTGTACGCCCACTTCTTCGCGGCCGGAGGATCCTCGTTCTGGGGCCATATTGGCGTGCGCCTGTTTTTCGTGCTGAGCGGCTTTCTGATCACGCGACTGCTGCTGGAAGCCAGAGCGGCCGCCGAATTCGAAACCGGACCGGCGCTGAAATCCTTCTATATCAGGCGGGCGCTGCGGATATTCCCGCCTTATTTCGCCGTGCTGGGTTTCGTCTGGCTGGTGGACCTGGAGCAGTCCAGAGGGTCGCTGGCCTGGCATGCGCTCTATCTGTCGAACTTCTGGTACGCATCGCAGAATGAATGGACGCCCTGGCTGCTCTGCCATTTCTGGAGCCTGAGCATCGAGGAGCAGTTCTACATCGCCTGGCCGCTGATCATCCTGCTGGCGCCGCGCCGGCGCCTGGAATCGATCTGCATCGGCGTTATCGCGCTGTCGCTGGCCTATCGCTTTTATTGGCCGATCGCGGGAACGCCCAGCCTGGCGCGCGACCTGCTGCCGCCGGCGTCTATGGATGCACTGGCGTCAGGCGCGCTGCTCGCCGCCTACCGGTCAAGAGCTGCTGGCTTGCCGCAATGGCTTCGAGTTGGCTGGCCGGGGCTCGCTGCGGCGTTTTTCGTTCTGCAGTGGTTTGCGCCGACGCCTGCAAATCCGGTGCAGGAATGGGGCCTCTGGCTGCTGTTGCAGATCCTGCCTGTCGCGCCGCTGGTGGTCATCGTTGCAAGCTGTTCGAGGGGCATTGGCGGGCGCGCCGGAAAACTTCTCGAACTGCCGCCGCTGCTCGGTTTTGGCCGCATCAGCTACGGCGTCTATCTCTACCATCCCATAGTGCTGGCGCTGGTCGTCAAATCACAGCCGTGGATCCCGCTCAACGTCTCCGAGCAAGGGCCGGGGCGGTTCCTGTTGGCGGGAACGGCAACGCTCATGCTGGCTTCGGTCTCGTGGCTGCTTTTCGAGAAGCCACTCAACAGCTTCAAGCGCCACTTCCCCTATGTTGCTCGAAGAGGCCCAGGCGCCGCCCCAGCAGGCATCGACGTGGGCAATGCCGGATGGCTTGCGGCCGGAGCATATCTGGGTGGACCGCCTGATCGCCCCTCACGCTTGCCACGCAAGCTGCAACGAACCGATCGGGGCTGATCATGGCTGCTCCCTTAGTCTCCGTTCTGCTGCCGATCTACAACGCGGGACCTTATCTGGCAGCTGCGCTGGGCAGCACCCTGCGCCAGGATTACAAGCATCTTGAGGTCATCGCCATCGATGACGGCTCGACCGACAACTCGCTGCAGATCCTGCGGAAATACCGCCAGGCCGACAGCCGCATCTCGATCGTCTCACGCGAAAACCGCGGCCTGATCGCAACGCTGAATGAAGGCCTGGCCATGGCCCGCGGCGATCTGGTCGCCAGGATGGATGCCGACGACATCGCCTATCCCCAACGCCTGTCGCGGCAGGTAGCACTGTTCGACCAGCAGCCTGACCTCGCTCTATGCGGCGCAAGCTTCGACACCTTGCTCGGCAACCGCATCGTCAGGGGGGCGCCCGATCCGATATTCCAGGACAATAGCCTGCGCATATTGTCGATGTTCTTCACGATCTTCATGCATTCAACGATCGTTTATAACCGGAAGGTCATCGAAGACGGCGTTCTACATTATGACGAGAGCTACAAGCACGCCGAGGATTTCGACCTGTTCAGGCGGCTGACCGATCGCTACCCGGCAGCAATGATCCCCGAAAACCTCATCGCCTATCGTATCCATGACGACAGCGTGACCAACAGGCACAAGCGCGAAATGCGCAGGACGCATTTGAAGATCGTCGCCGAGAACCTAGAGCGCGAAGGGCTCGTACAAGAGACGCAGGACCTCCGCGCCATCGGTGAGGTCCTGTCGATGGAGACGATTCGCCGTGCCGCCGAATGGATCCTCGCGCTGGAAGAAAGGATAGCCGCGCTTCCGGTCGAGACGAGGCCGAGCTACCAGGCCGGCACGCTGAACCTGTTCTATTTCCTCTATCAGCTGATAGCGGGAGAAAGACAGCCGCTGCTGATGCACGAATTCCTGACACGGACGGCGAAATGGAAACTCATCCGGCGCCGCGAGCAGTACGTGTTTCGCACCGGTGCTTTCGCGCCGCGCTTCAGTCTCGTCTCGATGTCGGTCACCAGGCAGGTGGATGCCTTGTCGCGGTATCTGCAGTCCGTGCCGGCCGCGGCGGTTTTGCCTTCGAACCAGTTGAGCTAGCAGCCCATGTTCGTCAAATCGCACCAGTTCCAGCAACGCGGCCGCTCGATGATGCCGGCGGCCATGTCGCCGCGGCCGCAGCAAGGACCGGTGCCGGCGGTCAGCTTCATTGTCTGCACCCGCGACCGTGTCGCCGTACTCGAGCCCTGCATCAGCTCGATCCAGGCCGCGTGTCGTGCCCATGCCGACTTTGCCGCCGAGCTGGTGGTTGTCGACAACGGCTCGACCGACAGCACGGCCAAACGGCTGGCCAGCATCGCCGAACTGTCGGACATCCCGTTCACTGCCATTTGCGAGCCGCGACCCGGATTGGCGGCCGCGCGCAACGCCGGGCTGGAGCGGGCGCGGGGCCGCGTGCTGGTCTTCGTCGATGATGATTGCGCGGTCCACAAGGATTATCTGCGCGATCTGCAGCGGCACTATGCGGCCGGCGAACGGGTCATCCGCGGTGGCCGCGTCGAGCTTGGCGATCCCCGCGACCTGCCGTTCACCATCAAGCGGTCACCGGTGCGCGCGCGGCTCACGCCGGATGTCCATCCTGGTGGCTTCGTGCTCGGCTGCAATATGACGATGCACCGCGATGTTGCCGCCCGCATCGGGCGTTTCGACGAACGCTTCGGCGCCGGCGGCCCGCTGCGCTCGGCGGAAGATACGGACTATCTCGTCCGGGCGGTGCTGCTCGGCATTCCGGTCGAATACGTGCCCGACATGACCATCTATCACCATCACGGCCGGCGCGACCGCAAGGCCATCGAAAAGCTGCATCGCGATTACAGCATGGGCAATGGCGGGCTTTGCCTGAAGCATATCCGCCACGCGCCGTGGCTGCTTCGGCATTTCTACTGGTCGATGAGGGCAGCCTTGCGCGAACTGAGGAAAGGCCCGCTGTTCGACCGTGAACTCAAGCTGTCGCACTGGCCGATCATCGGCATGAATCTGCTCGGCGCGGCCAAGTTCGCGGTGCTTTTGCTGGCGAAATCGCCAAAGACAACGGAGATGCGACAGGAGCAACAGGCAAATGCCGAGGCGAGGTGATCCGCTATCATGCGACTGATGCCGCCCAGCCTGCCGATGCTGCGTCGCGCGCTCGGGCAAAAGCAGTTGCGCCTGCTTCCGGCCGTGGTGGTGCTCGGGCTGCTCAGCGCGGCACTTGAAGGCTTCGGTATCGGCCTGATCATCCCGTTGCTGAACATAATCATGGGGCAACAGGGGCAGACCGGCATGGCCGGCTTTTCCGCCGTCTTCCAGCATGTCGGAGCGAGCCTGAGCGAGCGCGACCGGCTGATCGTCATATCGGTCGCCATCCTCGGCTCGATCGTGCTGAAAAATCTGTTCGCCTACGCCAACACGCTGCTGACCACCTTCATCTACGGCAAGGCCAGCCATTCGATCCGCAGCGCGCTGTCGGAGCAGCTGTTGCGGGTAGGCTATCCATTTTTCCTGCAGCAAAGCCCTGGACGGCTGCTCAACATCATCTCCAACGAATCCTGGCGGGCCTCGGATGCCATCCAGATCACGCTGGGTGCAATCGTCAACGCATCGGCCGCGATCATCCTCCTCACCTTCCTGCTGCTCCTGTCGTGGCAGATGACGTTGCTGGTCACGCTGGGCCTGGCGCTGGTGCAGGTCGCGCACGCCATGCTGTCCGCCAATCTGAAGGCGCCGAGCCGCAGCGTCGCCTCCCGTAACAGCCAGCTCGCCTCGCAGATGCTGCATCTGGTGCATGCCGGGCGGCTGATCCGCATTTTTGGCCAGGAGCAACGCGAGAAGGCGGCATTCGACCAGGCGTCGGATGCGGTGCGCCGGGCGGCGTTCGTGCTTTTGACCCGTCAGGGAGCGTTGCCGCCGCTGACCGAGGTTCTGCACGCCATGCTGTTCCTGGCGGTGGTGATCGGCGCCTGGTTCGCCAATGTTTCCTTCCCGCTGATCGTCGCCTTCGTCATCCTGCTCTACAGGCTGCAGCCCTATATGCGGTCTTTGCAAATGGCCTGGAGCCAGCTGCAGGGCCTGAGCGGATCGCTTGAAGAGGTGACGTGGATGCTGGACCCATCCGGCAAGCCCCAGCCGCCGCAAGGTGACGCGGCGTTCCCCGGGCTCAGCCAAGGCATCAAGTTCGAGGACGTCACCTTTACCTATTCCGGCTCGGAGCAGCGCGCGGTGGTGCTGCATGCGGCGAGTTTCGATATCCGCAGCGGTCGCTCGACCGCGCTGATCGGCCGGTCGGGCGCCGGCAAGACGACGATCGTCAACCTTTTGTGCCGCTTCGTCGAACCGGATAGCGGCAGGATCCTCGTCGATGGATCGCCGCTGGACCGCATCGACCCCAGCCAGTGGCGAAAGCACATTGCACTTGCCAGCCAGGAGCTGGAACTGGTCGACGGCACGATTTTCGAAAACATTGTCTACGGCCAGGACGCGGTCTCGGCCGACGATGCCGAGCGCGCGGCAAAACTGGCCGAAGCGCATGGCTTCATCGAGCACCTGCCGCAAGGCTACAGGACCGTCGTCGGCTACCGCGGCGTCAATCTCTCGGCGGGACAGCGGCAGCGGATCGCACTGGCCAGGGCCCTGGTGCGCGATCCCGATATTCTCATCCTCGACGAAGCCACCAATGCGGTGGACGGACTGTCGGAAGCGGCGATCGTCGAGACGCTGAAGTCGCGCGCCGGCCGCCGCACCACCATCGTCATCAGCCATCATCGCAGCACCATCTCGTTCTGCGACGACGTTGTGATCCTGAGCCACGGCCGCGTGAAAAAGCAGGCACCCTTCGCCGCGCTGGCGACGCTCAGTATGGACGAGCTTTACCAGCACGAGGCGCTGGAGGGCTGAGGGCGACCCCGCTGCGCGCGCTGTGAGGTCGTCTCGAATGTCAAGCTAGGTCAAGCATCTCAGGGGTGAGGAAGACCTCCGCCATGCTTCTCGGGAGGATTTCTAGGGTGATGAGTGATCCCGAGCTTACCCGCTTTCGATCTGAAGCATACAGAACCAAGGGTCCGCCTGCCAAATCCAGCAATGGCAGGCGGACCCTAATCAGCGCATGAAGGGACTGATTCTGCGCCGATGTCTCCTCGAGGAGGTGACGCCATCAACTGAAGACGGGCGCAGTTGTTCCCGAAACTGCCTGTGCACGGGACCATTGCGCAGGCAGGTCAGACTTAGGTCCCTGCGAACGGGCATCGCTGGCTGTGAGTGAACATCGGATCGGCTCGGTGGTAGCGAAACTTCGTCCGGAGATGGATGCAGCCATCGGGTTCCGGGGCATGCGGCTCGGCGCTGATCATGGGCGTCGATCGATCCCCGCACGGCTGATGCGGAGGGCGCTTGCATTCCCTGCGGAATGCGCATCCAATCCGGCGCCAAGTGAAGTTGTCCAGGCGGTACAGGGCCCAGCGGTCATCAAGCTGTTGCTAATATGCAGCACAGGCAGCGCTCTATGAACAGCGTCGCTTGGAACCGCTACCTCCGGCCAACCGTTGGTGTCACAATGACAAAATAAAAAAGTGAGGCTGACGATGGACCCGCGGCAAAACAACACGTTGGAGATCTGGTGTCTTGCAGCCGTTCCGCTGTCACTGCTCCTTACGGTGCTATTAGCCGGATTTATTCTTTAGCCGAACCCAACGAGGCGGGCTTGGCCTTCCTGCGAACGTCGCTTGGCAATCAGCGGCAAGATGGCGTCCGGCTATTTTTTGGGAGCCGTTACCAACTGGATTTGTCGCTCGCCGGGGGCGCTGTTGCGCGCAACCACGACCCGATCGCGACCCTCACCCTTGGCCTCGTAGAGCGCATGATCCGCGGCATTTGTGAGTTCGGCCCAGCCCGCTCCGTGGTCGGGGTAAGCGGCCACCCCGAACGAAACGGTAACAGTGCCCAGCGTCCTGCCTCGATGCGCCAGGTGAAGCTGTCTGATTGCCTGGCGCAGCGCCTCCGCCCGCTCAGCACCCTCTTCAAGCGAGCACCCCGGCATCACAAGGGCGAATTCCTCGCCGCCATAGCGCGATACGACATCGCTATCCCTGGCATGCTCGATCAAGGTGGCGGCAACTTGCTTCAACACCAGGTCACCGGCCTCGTGGCCGAACGTATCGTTGAACTGTTTGAAATGATCGACGTCAAGCATCATGACGACCAATGGCTGACCCGAGCGCTCCATTCGGCGCAGTTCACGGCTGCTGGTCTCCTCGAGATAACGCCTGTTGAACAGACCGGTATTCGGATCGCGGATCGATTGCTGCCGCAGCGTCTCGCGCAGGCGCAGATTGGCCAGCGCCAATGCCAGCGTGTCGACGACGCCGCGCAGGATCTGCTGCCTTTCAGCGAGCCATTGCGGTTTGTCCGCCGCATTCGGTTCACACAAATGCAAGATGCCCAGTGTTTCGCCTTGCGCCGCCAGCGGCATGCAGACGTAACCCTTGCCGCCATTCTCGGTGATATGGGCGCAACGCGGCGACAACATGCCCGGGCCGGCGACATGCTCCTGGCCGCGCCGCAACGCCCAGCAGTCTTCCGGCGCAAATTGGCCAGCGCTCGACCGGACGGCGCCCCAATGCGCTACCTCTTCCACCAGGTTACGCGAGGCGCTGGTCAGGTGGACGGTTCCGCTTAAGCCGCCGAGGAACTCGGCCATGGCGGTGCCGACCACTGAAAACGCTTCAGGAAACGTAACGCAGGCCTGCAGCAGCTCCCCCAGCTTCACCAGACGGGACGTTGTTTCCGACTTCTCGTGCAATTCGCGGTTCAGCCCCGCCAGCTGATTGGCACGCTCGTTCACAACGCTCTCCGCGCGGCGCAGTTCGCTGATGTCGTTGAGCGTGAGGACGAGGCTTCCGTCCGACTTGCTGAGCGGACTGCAACTCGCGATCACCGGCAAATGCGAGCCGTCCAATTTGGTCAAGCGCACTTCGCCCTGGTGTTGGCGGCCCGAGGTCAAGGCCAGCTCGATGGGAGACGTCCCGGCGGCGAATTCGTCGCCTTTCGGATCACGTATCGTCATGACCGAGCGCCACTCCTGGCCGACGATCTTGTTGGCGCGCCGCCCGATCATCGAGACCGCCGCGGGATTGACGCTGGCAATCCGGCCATCACCGTCGAGGACGGCAATGCCTTCAGCCGCCGTCTCGACGATATCCTCGATGTGGGCCCGCGCCGATTCCAGCTCGGCGGCCATCATGTTGAAGCCGTGCGCCAGCTGCCCGAACTCATCTTTGCCGGTGTAGCTTACACGCGTCATGGCATTGCCTTTGGCCAGCGATTCCATGCCTCCCATCATGCCAGAAAGGCCGGTACCGAAACGACGCAGCAGTACAGCGGCGAATCCCGCCGCAACCAGCATGGCGGCTGTCGCGCTGAGGCCAACCAACCAAAGCATGTTGCTGGTGCGCCGTTCGGCATCGCCTAGCAACGGGTCGTATTCCAGGAGCACGGCACCGATGATCGTGTCCTCGGGATGTTCGATCGGAACGACCAGCATGTCGTTGGCCTCATGAGCATCCTCAAACCTGCGGGAGATGCCATCTTTCAGAGTCTGGCCGACTTCATCGCCGGCGTCGTGATCGAACTTGTCGCCGACCTTGTGGTCCTCGTCGGAAGCGTGGGCCAGAAGGACCTTGTTGCGATCGACGATCAGGAAATCCCTGCGCGAACCATGGTGCTGATGCTCCAAAAACTCCCGGAGCGCGTCGGGTCGGTCGAACAGCGACGGCGCCCCATCGGATGACCTGAACACGATCGTGTTGGCCAGTTCGCGCGCGACATTGGTCGCTTCGGTCAATCCCAACGCCCTGATCGCCGCCATCTGCGTAAAAATCGCAACGCCGCCGACCACCCCGATCAAAGCCGCGGCGGCCATCATACTGAGAAGGATCTGGCTTTTGATGCGCACGTCACAGGCCCACTGAGAACGACAGCATCATAGATGCCCGATCAAGCCAGCATTTCATTTCCCGCCTTTTATTACCAAATGCTTATCAACGTCCTAACAATTAGCCTGCCCGAAGGCCGGGTTTCGATCGGGTCGGTACGCGGCGCTTGCCCACCGGACCCGGTGCGAGGCTGCACATCTGACCTCGCACAGCCCCGGTACGTTTCTTACACAATCTCTGATTGGTGGACTCGCCCGACGCCATCGACGTTAATTTTGCGTTAGCGACAGGAGGGGGGAGATCGCTAAAGGGAGGAAGAAAATGAAAGAAAACTACGATCTGACGATCGACTACGACGACGACGAGCCTTACGACAACAAACCCTACGATCTGGTCACATTCGCGAGAAAGCACGGGCTCAACATGCGAGCCGCCGAGCTTCTCCTTTTCGCCAAGGGTCCGTCCCGAGCGGCCTGCGATGCCGCGGCCAGGGCTTTTCTCGCGGCAGTCGCCGCACAAGCTATGAGACAATCGGCGCGGTAGGTCTCACAAAACCATTGCTGACACGGCCTGCCGTGTCAGCAACCCGACGGACAGCGCTGGAAATTCCGGGCCGTTTCCAACAAGATGCCTGAGCATCCGGGAACGGCCTGAAATGTGCAATCTTTACAATATCACGACCAGCCAGGAGGCCATTCGCCAGTGGACCCGCGCCTTGCGCGATATACTCGGCAATCTCGAACCCTCCATCGACATCTATCCCAACCAGCCAGGCCCGGTGGTGCGCAATGCGCCGGACGGCGAACGCGAATTAGCCAATCTGCTGTGGGGCATGCCGACGCCACTGGAGCGGGTCAAGGGCAAGGCCGACTACGGCACCACCAATATCCGCAATCCGCAATACGGCCACTGGCAGCAATATCTCGGCATCGCGAACCGCTGCGTGGTGCCCGTCACCAGCTTCGCCGAGCCCAGCCCGACGCCCGGCGACAAGGACCCCGAGACCGGCATTCAGCGCAACTTCTGGTTTGCACTCGGCGAGGACCGCCCGCTGTTCTTCTTTGCCGGCCTGTGGACGCGCTGGCAGGGCATTCGCAAGGTCAAGGACGGCCCCGCCGAGCACCAGGTCTATGGCTTCATGACGACCAGGCCCAACGCGCTGATCGCGCCGATCCACGACAAGGCAATGCCGGTGATCCTGACCACGCCGGAAGAAACCGAGGCTTGGCTCAGCGCGCCATGGTCGGAGGCAAGACACCTGCAGCGCACGGCGCCCGATGACGCGCTGGTGATCGTCGACAAGCCGGCGACGCAGATCAAGTTTCCGCAGCAGGCGCCGGCGCAAGGCTCATTGTTTTAGCGCTTGAATTTCTGCAGCACCCAGATGTAGCCCTTGGGCGGATGATCCTGGTCGATGAACTGCGTCTTCACCGTCGTGTCCTTGCGGCTGCATCGCTTGCACCTGAACCTGATCGCTTCCAGCGGTTTGTTCCAGCCCACCACCTGGGCCACGTCATTCGCCCTGAAGCGCCCGACGTGGTAGCAGTGGCCGCACTCCACGATAAGCAGCATGTTGGCCTTGGCGGCACGCCCAACGCTGTCCATCGGCCCGGCCATGGCTCATTTCCGGGTCGAGTAATCCTCGGGGAGGGGAAGCAGGCCAAGCTCCGCCATCCGATAATCGGGCTCCTTCTCCGCTACGCTGGCCAGCACCTCGTGCAATTTCTCGACAAGCCCGCAAAGCTGCCAGAACAGCTCGCCATGCGCCTTCAGATGCAGCTGCGACGACAGCACCGTCCGGCGCAGGCTCAAAGCGTCCCTGATGATCGCCTCCGCATCCCTCGCCGACAACCTGTCGAACCGGCTTTTTCGTCTGCCCATCGCGGCTCTCCTCGATTTGTGAGCAACCGCCCCACCTACTGACAAATAGGAAGGCATTCCTCGCGGAGTCAATTCGCCCTTGACATTTTTGTTCCCGTTTTGTTCAATTTCAACAGGAATGCTGGAGGCACCGCCATGGACCACATCGTGACACTAGACAGCCGCCAGGAGGCTGCGCTGCAGGCCATCGCCGACAGGTTCATCGCCCGGCATAAGGGCGATGCGGTGAAGGCGCTCAAGGAGATGATTGTTTTGAATGGGCATCTGCAGGAGCGACTTGACGCGGTGGAGAGCCGGCGGGCAGCGCGGTAGGGGTGCAGAGGTGGCGAGACCCGGACATCCAGTTGGGCGATGCGGTTGACGCGCCGTCATCCTTCATGTTGTTCATCTCGCGTCTCTTCCGGCGACTGGCCCTTTAGCAGTTGCTCGGACCCGCGCACAATCTCTGTCAGCAGATTTCGCTGGTCCTTACTCAGGTCGGACTTTAGGTGCTTCTTCCCTGCTTCGACGAGCAACGACAAATCGTAGAACTGCGGCTCAGGAGCGTCTCGCATTGTATATCGGCGCTCTTTCGTTCCAACGCTATAACTGACCAAGCCTCTGCCGGCTTTCGCCATGAACTCGGCGCTCTCGGATATACCAGCAGCAAGCCACGCCTTAGGAGCCGCCGCACCAGCGATATGCGCCCACGCCCTAGTGAGGTCAAAATAGAATGGTGCGGCTTCCAAAGTGCCGTCGTGAGCCGCGGCTTGGATTTTCGTGATGAGAATGGCACCGAGCTTCTCGAAATGCTCCTGACTGACTACTGGCCGTTCGCCGGAGTCGGAGCGAAATACGCCTAGTTCACGGCCACGATCGACATATATGTCGGCTGCAAATGCTGGTGAGGCAGCTTTTTCGAATGCTGCAATCAGGTGGCTACCTGCCTCCTCCACCCCCCACTGCTCCAGCATATTCCAAATAAGAAACCCGAGCTGTGCCCGCGGCGATAGCCCAAACATATTACCGTCCCAATCAATACCGATGACGTCTTCACCGATCCGAAACAAGGCATCCAGAAGGGCTTGGGTCGGCTGCGCAGGACGGCTTGCACGGTACTGCACGCGCAATTCGTCAAGGAGCTTGGCGATCATCAGTTCGCCACGGCTATTTCTCTTTCCGCTGTAGCTTCGAATGATGGTCTCGATCGCGTCGGCATCTTCCAGATTCGACATAAGATCGTTGATGACCGCCTTAGGAATTGCATCGGAAGACGGGTGAAGACCAAAGTAAGCGTCATAGCCGGCTTCGCTCCCAATACCACGTCGTTTGGTCACGTCTATGAAGGCTTCATCACCAGAGGCTTGCTGACCTTCTAACCATTTGGCCGCCTGCGGGAACAGCACTGATAGCACCCGAAGGACCTGCGGCTGGACTTCGTCGGGGATTCGCCGTTTGAGGCCCTCCACTGCGGTCTTCCTCACGTCGTCTTGCGCCATAACAAAGCGCCCTTCCGTGAAGAGAAAATCTCTGCTGTCTCGAATCCAGTTGAACGAGCCTTGGTCAAACAGTCTCACCCCTTCAATAGCGAGGAGGTCTTGAGCGTCAATTTCTCCCTCCAACGCTTGCCAAGAGAATTTCACAGCGTTGGAGAGTTTCACCACATCGCGTGGCGACCGTATCCACCGCCGAATCCCGTCGCGGACGATGTAGTGCCAGCGCGAGGTGTCCTCAGTCGTGCCGGTTAGAAAGGAGATCTCCTGATCAAGGATGGTAAGAAGTGCGTTCTTGGCGGGCCGCGGAAGTTCAATTTCTTGCTGAACGATTTTCTCCGCGAAGCGCGGTCTTCCACGATCCGTCCCGTGATCCAAAGCTTCCCAGACTATATCGCGATCGTAGGCCAAAAGATAAACGACGTTGGGCAGTTGGCCGATGCTTTTTACCATCTGCATGATCGATTTCACGTCTTTGTTTTCTAGCCGATCCATATCGTCGATCGTGACTACAAAGCGTCTGCCGCTACGGCCAAGTTGACTTTTCAAGTCCTCATATGCCGTTTGCAAAGACGGATTTTCGAGGTACCGACCTAATAGTGCGTTGACCGACTTCTTTGCCAAGTTGCCTGCAAATCCGGAAGCTGCACCGCCGCTCGGGTCGACAGTCAAGGCCACAGTCGCCGCAGCGTCCACCAGATTATCCGTTGTTCCGCTAATCAACCCGGCAATCCAATTCTGAAACCGCGTCCAACGGGTGCCTTTCGGTCCTAGTCTCTCCGACAGTATCTTGAAGAAAGCGAGAATCAGATCCTGATGACCGGACACAATCCAAGGCCGAAAATCGATATGGGTTATCTGGTCATTTTCGTGCTCGGCGTTGTGTTTCTTCAAATATTCTAAGATGAAGTTGAGCGCGGTCGACTTCCCACTCCCCCACTGGCCGTGAACGCCGATCACGTAGCCGTTTGGTGCTGTCATTTTGATGATGACTGTCGCTATCCGCTTTGCAAACGGAGCATACCCTAGACGGTCATCCCGCCAAGGGTTGGATTTCGGCAGATCGTCGCCCAGCTTATAGCCTTTTTCCTCAGCCACTGCGAACACCCCCCCAATATTGCAGACCATCTATCTGCAACCAGCCGGTACAAGCAATTCTTCACTGGGAGACTATCGCCCGTCGCGCGATATTCCGACGACACATGTAACAGATCGCCTACTTCCGGAAGGTGCAGCACATAGATGCCGACCGACGCGCGCCAGGCGCCCTCAGCGCCCACCTATTGGCACTGCCTGCGCGGGCCGCCGGAATAGGGCTGGTAGCTGTTGTCTTCCGGCCGATAGGAACGATAGTGGCTGAAGCAATATTGCACGTGGTAGGGCGGAAGCCAGGCGGCGCCGGTTTCATCCGGCGGGACCTCCATCGAAGCGTCGTTCGCCTCGACGTAGTCGCTGCCATCGGCGGGGAGTTGCGCGGTCGGCAGCACCGCATCGAGATAGGGCGAGATGCAGGGGCGCCGCTCCGCTGTAGGACCGTCCCTTGCCCTGTAGGAGCGGTAGCGGCTTCGCGACGCCTTGTTACGGGCTGGAATTCAGGTTCCGCCAGGCATTCCGGCGCGGCTGCCTGGCAAGCGACGGCACGCCGCCCTCAATGGCGCTTGAAGTACTGCACCTCCCGTTCGTGCTTCTCGGCGGCCTCGCGGGTATCGAACGTGCCGAGATTGCGGCGCTTGCCGGTCTTTTCGTCCTTCTTGCGCGAATAGAGGCGGTATTTTCCGTCTTTGAGTTTTCTGATCATCTGTCTCTCCCTGGCTAGGGCCGGCGCTTCCCCTTGAGGTTGCGCGCGGCTTGCTCGATCGCCGCCCGGTCGTTGCCCAGCCTGTCGATCAGCTCCTGCGCCTGTTCGCCCGATATGCCGGTGCGCACCGCCAGGGCCTCCACCGTCAAGACGTCGGAGCTCGCGACCTCGCGGGTTTCCGGCAGGGCATCGCCTGCCGTCAGCGGCAGGGCTGCCTCCCTGTCGATCTGGGCCTCGGCCCGGTGCCAATGCCGCTCGGGATCGCCATGGATCCCGCCTTCACGTTCCCAGATCTGGTATGCGCGCTCACGAATCTTGTCTTCCCGGTCGTCGCCCATGTTGATTTCTCCTTTGGGTATCGGATGAACGCCGTGCCAACCCGAGAAATCTGCGTGATCGTTGGTCGCACAAGGCGCCATGCACTGCGGCCGCCAGCCACCGCGGCCCGCGCTACTCGCACTGCCGGCGCGGCCCCCCGGAATATGGCTGGTAGGTGTTGTCTTCCGGTCGATATGACCGGTAGCGGCTGAAGCAGTATTGCACGTGATCGGATGAGAGCTCGGCGTCGCCGGGTTCATCCGATGGGGCGTAGCCCTCCACCGACGATGTATCGCTCGCCTCGACGTAGCTGCCGTCATCGGTGATGTCGAGATAGGGCGAGATGCAGGGGCGCTGTTGGCCGCTGTAGGAGGTGTAGCGGTTGTCGTCCGGCCGGTAGGAGCGGTAGCGGCTGGCGCACCATTCGACATGAGCGGCGGGTAGCGTCTGCTGCTCTTCCACCGCCGGCTTGATGGAGCCGGTGGTGTCGGGTGTCGAAGCTGCGGCGGTGTCGGCGGGTTTGGAGGTGCGATCAACTTCCGAGGTGCGAACGGGAACCGGGCGGGCCGGGAGGCGCTCGAGGCGCTGCGAGGCCGGGTTTACCGGGCGCGGATCCTTGGCCCACAGTTCGGCGACGCTGGAGACCGGGGCGGCCGGCGGTACCGGCTTGGCTATCAATAACCAGGTGGCGAAGGCGAGACCGCTGGCGAATACGGCGAGCGTCAGGACGAAGCCGCCAAAGATTGCGAACAAAGCTTTCATGCCGCGCTCCTTTGCCTCCCGGTTAAGGAAATGCCGAGGCGGGGAATCCGGTTCCAGGAAAGAGCGTAGTGCAGGGCACTCGAAGGAAGGCCCATCTCCGTCTCGGCTTCGCCGAGACACCTCTCCCCGCTTCGCGGGACGCGGAATCCAAGCCCTCTTAGGCGGCTTTCAGTGCAGCCCGAATTCGCGCAGCAGTTCTTCGCGGTAGCGTACGAAGCGGCTTTCGCTGCGCTCGCGCGGGCGGGGCAGGTCGATGTCGATCAGCCGCGCCGCGCCGCCTTTCTCCTTGGGCAGGATCAGCACCCTGTCGGCGAGGTAGATCGCTTCCTCGAGGTCGTGCGTCACCATTACCATGGTGACGTTCTCCTCGCTCCAGATGCGCGCCAGTTCCTCCTGCATGCCGATCTTGGTCATCGCGTCGAGCGCGCCTAGCGGCTCGTCAAGCAGCAGGATTTCGGGCTGCACGGTCAGGGCGCGGGCGATACCGACGCGCTGCGCCATGCCGCCCGACAGCTGCCTTGGAAACGCATCGCCGAATTCGGCGAGGCCGACGAGCGCGATGTAGAAGCGCGCCCGTTCCTCGGCCTCAGCCTTCGGCACGCCGCGCACTTCGAGGCCGAAGGCGACGTTGCCGAGCACTGTCAGCCAGGGCAGCAGGCGCGGCTCCTGGAAAATCACCGCGCGCTCGGCGCCGACGCCGTGCACCGGCTTGCCGTCGATGGCGACGCCGCCGCTGTCGGCCGCCTCCAGTCCGGCCAGGATGCGGAGCAGCGTTGTCTTGCCCGATCCGCTGGCGCCGACGATGACCAGGCATTCACCCGAGCGGATGTCGAGATTGAGGGTCCTCAGCACGGCAAGCGAACGCCCGCCGATGCTGAACGATTTGGACAGGTCGCGTATGCTGACCTCACCGCCGCTTGTGCCGCTCATCGCGCTCATCTCCCAGCTGATTGTCTTGCCGGTTGGCCTTCTCAGTTGGTCTTGGTTTCGCCGGGCCGGTAGAGGATATCTGCTGCCTTCAGCTTACCCTTTGGCAGGCGGCCGTCGCGCTCGAGCACGCTGACCCAGAAGTCGATGTCGCGGTCCGTCGCCTTGGCCCCCTGGCGCAGCCCGAAGCCGGTCCAGTAGCGCGCCAGCTCGCCGTTCTCGCCGCGCTTGTCGAGGATGTTTGCCAGCACCTTGCGCGCCTCGTCGGGGTTCTGCAGCGACCAGTCGGAGGCGCGCGCCGACTGCTCGACGAAATTGCGGGCGGCGTCGGGATGCGCGGCGATGAAGTCGCGCCTGAGCACGACGAAGCCGCCGGCCAGCTCGCCCAGCACGTCGGTGTCGTTGAACACGCCGCGCACGCCGCCATTGTCGACCAGCGCCCCGGCAAACGTCGCCTGCCAGTAGCCGAGCGCCGCGATGTCGACCTGGCGGGAGCGCAAGGTCTGCTCGAGCTGCGGTCCGGGCACGACGACAAGATTGGCGGCGTCCGGAGACAGGCCGACGCTGTGCAGCGCCTCGCGCACGGTGTAGTCGAGATGGGCGCCGAGCGTGTTGACTGCGATGGTCTTGCCGGCAATGTCGGCGATCGATTTGATCGGGCTGTCGTCCAGCACGTAGAAGACGCTGTGCACCTTGCTGTTGATGCCGTTGCTCGGATAGACGGCGACGAAGTCGTTGCCGCCGGAGATCGAATTGATCACGGCGGCGGTTGCGGCCGAGCCAATATCGACGCTGCCAGAGGCGAGCGCAAACAACGATTCCGGGCCGCCGCCGGAATAGCCGACATTCTCGACCTCGATACCGAGGCCTTTGAAATAGCCGAGCTCGCCGGCCAGCTCATGCGGAGAGATGCTGCCACGGCTGGCGAGGGAGCGGAACTTCACTGGTGCCGCTTCGGCAAGGGCGAGGCGCGGCAGGCCGGCGGCGAGAAGGCCGGCGGCGAAGGGCGCGCCAGCAAGCAGGGAACGGCGGGAGATTTTCATGGTCCGGGTCTTTCCTGATTTGAGTTCTGGCCTGGTTGAGATTGATAAAGGCGGTGGTCAGTCGACGGCATTGCTCCAGCGGCAGAGCCGCCGCTGCAGGCTCACCAGTGCCTGGTTGGCGATCAGGCCGAGGCCGGCGAGGATGACGATTGCCGCAAACATCAGCGGTATCTGGAAGTTGTACTGCGCGTTCATCACCTGGAAGCCGATGCCCTTGTTGGCGCCGATCATTTCGGACGCGATCAACAACAGCAGCGCCGTGGTGGCGCTGAGCCTCAGCCCAACGAAGATCGACGGTACGGCGCCGGGCAGCACGACACGGCGGAAGACGGTGAGCTGCCTGGCGCCATAGACGCGCGCCATCTCCAGCAGTTTCGGATCGACTTGCTTGACGCCGCCGATGGTATTGAGCAGCAGCGGAAACAGCGTCGCCCAGAAGATGACGAACACCTTGGAGGCTTCGCCGAGCCCAAGCAGCAGGATGAACACCGGATAGAGCGCCAGCGCCGAGGTCTGGCGGAAAACCTGCAGGATGGGATCGAGCGCGGTTTCGACCGTGCGCACCTGACCCATGAACAGGCCAAGCGGGATCGCGACCAGCACGGCGGCCGCGAAGGCGAGACCGGCGCGCTGCAGGCTGATGGCGATGTCGCCGAGCAGAGTGCCGCCGGCCAGCCCCTTCCAAAGTGCCGCGACAATCATGTCGATCGGCGGCAGCACGGCCGTGTTGACCCAGCCGGCGCTGCTCGACACTTGCCACAGTGCGAGGAAAGCGATGAGGACGCCGTAGCGCGACAGGAAGCGAATTCCCGCCCGGCCGCCGAGGCGCAGGAAATCCGTGCCGAGGCTTGTCGTGCTGTCACGCGTGCCGAGGCTGGCGGCCTGTCCGATGTGCTGCAAGGTCATCGTCGTGCCTCTCGCTTCGAGGGTAGTGGGCTTCGTGGAATTATTCGGCGGCCAGCACGGCCGAGCGCGCGGCGGTCCACGGGTTTTCCGGCCGCCTGAGGCCGAGGTTCTCGCGCAGGGTCCTGCCTTCATAGGCGGTGCGGAACAGGCCGCGGCGCTGCAGTTCGGGGATCACCAGCTCAACGAAATCGTCGAGCCCGCCGGGCAGCCAGGGCGGCAGGATGTTGAAGCCGTCGGCGGCTTCGTTGCCGAACCATTCCTCCAGCTGATCGGCGACCTGCGTGGCGCTGCCGATGACGGTATAATGGCCGCGGGCCGTCGCCACCCATTGATAGAGCTGGCGGATGGTGAAGTTGTGCTCGTCGGCAATCTGGCGGATCAGCGCCTGGCGGCTCTTCATGCCTTCGGTTTCCTTGCTCGGCGGCAGCGGTCCATCGAGCGGATAGCCCCTGATGTCGAGCGTCTGGCCGGCCAGCCCGTTGAGCAGGGCGACGCCGTCTTCGGGCAGGATGAGATCGTTCAGCTGCTGGTATTTGGCGCGCGCTTCTTCTTCGGTGCGGCCGACGAAGGGCGCTACACCCGGCATGATCAGCACCTGCTCGGGATCGCGGCCGGCGGCCGTCACACGTGTTTTGATGTCGCGATAGAATTCCTGCGCCGACGCCAGGTTCTGATGGGCGGTGAAGATGACTTCCGCCGAGTGGGCGGCGAGCTTGCGGCCGTCTTCCGATTGCCCCGCCTGCACCACCACCGGGTGTCCCTGCACGGGGCGTGGGACGTTGAGCGGCCCCTTGACGCTGAAATGCGCGCCCTTGTGGTCGATGTCGTGGAGCTTGTCCTTGTCGTAGAAGCGCCCCGATTTCTTGTCCCGGATGAAGGCATCGTCCTCCCAGCTGTCCCACAGCGCCTTGACCGTCTCGACATGCTCATGGGCGCGGGCATAGCGCTCGGCGTGGGCAGGCTGCGTCTCACGGTTGAAATTGCGCGCGGTTTCGTCGCCGGCCGAAGTGACGACGTTCCAGCCGGCGCGGCCATTCGACAGATGATCGAGCGAGGCAAATTTGCGGGCGAGCGTGTAGGGCTCTTCGTAGGTGGTCGAGGCGGTGGCGATGAAGCCGAGATGCGTGGTGAGCGGCGCCAGCGCTGCAAACAGCGTGACCGGCTCGAAGCCGGCGATCTTGGCGTTGCCGCCTTCGCGGGCGCCGAGGCCGACCGTCAGATTGTCGGCGAGGAAATAGGCATCGAACAGGCCGCGCTCGGCGGTCAGGGCAAGCTGCTTGTGGAACTCGAAATTGGTGGCGCCGTCGGCCGGTGCGTCGGGATGGCGCCAGGCGGCGATATGCTGTCCGCCGCCGGGAAGGAAAGCGCCAAGTTTGATTTGCCTGGATTTGGTGGATCTGGTCATCGCGGCGTGCTCCTGGGTGGATCGGGGAGTGGATCTCGGGTCAGTGGTGCGTTCAGGCGGCAAGGCCGACGCCGTAAGGCACTCCGGTTACCCGGCACGCCTCGGCCACCGCCTGCCGGGCACGGGCGTGGATGGCATCCGACGTCAGCACGCCATTGGCGAAGTCCTTGTCGGAGGCGTAGATCGCGGTCGGCATGGTCAGCGCCTCGAAGAAGCCGAAGAGCGGCCGCAGCTGGTGCTCGACGATCAGCGAATGGCGCTCGCCACCGCCGGTCGCGCCGAGGATGACCGGCTTGCCCCTCAGCGAGGACGGGTCGAGCAGGTCGAAGAAGTGCTTGAAAAGCCCGGTATAACTGCCTTTGAAAGTAGGCGAGCCGGCCACCAGGATGTCGGCGACCAGCAGCCGTTCGACGATGTTGCGGGCCGCCGGGTCGAGGTCGCCAAGGCGCCTTGCCTGCGGCAGGGACGCGCCGAGATCATCGATGTCGAAGACCGCCGAGGCCGCGCCGATGCTTTCGGCGGCTTGCCCGACAATGTGGCTGACGAACGCCTTGGTCTTTGAGGGCCGGGTCAAATTGCCCGACAGTCCCACCACGAGCTTTTTCGACATTCCCGGCTCCTCTCAAGCGCTCGATTTCAAGTCTGGTGATCATGTTAAGTCTAGAGAGTTTGTAGAATTAAAAGAGCGAGAAAATTTCAAAAGCAGCGCGGTGAGCGGACAGAGTTTGCGGAACACCGCCCGTAATTGGTTCATTCAACGCGGTGTACCATGTCCTGGCGCCACCATCCCGGACGGCCTCGCGGTGCTGGGGGAAGGTGCGGGCGAAGCACAGGTCAAGGTGCTGGAGTGGCTCGGCGGCATGCGGTAGTTCGGTCAATCTTGATTCAAATCCGGCTGTGGATATTTGCTTTTGGGTAAATCCGGGCGGTCATCTTGCCGGCCGGCCGGTGGGCAAAAAGGAGAAGCCTATGACGAGCGACTTTGCCGCCGCACACCTGCACCTTGAACGAGCCTGCCATTATTTGCGCGGCGACGACGAGACGAGCCGCACGGCTCGTGCGGCTCTGGATCTCCTGGTCGATGCAATTGTCGCGGCCCAGTACACGCGTCCGCCTGCGGACGTTGTGGAATTTCCAAGATCGGCAAGGTTGCGATAGTTCCGCAAGCGGCAGAGGCAATCCAACCGGCGGGACAGCGCGCCTTTGTTCCGCCGGATCACAAGAACCAGGTGGCCACCAGGCCGATCGTCGCCGAGAAGATAGCGGCGGTCGTTGCCCAACCGAGTATGTTGGTGCTGCGGCTGTTCACCTGCTCCCCCATGATCCTGCGGCTGTTCGTCATCAGCATGATGAGCAGCAGCAAGGGCGGTGTCGAGAAGCCCTGAACGATGCCGGACCAGACCAGCGCCTTCATCGGATTGAAGCCGAGGAAGTTGAGGCCAGCGGCGATCGCCGTAAAAAATCCGATGGCGAGGTAAAATTTGGGCGCCTCTCGAGCCCGGGCGTGCAGGCTGTTTTTCCAGCCGATGGCTTGTGCCACGTCATAGGCAGCGCCGGTGGTCATGACAGGAACCGCTAGGAAACCGACGCCGATCACACCTGCGGCGAACAGAACGCTTGCGGCCTGGCCGGCGAGCGGCCGCAGCGCCTCCGCGGCTTGCGCGGCCGTGTCGATATCGTGATGCCCCGCCTTGTAGAGCGTCGCCCCGGTCGACAGGATGATGAAATACATGATGAGATTTGAAAACATCATGCCGATGAGGATGTCCCGGCGCGAGCGGCGGAGTTCACCGGCGGTGGCGCCCTTCCTTTGCCTGAGCGTCGTGCGCCCCTGGGCAATCTCCTCCTCCACCTCCTCATTGGACTGCCACGTATAGAGATAGGCGGACAGCGTCGTGCCGATGATGGCGACCAGGATCGACAGGAACTCGCGATTGAATTCGATCCTCGGAAGCAGCGTCCCGCGCAGCACCGCCGCGGCGTCCGGCTTGGCCAGAATGGCGGCACCGACATAGGCGAGCAGCGCCAGCGCCAGCCAGCGAAAGATGTTGCGGATCAAAGTATAGGAGCCGAAGACCTGGAGGGCGAAGATGAGGGCGGCGACGAACAGCACGATCAGCGGAATGGGAAGCGGCACGAACATATTGATCGCCGCGGCCATTCCGCCAAGATCGGCCGCTGCCTCGATGGTGTTGCCGACGAGCACACCCAACAGCACCGACCAGAGCAGCCACCGCGGATAGAAGTCCTTGATGACGTGGAACAATCCGCGCCCGGATACCTGACCAAGCTTCGACGACAGGTAGACGACCGCATACATCATCGGCAACGTCACCGGAGCCGTCCAAAGCAGGTCGGGTCCGAAGCGGGCGCCGGCGCTGGCATAGGTGCCTATCGCAGAACAATCGTCGTCGGCTGCCCCGGTTATCAGGCCGAGGCCGAGCGCTCGGCCTATGCCGCCATTCCTCTCCTCCGGTGAGTTGGAACGGTCAGAACCGGCCTGCCTCATTGCGATCGGACCGGGTTGGGATGGAAGGGCGTGGGCACGGCCTTCCATGCCACGATCGTAAGGATCGGTCGCGCCGCTGATCTCATTTTGCTTCCTCAACAACTTTGCCCAAACCCGGCGCGCCATGACTTGTTCCGTGGCCTGGCGGAGCAGAGGCTTGCCCCAGATCCTTCCCTCCGGGGGGTAAGCCTGAAAGTTCGGGTTGACCGCTTCTGAAGGCGAAGCGACTATCCGTGCGAGGTGAATTCCGCAGGAGGAAATACGATGGACGAGCCCGATCGGTGGCGCCACATGTCGAGTGCGCCAAGGGACGGCAGCAGAATCCTTGTCACGGTTCGGCCATCCGAACAGGGGCCGGCCGAAGTCGACATGGCTTTCTGGGCCCGGGCCGATCAGTTCGGCAGCGAAGGCTGGAGGGCTTCCGACTCTTCTCCGGGACGCATCGTCGAATATGCCGAACCGGAGCTGAAGTGCTGGATGCCGCTGCCGTCGGCCAATCTGAGCAAGGGTTCGATGCCGAGCCCCTGGGAGGAGGATGATGTCCCGCTGCTGGATGGCTCGGGGATCTGAGGTGAGCTGTCGCGGTCGCTACAGGACCGCGTTGGGGCCGAAGCTGCCGATCTCCCCCCTCGTGGGGGAGATGTCCGGCAGGACAGAGGGGGGCGCCGTAGAACGCCGACCTCGATCGCCAAAGAGCGTTGACAATGCCTCACACGCCATTGCCTCCACGACACCGCGCAAATGCCAAATCGATGCCCAAGGCCAGCACATTGGCATTGTGACTGGGCTCGCCGCTGCATCCTGAATGGGTGGCCAAAGCGCGAGTTCCGTGAGCGACGGATGGGCAGCAGAACCCTGGCAAGACCGGCGGGACAGCGCCCCCCTTGTAACTTGGAAACGACCACTTCTCTGTCCTGCCGGACATCTCCCCCACGAGGGGGGAGATTGGCTCTCATCTCGGCTTTTCGCTAGTCTCCAACGTTGCAAGAACGGCGCTCCCGTTGAAGCTGCCAATCTCCCCCGGGGGGAGATGCCAAGTGGTGCCAAAGAGGGCAGGACACAGGGGTCGCAAAGGAATGCCAACGCCGCGGTGATGCCCGCCTTCGTCAGAACAGGAACGCGGCGGTGGCGGGGTTCGGGCCGGTGCGGCCGTCGGGCGAATCCATGCCCCGGATGAGCTCGAGGTCCTTCGCTTCCAGCTCGAAATCGAAGACATCGAAATTGGCGGCGATCCGGTCCTGGTGGATCGATTTCGGGATGACGATCAGCCCTTCCTGAAGGTGCCACCTGATAATCACCTGCGCCACCGACTTGCCGTGTTTCCTGGCGATGCTTTCGAGCGTCGGATCGCTCAACAGCCGGCCGCCGCCCAGCGGGCTCCAGCTCTCGATGCGGATGTTGTGCCTGTCGTGGAATTCACGTTTGTCACGCTGCTGGAAGCGGGGGTGGAGCTCGATCTGGTTGACGGTCGGCGTGACGCCGGTCTCGCCGATGATCCGTTCGAGATGGTCCTGGTTGAAGTTCGAAACGCCGATCGACTTGATGCGGCCTGATTGCCTGAGTTCGATCAGCGTCTTCCAGGCCTCGACATATCTGTCCTGGCTGGGTACCGGCCAATGGATCAGGAACAGGTCGATCTGTTCGATGCCGAGCTTGCTCATCGTCCCGTCGAAGGCGCGCAAGGCGGCGTCGCGCTGATGGGCGCCGTTGCGCAGTTTCGAGGTGATGAACAACTCGCTTCTCGGCACGCCGGCCGAGCGGATCGCCTGCCCGACACCTTCTTCGTTCTGATAGCCTTCGGCGGTGTCGATCAGCCTGTAGCCGGCCTCGATTCCCCAGCGCACTACCTTGGCGGTGATGGCTGGATCGACCTGCCACACGCCGAGGCCGATTTGCGGAATGGCGGAGCCGTCGTTCAATCTGATTTGTTCAGGTCTTTTCAGGGTAATCTGTTCAGGCATGTTCAGGTCCTTCTGCATCGTTCCGCCCGGCGCAGGCTCTATCTAGTCTGAATGGCCGCCAAAGCCAGTCGATATCAGGAGAATGTGAGGAGACGGACGTGAAGCGCTGATCTTCCGCTTCGGGCCGACAGCTCTCTGTGACCCACGGACTCCAGGGAACTCCATTCAGGACGATCCCGCTGTCGCGGATTTCTGTGGTATTCTGTGGATTATTCGAGGAGGCGACTGCGTTGACCAACAGCTTGGAAGCCGAAGGAGCAAGAGACTGGTCGCCCCTGCTGGTCGCGGCAGAACAAGGCGATGCGGATGCGGTTCGATCGGAATTGGCGGCTGGCGCCGACATCAATCAGTCGGACGACGGCGGCTGGTCTGCACTTCACCTTTCAGCCCTCAATGACCGCACAGCGGTGGTCGAGGTGCTGATCGAAGACCCGGAAATCGATGTGAATGCCAGAAACAAGTGGAAGAGCACGCCCTTGAGCCTTGCGTCGGCCAAGGGACATTACTCGTGTATCTCAGGCCTCGTGAGACACCCCCAAATAGAGATCAACGCGCGAGCTGACTACTACGGCAGAACGGCTCTTATCGAGGCGGCGAAGAACGGGCATCTCGAAGTCGTCAAGTTGCTCGTGGAGAATGGCGCGGAAGTAAATCTGACCGACAAGACGGGGAGAAACAACGCGCTCATCGAGGCTATCAAAGGGCGGCACTACGAGATCGCGGAATACCTGCTGGATTCTGGGAAAGTGAGCTTTATCAACAAAGAAATAAGGCTAAACGCCCTGATCTGGGCTGGCAGCTGCCACAACCCTCAGCTTATCGAAAAGCTGGAAGCCGCGATCCACAGTTTCTTCAACGGCAAATAAGGGCCTCGCCCTTACTGTCGCGGGCCGTCCGTATCTCCCGTCACGTCGATGCGCTCGATGGCGCAAACCGCCCTGCGGCGCTTCACATAATTTATTCAACCAAACGGTTGACTATCTCAAAGCGTGCATTTATATTCAACTACATGGTTGAATTACAAACACCTCAGATGGATGCGGTCTTTCACGCCCTTGGCGACGCCACGCGCCGGCACATGCTTCGCGATCTCGCCGATGGCGAGAAAACGGTAAGCCAGCTGGCGGAACCCTTCGCGATGTCGCTCGCGGCGGCCTCCAAGCACATCAAGGCGCTGGAGAACGCAGGGCTTATTCGTCGAGAGGTGAGGGGCCGCACGCATCTGTGCCGACTATCCCCCGGACCGCTGGCCAGCGCCCATCAGTGGCTCAGCTTCTACGAGCGCTTCTGGACCGGTCGTCTCGATGTTCTCGAACGCCTTCTTCGCGAAGAGGACGCACGCAAAGCCCAGGATGAGCCCAGGAAATCGCCCAATCCGAAAGAAAGAGACGAGCAATGAACCAGATGAGAAGCATCGACGCCTATGGCGCGCTAAGCGAGCCCGCCACGTTCACTATCCAACGCCTTTTGCCCGGACCCATCGAGCGCGTCTGGGCCTATCTCACCGAGAGTGACCTGCGCCGGCAGTGGATGGCAGCGGGGCAGATGGAAATGAAGGCGGGCAGCTCGTTCGAATTGGTCTGGCGTAACGACGAGCTGACGGACCCGCCTGGCCAGCGCCCCGCGGACTTTCCCGAAGAGCATCGGATGGAGGGCCGGATCACCGACCTCGATCCGCCGCGCAAGCTTTCCATCACCTGGGGAAATACCGGCGGCGTCTCCTTCTTGCTGGAGGCGAAGGGTAGCGATGTGCTGCTCACCGTCGTCCATCGCCGCCTGCCGGAACGTGCAATCCAGCTCAACATCACGGCCGGCTGGCACATACACCTCGACCTGCTGGCCGCCCGCCTGGCTGGCAAGACGCCGACCTCGTTCTGGGACGGCTGGAGCCGCCTGCGGGAAGAATACGATCGCCGCCTGCCGGCCTGATGTAACTCGCGGCGTCCATCCCTGAGGTCGCCGCCAGCAACACGAAGCAACGATGAAACGTGCTTGCATCCCGCAAGCCTGATGGAGGAAGTCATGCGCAAATTGATCGCTGGGATGAAAATCTCCGTCGACGGCAAGATGGAGGGGCCCGAGGGTTACGCCGATTGGGTCGACGCGTGGTCGGACGAATATGGCCTGACGCCGCAAATCGACGCCTGCCTGCTTGGCAGCGTCATGTATGCCGGCTACGAGCGCTACTGGAGCGCCATCCAGAACGAGCCCGACAAGCCGCTGCCGATGACCGGCAAATTGCCGAAGCCGGCCGAGCTCGAATGGGCCCGATTCGCCGCGCAGACCCCGCATTATGTGCTGTCGAACACAATGACTTCGGCCGCCTGGCCAAAGACGCGCTTCGTGCGGAATTTCGAGGATATCGCTGCGCTTAAACAGAAGCCCGGCAAAGACATCTACCTTATGGGCGGCGCCCGAATTACCGCGAGCCTTATCGATGCCGGGCTGGTCGATGAGCTCAGGCTGATCGTCTATCCGCTGCTCGCCGGTGAAGGAAAGCCGCTGTTTGGGACGGCGAAAAATCGTCGTGGGCTCGAACTGCGCAAAGTGGAGCAGCTTTCGGACGGCCGCGTCAGGCTGGTCTACGGGATCGGCTAATGCAGCCACCCTTGGCGGATCTAGCGGGGCCGAAGCGGAGGCCGTCCCGTCAACAGCGGGACAAGCCGGCGCGAGGAGAGCGATGCTTCCTATGCGAAGAATGCATCCCGGCTGCCGGCCGGTCAGGCAACGATACCGCGGCAGGCCCAGGCGACATTCGCAAAGGATCTCGGGCCGTCGGGCCGGCCGGCCTCATAGGCGTCGCGCATGGCGGCGTCGACGCGCGCCCGCTCTTCTGGATCGAGCGTGGCCACATACTTGCCGAGCGGCCCTTCGCCGGCGGCTATCGGCGCCCAGTAATCGTCGAAGTTTTGATAGTCCATGCGGATCATCAGCTCGGTCTCCGTAACGTCGCGGAGACCCTGCTCGACAAAGGTCCGTTTCATTTCACCCGGCTGCATCATCGGCTGCGTGCAATAGCGGGCGCGCAGCTGGCGTCCGCCTTCGCTGAGCACCGCCACCGTGTCGATCATCATGCGCATCCCCGGCATGCCGCCGAGATGGTCCCATACCGTCGCCGCGACCACGCCGCCCGGCCGCACGACGCGGCGCATCTCGGCGACTGCCTTGCCGGCTTCGGGCACGAAATGGAGCACGAGCAGGGCCAGGGCACGGTCGAACGCGCCGTCCTCAAAGGGCAGGGCGCAGGCATCCGCCTGACGGATTTTTATCCGCGGATCGGAGTTGCGCCGGATTGCCTCCTCGACAAAAACGCCTGAAAAGTCGATCGCGGCGACCTCACGGAGGTCAGCGGCCTTGACGAGCGCGAAGGTCAGGCTGCCGGTGCCGCAACCGACGTCGAGGATCTTTTCGCCGTCTTTAAGGCCCGCAAAGTCGATGAACAGCGGCGCGAGCCTTTGGCTCCAGCGGCCCATGAGCTGCTCATAGCCGGCAGCATGGTGAACATTGAAACTTGAAGTCATCGAAGCCTCCTCCCAAAGCCGTATGCTAGACTTCGGCGGCCACTGACGAAAGCCATTTTTGGCGCGTGTTGGTTCGGTCACTCGGGCCGCGCGAAGACATCGCCGGCCGGATTTGATGGCGCCGGACAGCCGGCCTCCGTGGCCTTGACCACCTATTCGGCGGGCAACCCGCGGCGCTTCCATTCACTGCGCGGCACCGGATTTCCAACACGGAAGGCGAACGACACGACTTTCGTTGCGTCCGGATCGACCTCACAACGAAAGCTCAGATCGTACCACTGCCCGTTTGCGGGGAACGGCGCACTGGCGACGTTCATGACCGTGCCGGCCTTCAGCCGATACTCAAGCAAGCTGTCTGGGAAATAGGGGGGCGACGCGTGCACCAATTGCTGCGCGAGCTCCGTGTTGCAGAGCTGACCGATTCGTACTGCGCGCGGCACGTTTCTCATGGCGGTTGTCGCGATTGGATCATCGGTTGCTGCTTGCGAGAACAATCTTTTCGCTTCTTCAAGCTTCAACGGCTTTTGCACGTTAGCGACATCCGCCGGCTTGGGCTTTGGCGGCTGTGATGCGCCAGGCGGCGGAGCCTGGTCTTTCCCGTCGACCGCAGTCACGGCAGGTGGCTGTGCAAGATCCTGGTTATTGGGATCTTGCGGCGCGGGCGGTTGTTCCGAACCATCCTCCGCACTGTTGCCGTCCAGAGACTTGCGAGGACCGGCGTCCTTCTCACCGAATTGGAAGACAGGTCTCTGCGCGGCGACCTCACGGCTCGCCGGGGTCTCGACCTTTGCTTCCGGCGGCTTTTCCGGCTTGGGCGGTTCAGCGGGGGACGGAGGTTTGGTTTTTTCCGGCGGTTTGGGCGGCGGCACGATATCCACCGCAATGGCCTGCTCCTTCCCTGGCTGCGAGAGCGTTGCCGGCAGTCCGAACAACAAAAACGCGACGATGAGCAGATGCAGGGCAATCGAAGTGGGCAAGGCCCACCCGAATACCCGGCGCTGATCCCGTATGTCGTTTCTCATCGTGGCCGGTGTGTGGAATGAAATATTGGCGGCATCAAGCATCGATGCCGCCAGACGTCGAAATAACCCGTTGCGAATCGAGAGTCGGCGGCTGCAATACGGCGCGCCATCCAATCGTGTGGCGTCTGCGTCCGCGCAGGGGGACCGGGCCAGCAGCACATGCAGCAAGTCGTTTCAGGCGGCTAGCAGGCACGCCCTGTCGGCACGGTGTCGCCGGTTGAAATCACAGGGAAACCGATAGCCCGCCGTCAACGGCCAGCACGTGCCCGTTGACGTAAGCGGCAGCGTCGGAGGCGAGAAACACCACGGCTCCGCCGAGTTCCTCAGGCTGGGCCCAGCGGCCCGCGGGGGTTCGTGCCTCGACCCATTTGGTGAAGGCCTCGTCGTGCATAAGTGCGGTGTTGAGCTCGGTGGCGAAATAGCCTGGGGCGATCGCGTTGACGGTGATGCCGTGGCGGCCCAGCTCAGCGGCAGTTGAGCGTGTCAGCCCGTGCAGCCCCGCCTTTGCCGCCACATAGGCGTGAATGGTGGGACGGCCAAGGATCGCAGCGACCGATCCGGTGTTTATTATGCGCCCGAACTTGTTTGGCAGCATCAGGCGCACCGCGTCGCGCATCATGCGGAAGCAAGCCGACAGATTGACGGCAACCACGTGGTTGAAATCCTCGTCCTGCCATTCGACCAGCGGCTTACGATGCTGGATGCCGGCGTTGTTGACCAGAATGTCGAGGCGGCCGTGGCGTTCGACGATTCCTTCGAGCGACGCCCTTGAGATCGCCGCGTCGGTGACATCGAACGGCAGGGCTTCTGCACCTATCCTGTCCGCCGCGGCGGAAAGGGCGGCCACGTCGCGGGCGTTGACGACCACCGTCGCGCCGTTCTCCGCAAGTGCCTTGGCCATGGCAAAACCAAGGCCACGCGAGGCGCCCGTGACCAATGCGACACGGCCCTTGAGCGAGAACAATTCCGGCATTGAGATCCCCTATGGAAAAGGGCGGGAGTTTCCTCCCGCCCAAAAGCACTATTTAGCGACGCAGGTGTCGGCTGTCTCCGGAGTGCAGACATCGAGGCCCGTGTAGGTCGGGTCGGCCGGCGGAGCCTTGCCGTCCTTCATGTCCTTCAGCGCCATCATCGTCTTGTAGCCCATCTCGAACGGCCGCTGGCCGACCTGGCCAAGCGAGAAACCTTCCTTCATCTGGTCGATCTGTACCGGAAGCGTGTCGGCGACGACAAGGGCCAGGGCCTTCGAGGCGATCTTGTCCTTGTACGGTGCGACGGCGGCGCGGTTGGCATCAGGGATGAACTGCGGGAAGCCACCGGTTGGGACAAACGCGTCGAGGTTCGGGTTTTTCGCCATGATATCCTCGAACTGTTGCACCGAAAGCGGGAAATCATCGTTGGTGTAGAGCGGACAGCCTTCAATTTCGGTCCAGCCGTTCTGGCCTGTCAGCCGATCTCCGGGCGAGGCCGCCGATTTGGTGCCCGAAAGCGTATCGCGAATGCCCTGCATGCGCTCGTTGTGGTTGGCCGCCGCGGCGCCGCCGGACTGGATGCAGATCGTGCCGCCTTTGGGCTTGATCTGCATGACAAGCTTGGCGAGGTTCACGCCGATCTCGTAATTGTGGGTGCCGATGTAGGCAACGCGCAGATCCTTGTTTTCGGGCAGGAGATCGGAGTCCCAGGTGAGAACCGGGATACCGGCCTCCTTGGCGGCCTGCAGCGCAACCGCCATCGCCGCGGCGTTCGATGGCGACACGGCGATGCCGTCCACCTTCTTGGCCACGAGATCCTGCACGATCTGCACCTGCTCGTCGCCGCCGCCATGTTCGCCGGGACCGATATACATGCACTCCACAGCGCCTTTGGATTCGGCCTCGGCCTTCTTGCAGCCGTCGCGTGCCTGGTCGAAGAAAGGATTGTTCATGTTCTTCGGCACCAGGGCGAAGGTGTATTTCGCCTGGGCGCCGGAAACGGCGAGCACCATTGCGCCAAGCGCGACGGCGGCCGTGAGCAGATGTTTTTTCATGTGACGTTCTCCTCCTTGGTGTGATGTCCCGCAAGCCTCCCGCCGGCGGGTTTCTAGCGGCGTTTTTTGGGCATCAAGACTGCCAGCGACGCGGCGAGAATCGATTTGCCGCCGGTTTGCATGCCCAAGAGAACCGCAAGAACGATGAAGGCGCCGACGAAGGCACCCTGCCAGTTTGAATCGATGCCGGCCATCAGCAGCGCGTTCCTGATCACCTCGAGGAAGGCGGAACCGATGATCGCACCGAAGGCCGTGCCGGCGCCGCCCATGAGGCTGGCGCCGCCAATGACTGTCGCGGCGATAACGCGCAGCTCATAGCCTTGGCCCATGGCATTGATGGCCGAGCCGTTATAGCCGAGGAGCAGGAGCGAGGCGAGCGCGGCGGTGAAAGCCGAGAAGACATAGGCCTGGAATTTGATCCAGTTGACCGGAACGCCGGTGAGCCGTGCCGCCTCCTCATTGCCGCCGATGGCGAAGAGATGCCGGGCCCAGGCAGTGAAGTTGAACACGAAGCCGACAATCAGGGCCAGGATCACCATGGTCCAGAATTGTGACGACAGTTCTGGTATCCAATGCGGTGCCCAGTCGTCCAGACCATGCCGCGGCCATTTCCACTGACCGATTGCCTTTACGATCGGGGCATCGGGCCCGAACTGGTAGAGCATCTGGTTGGCCGAGAATACGACCGCCAGCGAGCGCGCGACGGACAGCATGCCGAGGGTGACCACAAAGGACGGCATCCCGACATAGGCGACAAAGAATCCATTGACCGCGCCACAGGCCAGACCGGAGAAAAGGCCCATGGCGAAGGCGACATACCAGGGATAGTGCCAGGTGAGGAACAGGCCGGCGACGATGACCACGAGACCCATGACGGAGCCGACCGACAGATCTATACCGCCGGTGATGATGACGATCGTCATGCCAAGTGCCATGATGCCGAAAGGTGCGAAATTGCGCGTCACATTGGCGACGTTTTCAGAGGTGCCGAAGCTCGGCTCCATGGCAGTCATCAACATGACGAGCGCAATGAGCGCGATCGTCACCCAGAAGGGCTGACTTGAAATCACACGTTGGAGAACTGTTTTTTCCTTGGTCGGAACGAAATCCGACATGACCGGCCGGCCATGTTCTTCGACTGAGCCCTGAACGCCAACTGACTCCTGAACACTATTCGCCACGGATGGCCCCCGTTATCAGTCCAGTGATTTCCTCGGGCGACGTTTTGTCGGCTGGCTTGTCGGCAACTTTCGAGCCCCGCCTGAGGACGATAATACGATCTGCCACGGCGAACACGTCAGGCATTCGGTGACTGATCAGCATGACGCCGACTCCTTGTGCTTTGAGGCGTCGGATCAGTTCGAGTACTTCCGCCACCTGGCGCACCGAGATGGCGGCCGTTGGTTCGTCCATCAGCACCAGCTTGGCATTTGAAAGCCGGGTCCGCGCGATGGCGACCGCCTGGCGCTGCCCACCCGACATCTTCCTGACGAGGTCGCGCGGCCGGGTTTCCGATTTGAGTTCCTTGAACAGCGCTGCCGAGCGATCGATCATCGCCTGCTTGTCAAGAATCCTGATCGGCCAGAAGCCTTTCTTGATCTCGCGCCCCAGAAAGACGTTCTGCGCGGCCGTCAAGTTATCGGCGAGCGCCAGGTCCTGATAAACAACTTCGATCCCTTTGGCGCGGGCCTGCACAGGCTGGTGGAAGTGGCACACCTCGCCCTCGACTACAATTTCGCCGTCGCTCGGAGGAAAATTCCCGGCCACCGTCTTGACTATCGTCGACTTGCCGGCGCCGTTATCCCCCATGAGACCAACGACTTCGCCTCGCTCCACCTGGAAGCTGACGTCGGTCAGGGCCTGGATAGCCCCGAAATTCTTGGAGACGTGGCGAACCTCAAGCACCGGCATCGCGGTCCTCCCGGGACAACATTTTGTCGGTCTTGTCCCTGGTCTATTCACAGCAGCTAATCAGCGAAACGTATTCAACACAATCATTTATTAGGTCAGGCCTCTCGGCAGTGACACGCGTCGTCTTAGGCCGTGACCTTGTAGCTGCTGCAGAACACCGAGGTGCTCGGCCGGTCCTTAAGACAATTACCAGGCGATTCTCAGGCTTGCGCCGCTTGATATTCGTTTCGGGTGAAATGAGTGGCATTTTGCGAGCGGTGCCAACGCTTCGGGTATGGAGCGCCGCAGAACACGGCTTTGCGTCATTCAAACACACGAGGACAGTGGCCAAGCCTGTCCCTAGCCTGCGTCGGCCAGAGCGCACGTCAGGAGATGAACCCGTATTCGGGGAGGCGAGGTCAAGTGTTGAAAGTCCGCTCCTTAACGGCGCTGCACGAGAGGGATATTCGGTCATGAATTTCAAAGGTTTGATCAAGCGTGCCGAGACTGTGGAGAGAGCGTTCAAGGAGCTCGAAACCGATTTGGCGGATGCGTTTAGCGAATGTCTCAACGTGGACGATCAGCCGCCGCTGAACGACGTCACCGTGCCGGATGAGACGGAATCGGATAAGAATCTCGCGGCAACGGATGACAGCTCGCAGATCGAGGCCAATGCGGACGCCTTCGAGACCGCACGAAGGCTGTCCCCCCATACGCAAACCCGGCTGGCTGCCTTAAGCGCGGTCGATGGGCTCTTTCACGACGCGCAGGAGTATCTGGGGGAGATCAATGCGAAACTGTCGGAGATCGCGACCTCGCATCATCTGACGGGCGAATTTCTAAAACTGCTCCACGGCGACATTCTTCGCGCCAACGAATTGGAGCTGGCAAATACCGGCCTGACGGCGCAGCAAAGGGTGCTGTCCGAACAGCTCCACGATGCAACCAGAAAGCAGCGCGAGCGCGACAGCGCTATCGAGGCCCTGCAGCAGCACGAGGCGAGCCTGGTCGAGGACAAGGAAGCACTTCGCGGCGCGCTGGCTGCGGCAAGGCTGGAACTCGTCGTGGCAGGCAATGCGAGCGCAAAACGCGAGGCCGAGTTCGGCGAGCTTGTCAAAACACTCTCGGCCAGAGCCGTCGAGGCCAACAGACGCTCGCGCGAGAACGAAATGCTGCGGGAGAAACATGTCAGCCTGTCGATCGACCTCGACAAGGCGCTGAAACGGGAGGCCGAGGCCCGGCACAGGCTGGACGAACTCTCGACTGTCCATGCCAATGATGCCGCGCAGCTTTCGGAACTGCTGGCCGCGCTTGGCAAGAGCGAGAAAGAGGAGATGCGGCTGCAGAAATCGCTCGATATGGGGCAGGCGAAGCTATCGGAAATAACGGAAGCAGCCCGCCTCAGGGACGGTGACAGGGAAGCCGAGCTTGCACGCAGTGTCGCGGAGATGACCGGCCTGCGTTCTGAAATCGAGGACCTTCGATCGCGGCTGGAGGCCGCCTCCAACCAGAACAGCGAAGCCGCCAGCGAGATCGCCATGCTCAAGGCCCAGGCGAGCGACGCGGTGGCCGAAAGGCAAATTGTCGAGCAAAAATTGTCTGCTCTCATGAAAGAGAGCGAAAACGACAAGATGAACCTTTCCGCAATCAGCGCAAATTTTTCGCAGCTTTCTCTGCAACAGGCATCCGAACAGATACAGTTCGACGTCCAGAGGCAGGAATGCGAGGATCTGCGAGCCGAAGTCGCGTCGCTTCAAGCCCGAGTCAAGGAACTGTTGCCCTATGAGCGGCTCCACAAGGTCACCAACGCCAGACCGCGTGAAGACGGCGTGGTCGAGATCACCGCCGCGGTGGCGGAGAAGGCCCGCGCCGGCAGGCGGCGCCTCCGCCTGCGCGCTGCATCCTAGCTCAGGCGCGGCTGTCTGCATTTCGACTGGTGTGAAGCGGACATCCGTCAATGGATGGCGGGTCGACCGTGAGGCTGGCCTTCCCTGCGTCGGCCTGCAATAATGCACGCCGGTGAAGCGGAGGGGCTGAGCATGCGGCGGTTCACAAACCGGAATCACCTCCGGTGGAGGATGTTGGCCTTCATCGCAATCATGGTGCTTTTGCCGAAGGCGGCGTCGGCCGATACCATCCCACCCGACAGGATCGCCGCAGCCCTGTCGAAGCTCGAATTGCTTGCCGAAGGCGTCGTCGCGGATGGTAGCGTGCCCGGTCTGGCCATCGGCGTCGTGCACGGCGACGAGGTGATCTTCCTCAAGGGGTTCGGGCATCGCGAAGCCGGAAAACCGGAGATCGTCGATGCCGACACGGTCTTCCAGATTGCCTCGCTCTCCAAGCCGGTCTCCGCCACCGTCGTGGCGGCGCTGGTCAGCGACGGGATCGCTTCGTGGGATTCCAAGATCGCCGACCTCGATCCGGCTTTCCGGCTCGCTCAGCCCTATCCGACCAGCGAACTCACGGTCCGCGATCTGTTTGCACACCGCAGCGGGCTTCCCGGCACCGCCGGCGACGACCTCGAGGACATCGGCTATGACCGCGCGGAGATCCTGCGCCGCCTGCGGTTCGTGTCGCCGTCATCCAGCTTTCGCGCGGGCTATTCCTACAGCAATTTCGGACTGACCGAGGGTGCCGTCGCGGCCGCGAAGCCGACAGGCAAATCATGGGAAGAGGTCGCCGAAGAGAAGCTCTACCGTCCGCTTGGAATGGCCTCGACCAGTTCCCGTCATTCGGACTTCATCAAGCACGCCAACCGCGCCGAGCTCCACGCCAAAATCGATGGCGCGTGGACCGCCAAGGTCCAGCGCTATCCGGATGCGCAGGCGCCAGCAGGCGGCGTCAGTTCCACCGCACGCGACCTCTCGCAATGGATGCGCCTTGTGCTCGGCAACGGGGACTACGCCGGCAAGAGACTCATTGCCGCCGATGCGCTGGACCAGACACATATTCCCTTGATGGTTCGCGGCAAGAACCCCGTCTCCGGAGGCGAGGCCTTCTACGGCCTCGGCTGGAATGTCGAATTCGGCCGGCACGGACCGATCTGGGGTCATGCGGGCGCCTTCAGCGCCGGCGCCCGCAGTCTGGTGATGCTCTTTCCCGAGGAGAAGCTTGGCATCGTCGTCATCGCCAACGCCTTTCCGACAGGCGTGCCGGAGGGACTGTCCGACAGCTTCGCCGATCTCGTCTTCGACGGAACGCTGGGAAAGGACAAGGTAAAGGCTTGGAATGATATCTATGCAGGCATGTTCGGCCCGGTGATTGCGGCGGCCAAGGCTACCTATGCCGCGCCGCCCTCTCCAGCAAGTCCGGCGGCGCCGGCCAGCGCCTATGCGGGCCGTTACTTCAACGACTTCATCGGCGATGCTATTGTGTCAGGCGAAGGAGACGCTCTTGTCCTCAAGGTCGGGCCTGCCGGTGCGCGGTCCTATCCACTGAAGCATTTCAACCGCGACCTCTTCGTGACCTTCCCCGATGCCGAGATGCCGGACAGGCCTTCGGCCGTCAGCTTTGCCCTCGGCCCCGACGGCAAGGCGTCGGCCATGACCGTCGAATTTCTCGACGACAATCGTCTCGGCACGCTGCAACGCGTGGGGGATTAGCCGCCGCCGGGCGGGCGATGCTTGCCGGTTCAGGATGCCGGGCCGAACTGGAGCAATTTGAAGCAATCGCCGCTTCCCGACTTCAACTGCGTCAGGAAGCCTTTTGACCGATCGATCCATTCCTGGTGCGACCTGGCATCGGCTTCGATCTCATTGGCCGGTGCAAGCTTGACGAAGTCGCGCCCCTTGCTGAAAAGCCAGCACGCGCGGCCGAGAAACCGCCTGCTGCGCTGGCGCAGGAGGTCGGCATCATAAAACACGTCGAGCACCTCCTGCTTGATCTTCCGCTCCTTTTCGGGATTGGCGATCGCAACCTCGATAGGCTCGCCGCCGATCGCATCCTGCAGGTCCTTGTAATCAAGGGCCATCTGGGTGGTGGCATATTTGATGTCGCTCTCGTCCCGGACGACGTTGAACCATAGCGTTGGGTTGAGCTCGTTGACGACGAACGATGCTTCGAAATCGCGCGACAGATTCAGGATATCGAACCCCTGAACATCGACGTCGCGCTCGACCAGAAGGATCTGGGAAACCTGCTTGGCGAGCGCCGTTCCGTGGGCGCTGACAGCGGCGTTGTCACCGCCGTGTTCCGGACTGACATAAGCACCACCATCATCCAGCAGCGCGTCGAATTCGCCGAGGGCCTCCACGACAGCGCTGCCGCGGGCAACACGTGCCGCCAGTTTGGCGAGAACCTGCTGGAGCTCCGCTTCGCGTTTGCGCTGGTCCTGATAATTCTGCTGGAAAAAGAAGATGAACAGGGACACGCCAATCCCGATCATGATCACGCCCAGCTGCGAAAAGATGTTGCGATAATATTCCAGCAGCTTTTCACGATGGCGTACGTCGTCGCGCACGCTGTGCGCCACGCGAAGATTGACGATCAGCGAAAGGACCAGCAGCCCGGCACCGACCAGGATAAGGCCGCCGATCAGGAGGTAGCCATGCCGTGAGTTGAAATCCATTCCTTTGCCGCGCTCCCGAAACCCCAGGACAGCGCAGACTAATACCATTCCGCCTCAACACCTACGATCATCCCCACCATCAGTCATGTTCTTACAGCCAGGACTACGCTCGCCATCCGCCTCGTTTCGTAGCGGTCTTCTCGCAGCCGGATTCAGGCCGCGTGCTTGGAACCAATGACGGGCGAGACTGTTCAGCTATGACTTTGATACGGCGCCGACGTGCCCGGCCGGCTGGGCATGCGGCGATCTTGAGGAGTTCTCATCATGAAGATTTCGTCCAGATTTCGTTCAGTCGCGGTTGCCGTCATAACTGCGGCGGCAGTTAGCTTTGCCAGCGTCGCACATGCCGACAGCGGTACGATCCGCTTCGCCATCTACAAGGCGGCCTTCTTCATCGGCGGCGCCGGAGGCGAGGGCACACTGACCTTCCATGGTCGCCGGTATCCCATCTCGGTCGGCGGCATCTCGGGCGGCCTCGCCTTCGGTGCCTCCAAGACCTATTTCAAAGGTACCGTGCGCCACATACGGCGCGCCCGGGATGTGACGGGGGTTTACGGCGCAGCGGGCGGTGGCGGCGCGCTCGGCAAAGGAGCCCAGGTGATCGTCATGACCAATGACAAGGGTGCCCAACTCGAACTCACAGGCAGGCAGGTAGGCCTGCAAGTCAATGCCGATCTCAGCGGTATGAGCATCTCGCTGAAATAAGGACAGTCACTGCATTCGTTATTCCTTGGATGGGCGGGATTTGGCCGCTCCAAACCGCAGCCCATCCATCAGCAGCGACACCAATCGGCGCGAGCGGTCGCGCCAGTCCTTGGTGTCCGGGGCCGAATAGATGCCGCCCAGCGCATGCAGCACGTCGGAGGCATCGACGTCGCTGCGGATCGAGCCGTCGGCGACCGCGGCATCGATCAGCCGCCGCAAGGCGAGCGTCACCCTGCCCGAAACGTCGGAGAACAGGGTGGAGTTGGTCGTGAGCAGGATGCGCAGGCTTGTCGACAGCCCGCGCTTGGTGGCGATGTAGTCGACGAAGCGCTGCATCCATTGTTCAAGCGCCACGTCGGGCGAATGATCGTGGGCGAGTTCGTCGGCCGCCTGGCACAGCCCTTCCACTTCGCGCCGATAAACCACCTCGACCAGATGCTCGCGGGTTGGGAAATGCCGGTAGAGCGTGCCGATGCCGACGCCGGCCTGGCGCGCAATCTCCTCCAGCGAGGCGTCGACGCCATGCGCGGCAAAGGCCTTTGCCGCGACCTCGACCAGCGCGTCGCGGTTGCGCTGCGCGTCGGCGCGCAGCGGTTTTGCAACGGCGGTTTCGGTTTTGTCTCCAGGTATGACGGGCGGCTCCGCGGCCAATTTCTTCTCCAGTGCTGATCCGAAGCATAACCGGATAGGCAGGCCCCGTTTCAAGAACGCAGACTCTTCCACCTTCGTTACGTCTCCGACAAATATAATCGCAAGTAACTATAATCACAGGATCGAGTTTGGGCCGGCGTTCCGGCAGGCGAGGCATCTTGCCCGCCTCTGGTGCACGGCCGGTGGATGACGACGGAGGATATTTCCTCGCGGCCCGCACTCCTCATCTGTTCGGCCGATGCCGTGGGGCAAAAATGAGCCCACGTTGAGCGCGATCCCCTCAGGATCATTGGACTGTCCTGCCCCTACAGACAGTCCAGAGAGCACCACCGGCTTGGGCCGGTGGTGCTTTTTTGTCCCCCGGCATGACGGCTGGCTGCCCGCCCCCATTTTTCTCCAATTTCGATCAATTTCGATCCGGGGCTTGAACAGGGCGGAGCACGCTCCTAGTTAATAAACGGAGGCGCCTCCGATTTGTGGAGCGCCTTTATCATGTAATCACGGGATCATGTAATCACGGGATCGGGTATGTCACGTCTTTCGACCTCGCAAGCCGCGGCCCTCCCGGAGGTCGCATCAAGCCAAGCGGACCCCCGCTGCCCTGCCGGGCATCTCCCCGCAAGGGGAGATTAGCCTTCACCTCGCCATAAGCTGACCTTGCCGCTCGCTGGCCGGGCGCCAGATCATCCCCTCCCGCGTCAAGCAACTGGAGCCAGACGCCCCATGACAAGCAAAACCCGAACTCCGATCCAGCTTCAAATCAACGGACATCGACATGAGCTCGAGGCAGAGCCGCGCGTTACCCTGCTCGACGCCTTGCGCGATCATCTCGGCCTGACCGGCACCAAGAAGGGCTGCGACCAAGGCCAGTGCGGCGCCTGCACCGTCCATATCGACGGCCAGCGCGTGCTGGCCTGCCTGACTCTTGCCGCGCAGGCCGAAGGATGTGCCATCACCACCATCGAAGGGCTTGCCGGGGAGGATGGCGCGCTACATGCGGTGCAGGCCGCCTTCCTCGAACAGGATGCCTTCCAGTGCGGCTATTGCACGCCGGGCCAGATCATGTCGGCGGTCGCCTGCATTCGCGAAGGCCATGCCGGCTCCGATGAGGAGATCCGCGAATACATGGCCGGCAATCTCTGCCGCTGCGGCGCATATCCGCATATCGTCGCCGCCGTGCGCCAGGCAGCCGTGGAGGCCACATCATGAGGGACTTTTCGTATCTCCGTGCCGGCTCGGTCGACGCAGCGCGTGAGGCAGCAGCACTGCCCGGCGCCATGCTGCTCGCCGGCGGCACGACGCTTGTCGATCTCGCCAAATGCGGCGTTGCCGAACCCGAGATCGTGGTCGACATCACCCATCTCACCGGACTGGACACGATCGTGATCGATGACCGGGGCGCCACGGTCGGGGCGCTGGCCAGGATGAGCACCGTGGCCGACCATGCCGGTATCAAGAGCGGGTGCCCTGCCGTCTCAGAGGCGCTGTGGCAGGCGGCATCGGCGCAGCTGCGCAACATGGCGACGATCGGCGGCAATCTGATGCAGCGTACGCGCTGCCCCTATTTCCGCGACCCGGCGAATTTTCCCGCCTGCAACAAGCGCTCGCCCGGCAGCGGCTGCTCGGCTATCGGCGGCGTCACCCGCGGCCATGCCGTGCTCGGCACCAGCGAGGCCTGCATCGCCACCTATCCCGGCGACCTGGCGGTTGCACTCGTCGCTTTCGACGCAATCGTCCATCTCGGTGACCGCCAAATCGCCGTCGATAACTTTTTTCTGCTGCCGGGCAGCACGCCCGACAACGAACATGCGATCGAGCCCGGCGAGATGATCACCGCTATCGGCATTCCCGCTTCGGCCGCCGCCCGCCGCTCGACCTATCTCAAAGTCCGCGACCGCCAGTCCTATGAATTCGCCGCGGCAAGTGCCGCGGTCGGTATCGAGTTCGAGGCCGACGGAAGGACGATCCGCGATCTTCGCGTCGCGCTTGGCGGCGTCGCCACCAAGCCATGGCGCGCCCGCGCCGTCGAAGAGGCGTTGAAAGGCAAAGTGCTCGAGCCGGAGGTCGTCAGGCAAGCCAGCCTGCTCGCCGTCGAGGGCGCCGTCGACCATGGCGCCAACCACTACAAGATCCAACTGGCGCCGCGCGTCGTCGCCCGCGCCATCCTAAAAATGGGAGAAACGGCATGACCGTTCACGAGTTGAGAGCAAGACCCGGCGATGCCAAACACGGCGACGCTTCGGACGGTGCCGCCCTCGCCGATCAGGTCGGCGGCCGGCTGTCGCGCGTCGACGGCCCGGCCAAGATCACCGGTGCCGCCAAATACGCCGTCGAGCAGCGGCTCGAGGGGCTTACCCATGCGGTGCTGGTCGAGAGCACCATTGCCGCTGGCCGGGTGCGTTCGATCGACACGGCCGCGGCCGAAGCGTCGCCCGGCGTGCTGCTGGTGCTGACGCCTGACAATATCCTGCCGCTGAGAACCGCAACGGACTGGCTGGGCACGCCGCCGCCGGATGTCGCCTATTGCCCGCTGGCGCGCGACATCACCTTCAGCGGCCAGCATGTCGCGGCGGTGGTGGCCGAGAGTTTCGAGCAGGCGGCAGCGGCCGCGGCGCTGGTCAAGATCGCCTATGACGAGGCGCCGGCGATCGTCGACCTCAGCGATCCGAAGGCCGGCGACGGCATCCCGGTCGACGCCATGACCAAGGAATGGGGCGAGGCGGAGACAGCGTTCGCCTCGGCTCCGGTCAGGATTTGCAACGCTTACAACACGCCGCGCGAATACCAGGCGCCGATGGAGCCGCATGGCCTGATCGCAAAGTGGCAGGGCGACCAGCTGACGGTCTGGGAGCCGAGCCAATGGGTCGACGGCATGGCGCGGACCTATGCCGAATGGTTTGGCGTGCCGTTCGAGAATGTGCGCCTTGTCTCGCCCTATATTGGCGGCGGCTTCGGCTCCAAAGCGTTTGCCTATGGCTACGGCGCTGTAGCGGCAGTCGCCGCGAAAATGCTGAGACGGCCGGTGAAGCTAGCGGTCACCAGGCCGCAGACCTTCACCGCCTATGGCGGACGGGCGGCGACGCGCCAGACCGTGGCGCTCGGCGCCGATCGCGACGGCAAAATCCAGTCGATCGTGCATCGCGGCGTCAACGAGACCTCTGTCGACGGCATGTGGGTCGAGCCGCTCGGCTCGGTCACCTCGGTCATGTACGCGACGCCGAATTTCTCGTCGCGGCAGAACGTCGTGCGGGTCAACACGGTGGTGCCGGGGGCATTGCGCGCGCCGGGCGAGAACCCGAGCGCTTTCGGCATCGAAAGCGCCATCGACGAGCTCGCCTATGAGGTCGGTATCGATCCGCTGGAAATCCGGCTAAGGAACTATGCCGAGCAGGACCCGCATGCCAAGAAGCCGTGGTCGACACGGCAGCTGCGTGAGGCGTTCGCCGCCGGCGCCGAAGCCTTTGGCTGGTCGAAGCGCAGCCCCGAGCCGCGTTCGATGCGCGACGGCAACCAGCTGATCGGCTGGGGTGCCGCCGCCGGCACCTACCCGGTGCGGCGCGCCTATGGCGAGGCGGTCGTGCGCATTCTCGCCGACGGTTCGGTCGAGGTCGAAAGCTCATCGATCGACATGGGGCAGGGCACCTACACGATCCTGGCGCAGACCGCCGCCGAGGTGGTGGGCGTGCCGGCGGAAAACGTCGTCGTCAAGCTTGGCGATTCCCGCTATGCCCGTGCCGGCGTCACCGGCGGTTCGCGGCTGGCCGGGGTGATGACCGGCGCCGCCCACAAGGCGGCGAGTGCCGCGCTCGACCAACTGATCGGGCTCGCCATCAGCGATCCGGCTTCGCCGTTCCATGCACTGCAGGCCAACACGCTCGTCGTCGCCAATGGCCGCATCGCTTCACCGCGCGGCAACGGCCCTGAAGTTTCCATCGCCGAACTGCTCAGGAGCGTCGGGCGCGAGCATATCGAGGCGAAGGGCGACACCATGCCGGCCAATTCGACGGTCGAGGACCGCTACAAGAACTACACCACCATAGCCATGGCGCTGCCACACACCGAGGGCGACTATTCCCGCTACAGCTGGTGCGCGCATTTCATCGAGGTGCGCGTCGACGAGGACTTTGGCACGGTTCGTGTGTCGCGTGTGGTGTCGGCGCTGGATTCGGGCCGGCTCTACAACCCCAAGCTCGCCGAAAGCCAGTGGAAGGGCGGTATCATCATGGGCATCGGCCAGGCGCTGCTCGAGGAAGGCATCGTCGACCGCCGGCATGGGCGCATCGTCAACAACAATCTCGCCGACTATCTCATCGCCACGAATGCCGACATTCCCGATATCGAGGTGATCTCGGTCGGTATTCCCGATCCGCACTCCTCGGTGCTTGGCGGCAAGGGGGTCGGCGAACTGGGCATTGTCGGCGTGGCGCCGGCGATCGCCAACGCGGTGTTCCACGCCACCGGGAAAAGGGTGCGGGACCTGCCGATCACGCTGGAGAAGCTGATTTAGGGGCAGACGGCGAAGGTGCCAATCTCCCCCCTTGAGGGGGAGATGGCCGGCAGGGCAGAGGGGGGCGCTGTCCCGCCGACCTCTTCCATCGCTGTTCACATAACTGCCCAAATTTCTCAGCTCATCATAGGTCGACCGGAATGCCGGCGATCCTTCGCGCCCCCCTCTGTCCTGCCGGACATCTCCCCCACGAGGGCAGGGCTATCGCATATGAGTGATGGCATTGATGAGATAGTCGTCGTTCCAGGCGCATTTCTTGATGCGATGGCTGATGGGGACTTTGGCAGCATCGGCGGTCTGAAGGATGTTTCTGGCGAGGCGATTGAGAAGGGCTGTGTTGGCGGGAGCATTATCCTTGCGGGCACGGCTGAGATCCTCATCGAAATGGACATCAAGCATCCAATGCAGGCCGTTCTCGATGTGCCAATGAGCTCTAGTGAGGTCGAGCGCCCGCTGCGGCGACATGAGCGTGGAGGCCATGAACAGGCGCATCAACGGCCTGGCCTGATCGCGCCGGCTGGTGATGCGGATGAAGGCCCGGTGGCCGGGCATCAGCGGCTCGGCCGCCGCCACGATCTCGGCTTGCCGCCACTCGTTGCGGCCGTGGCTGGTCTCGGTCCGCTCGGCAATGGAAGGGGTGGCGTCGGCCAGTTGCAGGTTGGCACGGCGCAGCCAATGACGACGGTTGCCCTTCAGCGCAAGCAGGTAATCGCCACCTCTTTGGGTAATGGCCGCAGCCATGCGGGTGTGGCAGTGGAGCGCGTCGGCGGTGACCAATCTGCCCGTAAGATCAATGAGTTCGACGACTTTGAGCGCGGCCTCGACTTCGTTCTCACCAGCGCTCGGCGAGACTGCCGCCAGGCACAGCCGGGTCTCGGCGGCGAAGGCCGACACCGTCAACGGCGGACTGGCTGCCAAGCCCTTCTCGTAGGCCCGCCGCAAAGCCTTGCCGTCAAGCGACACCACCTCGGGCGTCTCTCGGCTGGCTCGGGCGAAAGCTGCGGCAAAGGCGCAAAGGCGCGACCAAAGGCCTCCGGGTCGAGCAGGCGCAGCAGCCGCGAGAAGGTGTCGTGGCTGGGAGCTGCGTCATAGTCGATCAGCCGCGACAGCGCCTGCTTGCGCTCCTGCGCGAACAGCGCGAACTCCGTCGCATTGCTGGCACCACACAGGCTTGCCGCGATCATCATCACGATCAGGTCGCCAAGCCGGTGCGTGGCGTTGGGCGCGCGTGGATCAGGCACCGCGCCAAAGTAGCTCTCAAGGCAGGAAATGGCAGTCGCTCCTTCGCTCAACTGCCTCTCCAAAGAATCCTTTCTCAGCCTAAACTCAACCCCAAAATCGCCATATGCGATTCCCCTGCCCGCAAGGGGGAGATCGGCAGCTTCAGCGACGGCGCCTTCTCCAGGCTCACCACGACAGGCTGAACGCAAGCTTGCCGAAATGGCGGCCGCCAGCTGCCATATGGGCGTAGGCCTCGGTCGCCTGGTGCTGGCTGTAGACCGTGTCGATGACCGGATCGATATGGGCGGCGCCGATGGCGCGCGCCGCGTCGCGCAGGTCGGATACCGAACCGGTGTTGTTGCCCACCACCTTGAGTGCCTTGATGATGATCGGCAGCAGGTTCGTGGTGGCCTCGGCGCCGGTGACGAAGCCGATGGCGAACACCGTGCCGCCAGGCGCCGCGGCATTGATGGAGCGGGCGAAGGTGGCCGAGCCGCCGGTTTCGACGATCAGATCGGCGCCGAGGCCGTCGGTCAACTCGAGCACCTTGGCGTCCCAGTCCGGCGTCTGACGATAATTGATGAGGTGATCAGCACCCAAAGCCTTGGCGCGGGCCAGCTTTTCGTCCGACGACGAGGTGATGATGACCGTCGCGCCGGCTGCCTTGGCCAGCTGCAGGGTCAGGATCGAGACACCGCCGGTACCGAGCAGGACGACGACCGACCCCGGCCCGGCATCGGCGGCGCGAAGCGCATTCCACGCGGTGGTGCCGGCGATCGGCAGCGTCGCTGCCGCTTCGAAGGAAAGATGCGCCGGCATCGGCACGACGGCATTGGCCGGCAGCGCGACATACTCGGCGAGCGAGCCGGGCAGCGTCAGGCCGCGCATCTCTCTGGTCTCGTAAGGCCGGGGACGGCCGCCGATCCAGCGCGGTTTTGCGTGGGCGATGACGCGGTCGTTGATGGCGACCCTCGACACGCCCTCGCCGATGCCGACGATCTCGCCGGCGCCGTCGACGACGGGAATGAGCGGAAAGCTCGGACCTGGATAGTTGCCGCTCGCTATCGCGACATCGACAAAATTGAGGCTTGCGGCGCGCAGGCGGATCAGCACTTCGCCGCGCTGCGGTTCAGGCGTGGGAACGGTGGCCGCGCGAAACGCGTCCAGTCTCGGGGCAGTCAGTTCGATCACTTTCATGTCTCACTCCGGTTGATGGCCGATTGACGGGCCGGGATTGAGTGAAACTAGCTGCTGCGCTATTGGTATATAATCCTTGGCTTTTACATTTGAGCTCTGCGCGTGATGCAGCAATCGTACGAACCGGCAGTATTGGCCGAAATGGCCGCCTTCGCGGCAATCGCCGAAGCACGCTCGTTTACCAAGGCGGCGGCTCGCATCGGCCGCGACGCGACGATCCTGTCGCGGCGCCTTGCCTCGCTGGAAGAGCGGTTGGGCGTGCGCCTGCTGCACCGGACGACGCGAAGCGTGTCGCTGACCGAGGCGGGTTCGGAATTTCTCGTCCGCGTCCGCGCCATCCTGGCCGCGGTCGACGAAGCCGAGGCTGCCGCGTCGGCGCATGCCGGCGGCGGGCCGCGCGGCGTGCTGCGGCTGGCTCTGCCCGGCTCGTTCGGGCGCATGTGGATCGCCCCGCTGCTGCCGCAGTTTCTCGCCGAATTTCCCGACGTTCGTATCGAGGCCGAGTTCTCCAACCGCTTCGCCGATCTCGTCGCCGAGAATTTCGATGTCGCCGTGCGTCTCGGCGCACTGGAGGATTCGCGGCTGGTGGCGCGCAAGGTCGCGACACGGCGGCGGCTGCTGTGCGCGGCACCGTCCTACCTCGCCCGCCGGGGCACGCCGACCGAACCTGAAGCGCTGCTGGAACACAGCTGTCTCGGCTTCTCAGGCTTCCAGACCTTTCCGGCCTGGGAGATGACCGACAGTTCGGGCCGGCGCGTCAGTATCGAGGTTTCCGGCCCGCTGGTCACCGATGATGCCGAGGTGCTGGTCGAAGCCGCCGTGCAAGGCGTCGGGCTGATGATGAGCACGGATTGGCTGGTCGGACGCGAGCTCGCCGACGGCCGGCTGGTGCCAGTGCTGGAGGACTGGACGCTTGCCGATGAGGGCGCCGTCTATGTCGTCATGCCTTCGGCCAAGGGGCAAGCCGCCAAGACACGTGCCTTCGCCGACTGGATCGGCAAACGCTTTGCGCCGGTCCCGCCGTGGCGGAGGTGAGGGTGCTGATCTCCCTCCTCGAGGCGGGAGATTACGCGCTCAGCCGCCTCCGCCTCCACCCTGCTTGATGAAATGACCGAGCAGATCCATCGGCACCGGAAACACGACCGTCGACGAGCGCTCACCGGCGATGTCATGGAGAGCCTCGAAATAGCGCAGCTGCATGGCCTGCGGTGTCTCGGCCAGCATCTTGCCGGCCTCCACGAGTTTTGCCGCCGCCTGCTGTTCGCCGTCGGCATTGATCACTTTGGCACGCCGCAGCCGTTCGGCCTCGGCCTGCTTGGCGATGGCGCGGACCATATTCTCGTTGAGGTCGACATGCTTGATCTCGACATCGGAGACCTTGATGCCCCAGGCATCGGTTCGCTGATCGAGTATCTCCTGGATGTCGCTGTTGAGCTTGTCACGTTCGGCCAGCATTTCATCGAGCTCATGCTTGCCGAGCACCGAGCGCAACGTGGTCTGTGCCAGCTGGTTGGTGGCGGTCATGAAGTCTTCGACCTGGATCACCGCCCGCTCAGCGTCGACGATACGAAAATACAGCACCGCGTTCACCTTCACGGAGACGTTGTCGCGCGAGATCACGTCCTGCGGCGGCACGTCCTGGACCACCACTCGCAGGTCGACCTTCACCATCTGCTGCACGAAGGGGATGAGGATGATAAGGCCGGGGCCCTTGACCCCGGTGAAGCGGCCGAGCGTGAAGACCACGCCGCGCTCATATTCCCGCAGGATGCGAATGGCCGCGGATAGGAACATGACCACGACGAGCGCTGCTGCCAGATAGGCCACATAACCGATGATCATTGCCTTGCTCCATCGCTTCTCACATTGCGGCGCCGTATCGTCAGCACAAGATCCCTGACATCGGCCACCTCGACGCTGTCGCCCACTGCAAGCGGTTCGTCGGCTTTTGCCCGCCAGCGCTCGCCCCGGGCGAGCACGTGGCCCTCGCTGCCCTGCCAGTCGAGGACCTCCGCCGGCAGACCCTGCATGGCCTGTGCGCCAACACGCGGAACGTTCTTGCGGGCCGCCCACAGATAGCTGCCGGTCAACAGTGCCAGGCCGAGCGTCAGGACGGCGGCGGTGCCGATAACGGCCCACGACATCTCGAAGCCGGGCCCCTCGATCCTGAGCAGCATGGCTGCACCCAGCAGAAACGCAGCCACGCCTCCCAGCCCAAGGACCACAGTCGGGTTCAAGGCTTCGACGACCAGGAAGATGATGCCAAGCAGCATCAAGGCCAGGCCGGCATAGCTGATCGGCAGGAGATTGAGCGCATAGAGCCCGAGCAGCAGGCTGATCGTGCCGATGACGCCGGGCGCGACCGCGCCCGGGCTCGTGAACTCGAAGACGAGGCCATAGACGCCGACCAGCATCAGGATGACGGCGATGTTCGGATCTGTGATGACGGCGAGTAGCCGTATGAGCCAGCCTGGCTCGAGCGTTTCGACCGGCAGCCCTTTCGTCGCTAATGCCTCTTTTTTGCCGGCGATCTCGACGGTCCGGCCGTCGGCCAGTTGAAGCAGCTCGGTGGTGTCGCGGGCGAGGAAGTCGATGACATGCTGCTGCAGCGCCGCGCCGGCCGACAGGCTGGCCGCCTCGCGCACGGCCTTTTCTCCCCATTCGGCATTGCGCCCGCGCAATTCAGCCAGGCTGCGGATCAGGGCAACGGCATCGTTCGTCGCCTTGGCGATCATCGCATCGCCCGCGGGGGCGTTCTTCTTGTCCTTGTCCCCCTCGGGGCCATCGTTCTTGCCACCGGGAAACGATGGCAGCGGCCCGCCCATCTCGATCGGCGTTGCCGCGCCCAGATTGGTGCCGGGCGCCATCGCCGCCAGATGGGTGGCGTAGAGAATATAGGTCCCGGCGCTCGCCGCATGCCCGCCGGCGGGCGCCACATAGCCAATGACTGGAACCGGCGAGGCGAGGATGCCGGCGATCATCTCGCGCATGCTGGTGACCAGCCCGCCGGGCGTGTCCATCTGCAGGATGAGAGCCTCGACGTTTCGGTCCGCGGCCACCGCCAGCGCTTCCTCGAGCTGCCTGGCACTCGCCGGACCGATGGCGCCGTCGATCTCGACGCGCAACGCAATTTTCTCCCGGCCATTCGCCTCTCCGGTTGCGGAAGAGGGACAAACGGCCGCAACAGCCACGAAAGCCGCGGCAAGCAAAACCGCACGCGCGAGTTTCACGCTCAAAGCTCCACCTAGGATATGGGCTGGATTTTGCCGAAATCCATGACGCTTCGCGGCGGGTGACGTCCCGCGGCTGTGCAGACCCGACGACATGTCGCGCCACATAGACGAGGTCGGCGGCCTTACCTGACGGCGGCGGACCCGCCGCTAAGTCCGGTCGATTTCCCCGTGATCGGTTCTTGTCGTTATCGCCCCGGCCGGCAGCCGATCACAAAACGCGACGACGTTCAGGCAGTCATATCGCGCGCTGGGCACGATCAGACCGTCATAATCGAGGAAATATGCGGCCTCGCCGATGTCTTGCGACCTCGGATATTCGGCGTGCTTTTCGTGATACGAAAGCTGGCCGTAGCGCGAGGTGTCGAGGCCAAGGGTCTGCAAGGCGGCCAGGTCGAGCAATCTGAGCGTCCGGTCCAAAGAAAGATCGATCTCGAAGAGATTGTATCTGACACGTGAAGGGACCACTGGCTGCCCCCGCGTCAGGTGGAATCTCATCTCGCTCAAGGCACCTTCGCGCTCTTGCGAGGTGTAGAGCACGTCGAATGTTCCATCGTCCCAACGGCCACCGGAGCTCGAGCATTGGATCGGGCTGCGGCCCTGGCGCACGACACGCCAAACCGTTCCGGAGTATTCGACCGGAACTATTGCCTCGATAGCGTCGATGAGCCGGCTATCGCGTCGTTTCCGCCCGGCGATCGCCAACTAGAGAAAGACCTCGTTCTCAAGCCGATCGATGACTTTGAGCACGTCGAGAGCACGGTCGTCGTGAATGAGATCTATCGCCCTTTCACCGTTCAATTGCGGGTGGCGAGCGTAAAGCCAGGTGCGGATATCGCTTGGCTCGTAGAATTCCTGCAGTCGGCCGACGATATAGTGCAGATCCGATAGAATGAGCTCGCTGCGTGGCTGGGGCTTGATGTCGCCGGCCTTCCACCTCGAAACCGTGGCCTTGGACACGTCGGTGATGTTTGCAATATCGGTTCCCTTGAGACCGCCAAACGTGCCCAATTCGTCCAGGAATCTGGGAACCGTCCGCAACGCCGTAGCCATATTTTCTCTCCGGCTTCCAAGCCAGCTTCGCCCATGCGTGTCAGCCTGACACTTTGACTGCATCGGCGCATTTCGGTTTCACAAATGGAAAATATGAAACGGAGATGCAAATGTCAATTGCCGCTTCGGTTCGACGGGTCTCCAGTGCCTGGTCGCTCAGGCCCGAAGCAGCGCCAGCTCTTCGGCGGTCAGATGGCGTACCTTGCCCTTGGCAAGGTCGCCGAGTTGCAGAGATCCGATCGCGATCCGGACCAGGCGCAGCACCTCGACGTTGTGGGCGGCGAGCAGCCGGCGGATATGGCGGTTGCGGCCCTCGTCGAGCACGATTTCCAGCCAGGCGGTGCTGGTGCCGCCGCGCAGCAGCTCGATCGAGCGGGCCGTCAGCAATTCGCCGTCGACTGTCGCGCCGGCGCGCAACCGCGCCAGCATGGCCTCGTCGGGCAGGGCGCCGATCTGCACGTGATAGGTCTTGGCGACATGCGAGGCGGGGTCGAGCAGGCGCTGCGCGAGGCGCGTGTCGTTGGTCATCAACAGCAGGCCTTCGCTGGCCTTGTCGAGGCGGCCGACGGGCGAGACGAAAGGCAGGTCGAGCCCGGCCAGGCAATCATAGACGGTGCCGCGGTCCTGCGGGTCGACACGCGTGGTGACCAGCCCACGCGGCTTGTTGAGCATCAGATAGACCTTGCGCTCGGCGGCGACGCGGCGGCCGTCGACCTCGATGCGGTCGCGGCCTGGATCGACGCGCATCGAGCCGTTGCGCACGATCTTGCCGGCGACCCGCACGCGGCCCTCGGCAACCAGAAGCTCGGCCTGCTTGCGCGAGCAAAGGCCAAGCTTCGACAACGCGCGACAGAGGCTGACGCCGGGAGGTTGGGTCCCGGGGGCAGGGCGCTGCCGGGCAATGATCGGTCGCGGCGACATGGCGTTGGTTCTCGTTACGCGTTTCCAGTATAACCGGCTGCCGACTGTGTCCACGCAAGGACTGGAATGTCGCCTCGGATGCATGCGGCCCTGTTAGATGAGCCTTGCCAGCCTTGCGGCGTCGCGTATGGCCAGCACGGCATCCGGATTGGTCACGGGATAGGCAGTGATGAAGCGTTCGACCGAAAATTCGGGGAATTCGGCTTTCAAACGGGCGGCAAACCTGGCCGCTTCGCCGGCCTCACTCGTGGCCGCATGCGCGAGCGCGAGAAACATCAGCACGTCCGGCGACTCCGGCGAACTCCGGCGGAGCGCTGCAATGGCTTGCCGGTGTCTGCCGGCGGCGAACAGAATGCGGCCCTGCATGCCGAAATACCAGGGCGGGGCCAGTGGGTTAAGCCGCATGGCACGCTCGATGAGCGGAATTGCCTCGGCCGGATCGCCAACGACAAGCGCCTTGCTGCCGGCAAGTAGCGGCAATATGCCGGCATGATTGAAGCCGTATTCGAGAGCGCGCCGGTGGGCGCTCTCCGCTCCTTCGAGATCGCCAAGGCATGCTCTGAGGTTGCCAAGGCACGCGTGGGCGCAACTGTCCGTCGGGTCGAGGCGCAGTGCGTTTTCGGCCGCCGTCCGCCAGTTCTCGATCGAGGTCAGCACGTCGTCGCCAAAGCCGTTGCAGGCCTCGATCGAATAGGCATAGGCGAGTTCGGCCCAGCAGTTGGCGAAAGTGGGGTCAAGCTCCAGCGCTCGTAAAAACAGACGGATCGCCGCCGCATTGCCGGCGCGGCTGAACGTCGTGTGCTGTTCTACACCGAGCAGATAGCAATCATAGGCGCGCAGGCTGGCCGGCGGCTTGCGGCGAACCGCGTTGCGGCCGACGGTAGCGAGGGTTCCGTAACTGCCGGCAAACACATTGATGATGCTTTCGGTCAGGCTGTCCTGCAGCTGGAAAATGTCCTCGACAGGCCGGTCGTAGCGCTCCCTCCACAGGCTGACGCCGTTACGAGCATCGGCAAGCTCTATCGTCAAGCGAACCCTCTGGTCGTCGGCGCGCAACCGGCCCGAAACTATATAGGTGACGCCGAGCGTCTTACCGTCCGCGGCAAAATCGGCCGGCTTGCTGCCCAGTGATTTCATCGTGTGAAAGGCTATGACAGGCAGGCCTGCGTAGCGCGCCAGGTCGATGGTGATGTCCGACGACAGGCCATCGGCAAAGCGACGCCATCGCTCTTCGGAATTGAGGCATTCAATCGGGAATATGGCAAGCGCTGGCGGGGCTTCGGACAAAGGCAAAAGCGCTTCCTGCGACGCGCGCGGGATACCGCTAAAGTAGGTCGCAAGCCCGATCTTGGTCCGTACGCCGAGCTTTTCGTAGATGCTCGCAAGGTGAGTGCGAACTGTGGTCGGGGCAATGAAAAGCGCCTTGCCGATTTCACGGTAAGTCATACCGGACGCGAATTTTTCCGCAACCGCGCGCTCGCGACCCGACAAGGCGTCGAGCGCCTGCGCTTTCGAAGCGTCGTTGAGCATCATGCTGGAACCCCATCCCCAGCGGAAGAATACTACAAATGCAGGGGGTCGAATACTGCATCTGCCCGATGCCGCCGCTGACGCACAAACTGCAAGATCGCCCGCAGCAACAGCTGTAGTCAGGGGAGGGCTTCCATGCGTACCGTTTCGGTCGTTATTGCATGCACGATTTTGAGTTCTTCGGCGGCCCCGTCGCCGTCGTTCGCAAGAGGATGCAGGCAGGTGCTGGAATCGGATGTGAAAATCACGAGCATGCGACTCTACGCCGACATCCTGGCCAATGCCGCCCGCAACGGCTGGGACTACACGCCTGAATCGATCGTCAGCGGCTCAAAGCGGCATTTCGAGGAGATGAAGCTCCAGTTGAACAACGCCGGCTATGAGATCGTGCCCGTCGGCGTCCGCTTGTATTGCAAACGGTCCGACAAGCTCGCCGCCCGCTAGCAACCAGCGATCCCCCTTTGCGGCGCAAGCTTTCGGCAATGTTGAGCAGAAGACCGGGCCGGATCCATCTTGATCCGCTCAGCGCCGTGCGCTGTCAACGCGCCCAGAAATCTTCCCGATGCTGCCGCCCGACACCGGGCGACACCTCAGGTAAACGCGCCGGGTACACACCCGGGCAGCAAACCATTGATGGGGATCGAAGACGACCATGCGCCACTCCGCCTGGACCACGCGCTGTACCACTTGGACGGCACGCCAGCCGGCCGTTAGCCCTCCGCGCCTGAGCATCTCGATGATGGTTGAATCCAAAATCACCACAGTTCGGTGCTCGTCGAGCGAGCTTTCAGCAGCCTGGTTCCGCAGCCTAAGTATGTGCAACTTCGGAAGCTGCCGAGATCAATTCCTCGGGATTCGGCGCTCTGAAGGTGTTGAGGCCATCCTCCAGAACTTCAGTGAAGTTCCAGCGTACGATGCCCGCCCGGTCGATTAGGAACTGGCCGACAAGCTGCGCCTGGCTGGAAGCCATCGCCTGCTGATCGACTTCCGTAATCTCATAACCTTCCTTCTTGTTAAGAAATTCATTCATTGCCATGACGTCCATAGGCTCGGGCAACTCGCCCGGGAGATGGAACGGTATCGCCATGACCGTTTCCATCCCGACCTCGCGCAAGCCGAAGGCACGGTGCGAGGCCCGCTCCGGGTCGGATGCGGCGAGAAGATCGGGTGCCGGGTGGTAACGGAAATAGAGCCGCGCCCGCTCGACTGGCGTATTGACCACCGCCAGGCATTCGACGCCTTTCTCACGCAGGGCCGGCTTAAGTTGCGCCATCGCCGCGACATGGCGCCGGCAGAACGGACAGTGCAGGCCTCGGAATAAACCGATCAACAACGGGCTACGGCCTCGAAAATCATCGAGCGCGATCTTGCCTTCGCGTGAGATCGCATTGAGCACAACATTCGGTGCCCGGTCGCCCGGCTGCAGCGGGCGGTCAACACTACTCGTGGACATGGACAACCTCCTCGCCCTGGGTCAGTCAGGGAAAGCAGCACACCCAGCGTTTCGGAGGCGATCAAGTTGCCGGGGGCGAAAGCTTCCTGTGCCAAGGCAATAGCTTTCGACCTCTGCCATATTGCCGAGGTCGAGATTACGCGTGTTGCAAGCTCATCATAACACGAAAATTCATCTGCGGGTCGTCCGTTTCGCGAGCCGTCTCGAGCGCCGCGGAACAGTGGGTCGCCTCATCCGTGGGGGCGACCCAGCGGCGAAGTCGATTTATGCTCCAGATGGGCGTTCCTTGGTCGACTTGAGCCCTTCGCTTTTTAGAGGCGCAGCGAATGGCGCGACTGCGCGCATTGCGTGGTCCACTTCATCGGACGCGGCGCAAGTCGGTAACCTTCCGAACAGAATCCTGGGAGGCGGCTCCAGGTTAGACGTTGCAATTTCGCAGGCCCGCATCGGGCGCTGCGGCTGTGGAGGGCGGCATAGGAGAAGAACCATGCGCAGTTGGAACACGGGTCACATCGTCGTCAGAAGCCTCCGCCCAAGGCACGAGAGGTCTGGAGCATCCGAACGCGACTGCAGTATCAGGTGCGGAACGCGATCTTGCGCTGTTCAATCTTGCCATCGACAGCAAGCTGCGGGGTTGCGACCTGGTCACGATCACCGTCGGAGACGTCGCCCTTTCCGGCAGCGTGCGTGATCAGGCGGGGATCGTGCAGAAGACAGGGAGCGGCGCTTTCACAAAGCGTCGCTCCGTGACCCGATTACAGACAACGAGACGGGTATCCTGGACATCCGCTCTTGCCCACATAACCAACAGATCATTCGGCAGGCACAGTCGTTCGGTCTGGTGCGCCTTCGCGGTATTCGCTCCAGGCCTGCCGCAGGATTTGCACCGATGAGGTTAGAAAGATACCGGCCATAAGTGCGGCGACGGCCAGATCCGGCCATGCGCTTGACGTACTCCAGACGCCGACAGCTGCGGCCATCACCACCATGTTGCCGATCGCGTCATTGCGCGAGCGCAGCCAAACCGAGCGGACATTCGCGTCACCATCCTTGTAGGGCATCAGAAAACCAACGGAAGCAAGATTGGCGGCAAGGGCCAGAAAGCCGATGATGCCCATGATTTCCGCGCTGGGTACGCCGAGGATCAGCGTTTGATAGACGGTCGAGCCGAAAACCCAAAGCGCCATCAGGCTGAGCGACAGACCCTTGAGCAGCGCAGCCGTTGCGCGCGTCCTCAAGCTCGCGCCGATGACCGCGAGGCTCAGCCCATAGGTGAGGGTGTCGGCGAGGAAATCCAGCGCGTCGGCCTTCAGCGCCTGAGAACCGGCAAGTGAGCCGGCAGTCATTTCGGTCAGGAACATGGCCGCATTAATAGCGATGACCGTCCACAGCACACGCTTGTAGCGCGGGTTCATGCCGTCAAAGACCGGCACGCCGCCCGAACAGCATGAGGCTTCCGCTGCACGATCATGCGAATGACCGTGCAGCTTCGCCGGCAGAACCAGCGGCGGCGGTCCCGCACAGCTTTTGGTTTTATGATCGCAGCAAGCTTCAGACATGGGTGACTCCTCAATGAAGACACTGTAGGATCTCTAGTGGCTAGAGGTTCAAGAGGCTTTTTATGGATTTGTCGATCGGTGAATTGTCTCGTCGCGCGGAGGTGAAAATACCGACGATCCGCTACTACGAGCAAATTGGCCTGTTGCCCGAAACGGGTCGAACCGAAGGAAAGCAGCGACGCTATGGAAGGAGGGCAGTAGCGCGGCTTGCCTTCATCCGGCACGCGCGAGAACTCGGCTTCGAGGTTGATGCGATCCGTATGCTGCTTTCGCTGCAGGATGATCCGGATCAATCATGCGCCCGCGCCGACGAGATCGCGAAGGCGCGGCTGGTCGAGGTGGAGAAGCGCATCGCCAGTCTCAAGGCTCTGCGCAGGGAATTGCGGAAGATGGTCGAGGAATGCGCCTGCGGGCGGGTCGGCGAGTGTCGCGTGATCGAAACGCTCGCCGACCGAACGCATGCGCATGGGAAGTTGGCGGCAAGTTGATCGGAGAGGTGATGGCAGCGTTCGCGGGCGGCGGCAACCGGCGCACCTTCACAGAATGTCAACCCCGACTCGAAGCATTCAGGCGTCGCTAGAAGCGATAACGCACTCCGACTTGCGCGAGCACAGGCCAAGTTAGACAGCGCGCGGCAGGCTGACACCGGGAGGCTGGGTTCCGGGGGCAGGGCGTTGCCCGGCAATGTTCGGTCGCGGCGACATGGCGTTACCTGTGGATTCTTGTATACGAGCATCCCAGCATAGCCGGCTGCCGGCTGTGTCCACGGAAGGGAACTGCTCGCCACTTGCATCGATCACGGCGGCTGCGAGGACTTGCATGAAAACAGCCGTTCGCCTTTGCCTGTTGCTCGCCTTTCTGCCGACATCGCTGGCGCATGCCGGCTGGCAGGCGGTCGAGAAGGTCGAGACCTATGCCATCTCGGGGCAGTCTGGCCCGGAGCTCTATGCCTCGATCGGCGGGCGCGGGCCGCTGCTCGGCGAGCGCCGGGTCATCGCGCATACCAATTTCAAGCTGACCTGGGTGAGGGACTACCAGCCGCAAGGCGACGCCTGCGTACTGGTGTCGGCGCGACCGAAGCTGATCATCACCTACACCTTGCCGAAGCCGGCTGCGCGGCTGCCGGGCGCAATCCAGAAGAACTGGGAGATCTTCTCAGCCGGCCTTGCCGCCCACGAGAAGGTGCATGGCGCCAGCATCATCGACATGGTGCATAAGATCGAGGCGGCCACCATCGGCCTGACCGTCGCCGATGACCGTGGCTGCAGCAAGATCAGGACCGAAGTTACGAGACGTCTCGCCGGAATTTCGCAGGCACAGCGGCAGGCGAGCCGCGATTTCGACCGGGTCGAATTCGGCCCGGGCGGCAAGCTGCGGCAGCTTGTGTTCGCGCTGATGACCGGCGGATGATGCTGCAGGGCTGCGGGGGCGGCAGGGTACCACCTTTGCGGCCCTCACGCCTGCTCGGTCGGATAGAGGGTCAGGATGTTGACGTTGACCCGTGGCGGCTGGGTCACCGCGTACAAGATGGCGGCGGCGATGTCCTCGCTTTCCAGCTGCTCCATGTCGCCCAGCCTTTGCTCGACCGCTTGGCGCACATCGGCGCGCATATTCCGGGTGAACTCGGTCTTGACGGCGCCGGGCTCGATGCAGGTGACGCGGATACCGTCCTTGCCGATCTCGCGGCGCAGCGATTCCGCCATCGCGCTCACCGCGTGCTTGGTGCCGGAATAGACCACCGAAGGGTGGATATAACGGCCGGTGCCGGACGAGACGACGACGATGTGGCCGGCGCCTTGCCGCTGCATCGAGGGCAGTGCCGCATGGATCGGATAAAGCAGCCCGAGAATGTTGACGTCGACCATCCGGCGGTACTCTTCCGGCGTCGTGTTGCGGAACGGCGCGGCGACGCCGACGCCTGCAACCGCAAGCAGAATGTCGAGCCGGCCGTACTCCTGCTGGACCCGTTCGACCATCGCCGTGGCTTGCGTCTCGTCGGTGACGTCGACGACAATCGGCAGCGCCGCACTGCCGGTCTCACGGATCCGCCTCGCCAGCTTGTCCAGGCGCTCGGTGCGCCGCGCAGCAATCACCAGCGTGGCGCCCTCGGCCGCCAACCCCAAGGCGGTGGCCTCGCCGATGCCTGAGGAGGCACCAGTCACCAAGGCCATCTTGCCGCTCAGTTTTCCTGTCTGCATCTTTTTCTCCCGAGGTTTGGATACGCCCTGAAGCTAGGTGCGGATGCTCTGAAAGCAATGCTTATGGGCGACTGAAGGACCGGACGGCTTGCGGGACAGAAGGGCCGGGACAGCGCCCTCCGGCAAGCCCATGTCTGCGCAATTTTCTTTGAGCGAACGAGCGGGCCTTGACGTGACTGGAGCTGTTGCGTCTTGATACGGGCTGGGGGGCTTCGCATGAAAACAGCTGATCGACTATGTCTGCGGGTGGCTTGTTTGCATGCGACGCGCCTGCAGGCACCACCGCGATCCTCTCGTGACCGACCGGGCTGAGCGCAAGATGAAGGTCCTCGTCGTCTATTGCCATCCCTGCACGGACAGCTTCAATGGCGCCGTCCGCGATATGGTGCTGGAGACGCTTGCCGATCGCGGCCATCAGGTCCACCTGCTCGACCTCTATGCGACCGGCTTCGATCCAGTCATGCGCACGCAGGAGTGGCGCGGCTACCACGACAAGGCGGCGAACCTGCAACCCGTGCACGAACATGCGCAGGAGCTGCTCTGGGCGGAGGCGGTCGTCTTCATTTACCCGACCTGGTGGTATGGCGTGCCGGCGATGCTGAAAGGCTGGCTGGAGCGCGTGCTGGTGCCGGGCTTCGCTTTCGAGATGCCGACCGCACGACGCGGTCCGCGGCCCAAATTGCGGCACATACGCCGGGTGATGGCGATGACCACATGCGGTGCCACGCCGCTGATGTCGTGGATCATGGGGCAGCCCGGCCGGCGAACCCTGCTGCGCGGCTTCCGCTCCGTCTGCCATCCGCTGTGCCGGACCAAATTCCTGGCGCTCTACCGGATGGACAGCGTCTCGGCCGCCGGACGCCAGGCGCATCTGCAGCGGGTCAGAAAAACGGTCGCAAGCCTTGGACGCGCTGATGCGGTCGCCGCCACAGTGCCTGGCTGATAAGCTAGGCGGGCCGTCACCGGCATAGGCGCGTTGACTCTATTCTCCATTTCTGGAAATCTGGAAATATGGACAAGAAACTCGCCCTTTCGGCACTTGCCGCGCTCGGCCAGGAGACCCGGCTGGACGTTTTTCGGCTTTTGGTGCGGGCCGGCGCCGAGGGCGTAGCTGCGGGCGAGATCGCCTCACGGCTCGCCGCGTTGCCGAATACGATGTCGGCCCATCTCAAGGTCCTGTCGCATGCCGGCCTGGTGCGGACCGAACGAGAGGGCCGCAGCGTGCGCTACTTCGCCGATATGACCGGCTTTCGCGATCTGCTGGCCTACCTCATGGAGGATTGCTGCAATGGCGCGCCGGAACTTTGCCAGCCGGTCATCCAGGCCGTGACCTGCAACTGCTAGAAGGGAGGGTACGCCATGAGCGAGCCATACAATGTTCTTTTTCTCTGCACCGGCAATTCGGCAAGATCGATCCTCGCCGAGGCGATCCTGAACCGCGTCGGCGCCGGCAAGTTCAAGGCCTATTCGGCTGGGTCGCATCCGAAGGGAGAGGTTCATCCCTATGCCCTCCAGCTTTTAAAAAGCCTCAACTACGATACGTCCTTTGCCCGTTCGAAGGACTGGCAAGAGTTTGCCGTGCCCGGAGCCCCGGAGATGAACTTCGTCGTCACGGTCTGCGACAATGCTGCGAACGAGTCCTGCCCTGTCTGGCCCGCGCAACCGATGACGGCGCATTGGGGCGTACCTGATCCTGCAGCCGTCGAAGGCACCGAGGCGGAAAGGCATCTCGCCTTCGCCGAAGCGTACCGCATGCTCAACAACCGAATTTCGATCTTTGTCAGCCTGCCGATCAATGCGGTCGACAGACTTGCGCTGCAGAAGCGCCTCGATGAAATCGGCCGCAATCTGCCGAAGGCCGGCTGAGCATCATGGCCAATCTTTCCCGCCGCCTTGCCGCCGAAGCCCTCGGCACAGCTCTGCTGGTCGCCACCGTGGTCGGTTCCGGCATCATGGCTGACAGGCTGAGCAATGATGTCGCCGTCTCCCTGCTCGGCAACACCTTGCCGACCGGGGCGATCCTGGTCGTGCTCATCACCATATTCGGGCCGATATCCGGAGCGCACTTCAACCCGGCGGTGACGCTGGTATTCGCGCTTCGACGCGAGATCGAAACGAACGCAGCGCTTGCTTACGTCGCCGCCCAGATTGCCGGCGGCATCGCCGGAACGTTGCTCGCGCATGCGATGTTCGAACTGCCGATCCCGCAAGTGTCGGCGACGGTGCGGACCGGAAGCGGGCAATGGATTGCGGAGCTGGTTGCCGCCTTCGGGCTGGTCTTCACCATCCTCGCCGGCCTGCGCTCACGTCCGGATTCGATCCCCTGGCTGGTCGGGCTCTATATCACCGCCGCCTATTGGTTCACCGCGTCGACATCCTTCGCCAATCCGGCCGTCGCCATCGCCCGTGCGTTCTCCAACACGTTTGCCGGGATCCGCCCCGCCGATCTGGCGGGGTTCATCGCCGCCGAGCTTTTGGGCGCGTTGCTGGCCATGGCATTGGCAGGGTGGCTGCTCGTCCAACCGAAACCAGTCCGACAGATGAAAGCTGCGCAATGACCATCACCATCTACCACAACCCCGATTGCGGCACCTCGCGCAACACGCTGGCCATGATCAGGCAGTCCGGCGAGGAGCCGGAGGTGATCGAATATCTGAAGAACCCGCCATCGCGGCAAAAACTCGTCGAGCTGATCGCGGCGATGGGCATGACGCCGCGCCAATTGCTACGAGAGAAGGGCACGCCCTATGGCGAACTCGGCCTGGGCGACCCCAAGTGGAGCGACGACGAGATCCTCGATTTCATGCTGGCGCATCCGATCCTGATCAACCGGCCTATCGTGGTGACGCCGCTCGGCACCATGCTCGCCCGACCCTCCGAAGCGGTGCTCGATATCCTGCCCAATCCGGATATCGGCCCGTTCACCAAGGAGGACGGCGAGGTCGTCATCGACGCCAGCGGTAAGCGCGTCGGCTAGATATCGTCTTATTTCGATCTTTGTCGAAATTCTCTTGACGTGCAGCGATTCTGGAAATAGCTTATTTCCATGAAACTCGAAAAAGCAGCCGCGCAACTTGAAGCCCTCGGCAACCCGACGCGGTTGCAGCTCTATCGGACGCTGGTGCGAGCCGGCGATGAGGGGCTGCCGGTCGGGCGCATCCAGGACAGGCTCGGCATCGCCGCCTCGACGCTGTCGCATCACCTCAAGCGGCTGGTCGACACCGGCCTGGTAACGCAGGAGCGCCAGGCGACCACGCTGATCTGCCGGGCCAACTATCCCGCCATGAACGGGCTCATCGGATACCTCGCGGACGAATGCTGCGCCGACGGCACCTGTGCGCCGGCATCGGCGGAAGCGGTCGCCAAAACGGCGGCGTGATTTTTTTGGCATTATAATTCGAAATTACCGGAAGGATGGAAGATATGGATACGATCGAAAAACTCCCTGTGGCGGTGATCGGCGCCGGGCCGGTCGGTCTGGCGGCAGCGGTCCACCTCATCGCGCAGGGCGTTCCTGTCAAAGTCTATGAAGCCGGCAATGCGGTTGCATCCAATCTCAGGGGTTGGGGCCATGTCCGGGTGTTCACGCCTTGGCGCTATTGCGTCGATCGGGCGGCCAGAGACCTGCTCGAGGCGCATGGCTGGCGGATGCGCGAGCCCGAGGCATTCCCGACCGCGGACGACCTCGTCGCGGACTATCTCGAGCCGCTTGCAAAGCTTCCGCAATTGTCGCCGTCGATCGAAATCGGCGCCCGCGTCGTCGGCATTTCGCGCTGGGGCGCCGACAAGGTGCTGAGCAAGGAGCGCGAAAACCGGCCGTTCATGCTGGTGGTCGAAACCTCCACCGGCGCCAGGCGCGACAGCGCCCGCGCCGTCATCGATGCGTCGGGAACCTGGCAGATGCCGAACCCGCTCGGCGCCGGCGGAATTCCTGCAGAAGGCGAAGCCGAATTTGCCGACCGCATCGCCTACGGCATACCCGATATTCTCAGCCGCGATCGCAGCCTTTATGCGGGGAAGACGACGCTGGTCGCCGGCTCCGGCCATTCCGCCGCCAATGCGGTGCTGGATCTCGCCAGCCTGGCAAATGTGGAGGCCGGCACGGCTTTCATCTGGACAACGCGCGGCACCGATCTGGTGCGCATCTATGGCGGCGGCGATGCCGACCAATTGCCGGCACGGGGCGAACTCGGCGCCGAAGTGCGCGAACTCGCCGAGAGCGGCGGCGTCAGGCTGGTGACGGGCTTTGCGGCTGTTTCGATCCGCGATGCCGACGGACGGCTCGTCGTCGAAGGCCAGACCAGGGACGGCTTGCAGGCGCTTGGCCCGGTCGACCGTATCATCGCCGCGACCGGACAACGCCCCGATCTGTCGCTGACGCGCGAGCTTCGGCTCGAGCTCGATCCGTGGCTGGAAAGCGTCAAGGCACTGGGGCCGCTGATCGATCCCAACGAGCACTCCTGCGGCGACGTGCCGCCGCACGGTCACCGCGAGCTCAGCCATCCAGAGCAAGGGTTCTATACGGTCGGTATCAAGAGCTATGGCCGCGCGCCGACTTTCCTGCTGCTGACCGGCTATGAGCAGGTCCGCTCCGTCGCCGCAGCGATCGCCGGCGACATGGTGGCGGCCGACAATGTCCAGCTCGTGCTGCCGGAGACCGGCGTCTGCACCGTGCCGACGATCGGTACTGTCGATAAGGGGTGCTGCGGCGGTCCGGCGCCCGCCGCTTCGGATGCCTGCTGTGTCGCCGATGTCGAGGCGAAGACGATTGGCAAAAACGGTTGCGGTTGCAGCGTCGCGGCATGAGCCTTTCGCCGCCTTCGACGGCCGTCCTGCGCAGCCGCGGCGTGATCATAACCACGCTTGGCCTGACGCAGATCATGGCGTGGGGATCGTCCTACTATCTTCCCGCGGTCATTGCACCGGCGGTCTCCTCCGATACCGGCTGGCCGCTGGCATGGGTTGTCGGCGGGCTGTCTCTCGGCTTGCTCATGGCGGGATTGATTTCTCCGCGCGTCGGTTCATCGATCGAGCGGCATGGCGGCCGCAACGTCCTGGCATTCAGCGCCGGATGCATCGGGGTAGGCCAGATCGGGCTAGCCCTTGCTCCCAACCTTGCGGCCTATATCGCCGCCTGGCTGATCATCGGAGTGGGCATGGGTGCGGGGCTCTACGATGCCGCTTTCGCCACGCTTGGCCGCCACTACGGCCACGGCGCGCGCTCCGCCATCACCGCGCTGACGCTGTTCGGCGGTCTTGCGAGCACGATCTGCTGGCCGATCTCAGCCTTGCTGCTGGGGGAGGTCGGCTGGCGCGGCACCTGCCTGGTTTACGCCGCCTTTCAGCTGGCAATTGCGCTTCCGCTCTATCTGGTGATCCTGCCCCGCGCGGCGCCGCAACCGGCAGTCAAACCAGAATTGAAGGAGGCGGCACCGGTCCTGGAAAACAATATGGATCCGTCGATCATGATCGTTCTGGCCGCGACCCTCACGCTTGCGGCGGTAATCTCCTCGACGCTGTCGGTGCATCTGCTCACCATCCTGCAGGGCAGCGGCATGGCGCTGGCCGCAGCCGTCGGGCTCGGCGCTCTGGTCGGCCCGTCCCAGGTGGCGGCGCGCGCTATCGAGATGATGATTGCGCGCTACCACCATCCGATCCTGACCAAGTTCGCCTCGGTTGCCTTTGTGGCGATCGGCGTTTCGGCGCTCTGGGCCGGCATGCCAATCATCCCGGTGGCGCTCGGTTTCTATGGCGCGGGCATCGGCCTCGAATCCATCGCACGGGGAACGCTGCCGCTCGCGCTGTTCGGCTCGAACGGCTATGCGAGACTAATGGGTCGCCTCGCCATGCCGAGCCTGATCGCCCAGGCGGCGGCACCCTCGGCCGGCGCATTGCTGCTGGAGCGCTTCGGCCCGCATGGGACGTTGGCCGCGCTTTCCGGTCTAGCGCTGGCCAACGTCCTCCTGGCATGCGGCTTGGGCTGGCGGATGCTCCGCCGGCGAGAATCGCAGGTTCAATCCCGATAGGATTTGACCAGCGTTCACCCGTTCACCTGGGTAGCGGGAGATCTTCTAAGGGTCGGCAAGGAAGGATGCGGCGATCAGATCGTCGGCATCCAGCCGCAGGGAGCCTTCGGCGCCTCCCATGATGGCGGCAACTTTCTGAAACGTCTTCATCTCGTGCTCGGTGATCTGGGCGCTTCGCATTCTGGCTTTGAGGTCAGCAACGCGCAGCCCCAAACTGTGGGACATTCCGATTTTACGGTTCGACATGGTAAGATGCTCCTCCCCGGCCCATGTTTGTTTTGCCACCCGCCCTTATTCGCATTTCCTCCGCCTGCCTAAATATGAGGCATCGCGAATACAGCGCCCGAACGCCCGATGCAAGGGAAGGTTCCGGCGCGCGGAGGTCACGAAATAATAATGCGAAGGAAGCACGGCCGATGGTCCGGCCGGAGGTAGGACCTAGGTACGACGCCCCGCCGGACAGAGGGTTCCGGAGGCTTATCGGCTGGCGAGGACCATGCGGTTGCCTTCGCTGTCGCGAAACTCCGCCACCGTGCGGCCCGGCTGCCACGGCGCCTCATGAGGTTCGGTGACGATCTCGACGCCGCCCGCCTTCAGCGCCGCGGTCATTGCTCCGACATTTTCGTCGACCAGCACCAATACCGGCTCCGCGGCGGGGGTGTCGTCGGCGCGCCTGATGAAATGCAGGTTCGTCACGGCATGCGGAAACGCCAGCTCGATCCAGCGCCAGCCGCCATCGCCCGTCTTCTGGTCGGCCAGCACCTGACAGGCGAGATGCCTGGTGTAGAACGCCTTGGCACGGTCCTGGTCGAACACTGGAAGCTCGGCAAACTGGATATGCATGATCGTCTCTCCTGCTTGATGGCTGCCGCGCAGCCGCCCACGCGGAAAAGACGATGCGGGCAACCGAAAAGATTCTTCGGTAGTGAGAATCTTTTCGGCGCGGCCGGTCGTCCTTCGTTCATACCAACCAGTCAGGAGACGACGATGAACTATGCGCTCATTCGATATGGTGTGAACCAAGCCGACCTGGACAATAACCGCGCGCTGGTCGAAAAAGTGTTCGAAGCGCTGGGCCAGGCGGCACCGCCGACGGTGCGCTATCTCGTGCTCGAGCTGGACGATGGTTCGTTCGTCCACATCGTCGGTCAGGACGGCGATTCGTCGGCGCTGACCGAGCTTGCGGCCTTCAAGGCGTTTGCGGAAAACCACGCCCAGCGCCGCTCCACCCCGGCAATGCGATCGCCTGTCAAAGTCATCGGCAACTACCGTATGCTGGCGGATCAAAAAGCCGGGTAGCGCCTGCCATGCCGCTCGCGCAGAAATGGGACGGTACGCCGAAAATGAACAGGGCGACTTTGGAGGCGATGCTCGTCGGGTTGCGGCCAAGGCTGCATCGTTACTGCGCGCGCATGGCCGGCTCGGTGATCGACGGCGAGGATATCGTCCAGGAGGTGCTGATCAAGGCGCTACAGGCGATCGACGGCGGCGCGATGGTCGAACGGCCGGAGCAATGGCTGTTTCGCATCGCCCACAATGCCGCGCAGGATCATCTGCGGCGGCGCAATCGGGAAAGGTCGCGCATGACCGAGGCCGACATGAGCGTCATCGAGGATCCCTCCGGCAGCGCCGACAGCCGGCTCGCCGCCCAGACCGGCCTGCGCTCCTTCATGCAGCTTTCGGTGCCGCAGCGCAGCGCCGTGATCCTGGTCGACGTGCTCGGCCTCAGCCTGCACGAGACCTGCGAAGTCACCGGCGCGACGCTCGCCGCCACCAAGGCCGCGCTGCATCGCGGGCGGGCGCAGCTCAAGCTGCTGGCGCTGCAGCCCGAGCAGGCGCTCGCGCCGAGGCTCGACGCCGATGACGAGCGCCGGCTGCGGCGCTATGTCGACCTGTTCAACGCGCGCGACTTCGACGCGGTCAGGGCTCTGATCGCCGAGGACGTCCGGCTCGATGTCGTCAACCGCGTCCGCCTGCGCGGCAAGGCCGAGGTGTCGACCTATTTCGGCAATTACGACCGCGCGACCGATTGGGCGCTGTCGCTGGGCTTTGTCGACGGCCGGCCGGCGATCCTCATCCGCAACCCTGGGGACCCGGACGGCGCCGTGCGCGGCTTCATGCTGGTCGAATGGGCGGGCGAGGAGGTCATCCAGATCCGCGATTTCCGCTACGCACCCTGGTGCTTGCCCGATGCGGAGATCAGTACGATAGAGCGGTGAGGGGCTTGCCGCGATGGCGCGCGGAGGCGACGGGGCCAAGGTTGCGCCACCGGACAAGTCTGCCATCGCCTCGGTCACCAAGCTGAAGGGTTCCGCTTCCGATTTCGGGGAGCGGTATCGTCGCGAAGAGGATCTACGGCCCACAGCCGTCATGCTCGATATAGAGCGGCGCCAGCTTTCGGATCAGGCAGCCTCTTCCTGGTTGACCCAAACGCAATTGCCACATGGCAGCAAGTTCTTAGAGCGGTTCCGGCTCTCCTGGAACCGGTAACCCGCTCTAACTATTTGTTTTGCCGCATTTATGCGGACGCAAAATGATTCCATTTGGCTGCAAAATGCTCTAGCCGATACGCACGCGGCGCGTCACCTGGCCATTGCTCTCCCAGTATGTGTGTTTCTTGGCAATCAAGGGATCGTCCATCGCCGGTTGAATTTGTCCCGTGGTGCTGACCGCGCGCGAGGTCACCGTGTGTTCTTCAGGAGAGGGATTTGCCCAAGCCAGGGACCAAATTTTCCAGGCGTGTTCTGCCTCCTCACTGTGGTCAATGGTCGCTGGTGCCCAAGGCCCCTGGTCGATTTGCACTTCGACCCGGTCGATCGGCGCCCCCCAGGCTGCCCCAACGATGCGGTAATCTGAGTCTTTCCGGGTAATCTTCGCAGGCGCGGACTTTATCAGCGCTCGCCCGACTGACGTCTCGGCCCATACGGTCTCGCCGTTGTGGTCCTCCTCCCGGATGGTGACATAGTCACGGGCCATCAGAAGGCTCATGAACCGCGTATCGCGAACCTCGATGCGCTTTAGCCACTTGACGTTGGCGATCCCGTACCAGCCTGGCGCAATGAGCCGTACCGGGAAGCCATTGGGCGCCGGCAAGACGGCTCCATTCATTTCATAGCAGAGGAGATTATCGGCGTTCATCGCGTCGGCGAGCGACATGCTGCGGGCGAAGTTCTGCCGCATCTTGACGTCGCGTATTGCGACCTCGCCTATGTCAGTACCGAAAAAGACGACCTCGATGCCCTTCTCCAGAACGCCGGCTTCCTCGAGGATCGGGGGGAGCGACGTCCCAGCCCAGCGGGCATTGCCGATGCCGCCGGTGAAAAAGGGAAACCCGTGGTTGCCCGAGCATTCCACTGTGAAAACGACCTCCTGCCGCGGTCGTGCCCTGATGTCGGCGAGCGTCAATTTTAAGGGCTTCTTGACCAGGCCTCCGATTTCCATCGACCATGTCTTCTCGTCGATCGTTGGTCGGTTGAAATGCGAGATGCTGAAGAACTTGTCGTTTGGCGTTATCCAGCTATCCAAATCCTCCCAGACAAGCTGCTTCTGGATACCTACCGGATCGGGATTTTCGGTCAGCTGATCCAGCCATGGAATAACTTCCTCGCTCGGCCGTGTTGGAAAAGCGTAAGCCCGACGCGAGGTATAGAGAGCAGCAATTGCGGCAAGAGCCGCGCTTCCTTGAACAAGAAGTTCTCTGCGCTGAAAATCAGGCATGTTGTTTACCTCCCAGTTGATCCGGAACGGGCTGCAACGTGCCTTCGGCCGTAGCCTGATCACGGATAGGCGACACAATGTGAGGTCTGCCAACCCGGAAATATCCGGATGGCTCAGACAATCACCGACGCAAGTCAGGCATGTGAAGCGTTGGACGAAACTCTGGCTCGCGTTTCGCATGCCAAGAGTGCGCCTTTGAGAAGGAAGTGTCCACAACTTGGACGGGGACATGATGATGATTGCGACATTCCATGCCGATTTCCGGTTCTGCCAAATCGTTGCTGCTCGGATCGCTGCCGAACGCCCACTTCTGGGGCATTTTCGGACCTTCGTGGGTTCTCGTCGAACCGGTGTTTCCTGCCGGCCGGTGGTTGGTCGGGCGGCCGGCACCGCCCTGATCGCTTGGGGCGGCGCAACGCTTTTGGTCTGACGACCAGGGCTGCCTCGAATCTCGCATTTGCAGGAAACGATACCTCCTGACCCAAAGTGCATCGCACCGCCCAGCCAGGCCGGCTCACAACGCGTCGGGGCGGACCGGCGGTGCCGTCAAGCTTACGCAGGCATTCAGGCGTCGAGGAACTTTGAACCCTCGCGCCCGTTTACCGGCTATCACGTCTGGAGGTTCCGCCATGAATGTCAGCGATGAAAGGACTGTATCGCTTTGGGCGGCAACCGAAGTCGCGCCTGAGGCGGTTCCGCTCGAGCGGAGTGAACAGGTCGATGTGGTGGTCGTCGGATCTGGCATTGCCGGACTGTCGGTCTCCTACGAACTGGCGATCGCCGGGCAAAAGGTGGCAGTGCTCGATCGCGGCCGGATCGGAAGCGGCATGACGGCACGCACCACCGCGCATCTGTCGTCGATCTGCGACGACTATTTTTCGGAACTGATCAAATTGCGCGGCGAGGAACTGGCGCGGATTTACTACCAAAGCCAGTCGGCCGCTATCGACCGTATCCAATCGATCCTGGAGGCGGAGGGTATCGCGTGTGACTTCCGCCGCCTCGACGGTTTTCTGTTTCCGGCGTCAGGCAGACGGGAATCCGTCATCGAGCGCGAACTGGACGCCGCTCTGAAGATCGGTGTCGACGTCGAGAAAACCGTGGGTGTGCCGCTTGCAGAGTTTTCGGATGCGCCCGTCGTTCGCTACGCCAATCAGGCGACATTTCACCCGCTCAAATATCTCCGCGGGCTGGCTGCGGGCATTCGCGCGCGCGGCGGCGCGCTTTATGCGGAGACCATCGTCGACAAGGTCGAGGAGACCGACGGCGGCGTCCGCGTAAGCACGGTCTCGGGCTTTGCCGTGTCTGCCAAATCGGCCGTTGTCGCCACCAATTCGCCGATCAACGATCGGGTCGCGCTCCACACCAAGCAAGCGCCGTATCGGACCTACGCGATGTCGTTCGAGATCGCGCGCGACGTTTTGCCGGATGCACTCTATTGGGACACGCTGGATCCCTATCACTACGTTCGCCTGCAGCCTGGTGAAGGCAAAACCAACTTTCTGATCGTCGGTGGTGAGGACCACAAGACAGGGCAGGCCGACGATGCCGACAACCGCTTCGCGGCCCTGGCGGACTGGATCAAAAAATTGGTGCCCGATATCGGCGCGGAAACCAATCGATGGTCCGGGCAGGTGATGGAGACCGTCGACCATGCCGGGTTCATCGGCCGCAATCCCGGCAACCGGCATGTCTTCGTGGTCACCGGCGATTCCGGTCAGGGCATCACCCATGGGGTTGTTGCCGGCCAATTGGTTTCCGACCTGATCCTGAAGGGGGAAAGCCCTTGGCGGGAACTTTACGAACCCTCCCGCAAGACGGCACGCGCGATCGGCGACTATTTGGTGGAGAATGCGACAGCGATCAGGAGTTTTGCCGAGTATGTCGCGCCTGGCGAAATCGATTCCGCCGATAAGCTGCGGCCGGGAGAGGGCGCTATCGTGCGCGAAGGGCTTACCAAAGTCGCGGCTTTTCGCGATGAGGACGGCACGCTCCACAAGCGCTCGGCCGCATGTACTCATGTCGGTTGCCATGTCCATTGGAACTCATTGGAACGCTGCTGGGACTGCCCCTGCCACGGCTCGCATTTTGCCGTCGACGGCACGGCTTTGAACGGGCCGGCCGTATCGCCCCTGGCTCCTGTCGGATAATTCTTCTTTTTTTCGCCGCCGCCGCGCAACTCACAATTCCTTCTCGGCCAGCTCCCGAAATGCGTCGGGAACCGACCGCTGTAGTCCGAGCGCGACCGAGGCGTAGCCGACCGCCTCCCAGCCGAAGCGGTCGCGGATCTTGTCGATGGCGCGATCAGCGGTCCAGCGCGCCGCGCCCTTCCGGGTACCGGGGCGGCGGCGGTCGTCGTCGAGCCCGAGCGGCAGTTCCAGTTGCAGGCCGGCATGCTGCTCCAGATGCGATACGGCGATCGCCAGCAGCGAGATGGTCTTTTCGTGCGGATGATCGATGAGCACCTTGCGGACCAGCGCCTCGGCGATCTCGGCCAGCATGGCGGTTGCCGATATCGGCTGATCGAGCGTGATCGAGCGCGTCACCGAGCGCAAATCGGCAAAGCGGACGCGAACCGTCACCGTGCGGCCGGGCCGGGATTTCGCCCGCAGCCTTGTGGCGACCCTGTCGGCCAGATGCAGCAGGGCGGGGACGAAGACCTGCTCGTCGGCCGGTTTTCGGCCGAGCGCCGATTGCGCGCCGGCCGAGCGCGCCCGGCGCTGCGTCTCAAGCTTGCGCGGATCGCGGTTCCACGCCAGCGCATTCAGTTTCTCTCCCGCCGCCGGCCCGAGCAGGCGCTCCAGCGCACCACTGTTGGTCTTCGCCAACTCGCCGATGGTGTCGACGCCGATACCGGCCAGCCGCTCCCTGGTGACCGGGCCGACACCCCACATCAGCTCGACCGGCAGGTGGTGCAGGAACTCCAGCTCGTGGCGCGGATCGACCACCACCAGCCCGTCCGGCTTTGCGACCTGTGAGGCGATCTTGGCCAGATGCTTGGTGCGGGCCACGCCGACCGAGATCGGCAAGCCGAGCTCGGCCCGCACGCGGCGGCGTATCTTGCCGGCGATCTCAGCCGGCGAGCCGAAGAGGTGGGTGCAGCCGGCGACGTCGGCAAAGGCCTCGTCGATCGAAATCCGCTCGACCACCGGCGTGAAGTCGCCGAGCACCTTGATTGCCGCATCGCCCAGCCGCTGATAGTCCTTGAAATGGCCGCCGACGAAAATGAGTTGCGGGCAGAGTTCCCGCGCCCGCCGTCCCGGCATACCGCCGCGCACGCCGAACGCCTTGGCTTCATAGGATGCGGCAAGCACGACCCCGCCGCCGACGGCAATCGGCTTGCCGCGCAAGGCCGGGTCGAGCAATTGTTCGACCGAGGCATAGAAGGCATCCAGATCCGCGTGGAGGATGTTGGCTTCCATCCGGCCCGTTCGCCCGCGGCCACTCGAACGCCGCATTGTCTCGCGTTATGATAGGAACATAAAGAGAACATTGCGGGTGAATTGTCAAGCAGCGCGGAGGCCGCCGCCGCAACCTACAGCGCCATCTTGTAGCCGAGATGACTGGCGGTGAAACCGAGGCGCTCGTAAAAATCGTGCGCCTCCCGTCGACCTTTGTCCGTGGTGAGTTGGACGAAGCTGCAATTGCGCGAACGGCACGTTTCAATCGCCCATTCGACCATCAGTTTGCCGACGCCGCGCGAGCGCCATTGCCGGGCGACGCGAACGCCTTCGATCTGGCCGCGCCAGGCACCCTTCCTGGAGATACCCGGAAGGAAGGTGAGTTGCAGGGTCCCGACCACTTGCCCGGCCTCGACAGCCACGGCCAGCAACTGGTTGGGATCGGCATCGATTGCGCTGAAGGCATCGAGATAGGGTGGCGCAAGCGGCGTGGATGGGTCTTCCCGGTCTGCACCGAGCACATCGTCGGCAAGCATTGCAACGATCGCCGGCAGGTCGGGCGCCTGCGCGGCACGGAATTCGATCTCGCTCATCGCCTGGACATACGGCGTAGATTTGGCGTTCGCAATATCCGTTTTGACCCGCAAGGGAGGTCCGCGCCTTCAGGCGGTCTCAAACGCCCAGAGGCGCTGGCCGTAGCGGCGGAAGAAGCGGGCGAAGAGGCGCTGCTGTCTGGCACGGGCGAGGTCGGCGGCGCGCCTTTCCTGCCGCCAGCGCGGCATGTTGCGGAACATCGACAGGAAGCGGGCGGCGTCCTCGAGTGCCTCCTCGGCTGTCTGCGCCGGGCGGATCGCCGCCAGGAACAGAACGCCGCTCGGCTTCATCTGGTCAATCGCCGCCTTGCGCTGGCGATGGCCCTGGCGTGCCTTGCGGATGCCGTCCTGGCGGATGGCCGCGAAAGCGGCAAGCATGGCCGGGCTGTCGCCGCTATAGCCGCAGGCATGGGCGAACTGGGCTGGGTTCATCGTCGCTCCCTTGCTGCCGGCCGGCCGCGGTTCTGTGGCTCGCGCCGATTCCAGCCCGCAGCCAGATATAAGCATAACTCAAATAATTGAACAAGTGAAACTTTCACGTTGATGTAAGCGGAACCGACTCGACTCCGCTCCAAAAACCGATAATGATGTGAACAAAGCAGGAACAACGATGGGGGTGGCCATGGCATTGGCGGGCAAGGAAGCGACGATCGCCGATGTTGTCTCGATTGCCGTCGAGTGCATCGACTGCGGCCGCAACAGGTGGTGGAAGCCGGCCGAGCTCAAGCGGCATGGGGTGAGGCCGGAGACGCCGCTATCAGCGCTTTCGGGGCGCCTCATCTGCAAGGCCTGCCGTGCCGATGGCCTGCCGGGCGCCGCCGTTTCGATCCAGGCCGCCTTCATCGACGACCGGCAACGGGTGCGCGCCGAGGCGCGCCTGCTCAACGGTCGAGAGCCGGAGCAGTCGAGGCGGGCTTGAGGGGCGGGCGCGGGTCCGCTTCTCAGGGCGGGCTATCGCATACGGGTCCCCCTCATCCGGCCGCGGGGGGGGGGCAACGGGGAGGCGGGGCGCAGGGCGAGCCAAGCGCCCCCCAACAGCACACCGACGGTAGGGGCGAGGGGGAAAAGAAGACAACACCAACCCCACAA
>NZ_JAMYSV010000015.1:0-125988 GCF_040322115.1 Mesorhizobium sp. M0195 | reverse complement strand
CCTTATCGGTCGGGGGGGCGCGTATTTGTTAAAAACCCCCGGGTCCCACCCCCCGGCGCTTAACTTCACAAACGGCGTGTTGATCTCCCGCCCCGGCCCCCCCCGGTTTTTAACCCGGGGGGGCGCTGCAGTCTTTTCTTCGCCTTTGTCATGTTCTATGTCTGCCGCCGAGCGCGGGGGCGCGTCTTGTCAACAGCAAAACCATCCGGTACGCCCCGCTCATGACAGTTACCGTCCGTTTCGCCCCGTCACCGACCGGCCGCATCCATATCGGCAATGCGCGCACCGCTTTGTTCAATTGGCTGTTCGCCATCAAGAACAAAGGCCGCTTCATCCAGCGCTTCGACGACACCGACGTTGCCCGTTCGACGCAGGAGTTTTCCGACGCTATCCTGTATGATCTGCATTGGCTGGGCATCTTCCCCGACGCCACGGAGTACCAGTCGCGGCGCGTGGAAATCTACGATGCCGCACTGGAGAGGCTGAAGGAGGCGCGCCTCGTCTATGCTTGCTATGAGACGCCCGAAGAGCTCGACCTGAGGCGCAAGGTGCGCCGCACGCGTGGCCTGCCGCCAGTCTATGGCCGCGAGGCGTTGACGCTGACAGCTGAGCAGGTGGCGGAATATGAGGCCGATGGGCGGCGGCCGCACTGGCGCTTTCTGCTGCCCAACTTCACCGGCGATCCGTTGCAGCCGGAGCGCACCGAAATCCACTGGAACGACCTGGTGCGCGGCGAAGAAACCGTCGACCTCGCCTCGCTTTCAGACCCGGTTCTGCGGCGTGAGGACGGCACCTACCTCTATACATTGCCTTCGGTTGTCGACGACATCGACATGGGCGTCAGCCATGTCATTCGCGGCGACGACCACGTCACCAATACCGGCGTTCAGATAGCCCTGTTCCGAGCGCTTGGCGCGGAGCCGCCGGCGTTCGGCCACCACAATCTCCTGACAACGGCATCAGGCGAGGGACTTTCGAAGCGCACCGGCGCGCTGTCCATCCAGAGCCTGCGTGAGAGCGGCATCGAGCCGATGGCGGTGGCTTCGCTGGCGGTGCTCGTCGGTACCTCGGAAAACGTCATAGCGGTGCCGGCGATGGCCGAGCTAGCCGAGCGCTTCGATCCGGCTGCAACATCGAAATCCGCCGCCAAATTCGACCCGGACGAGCTCTTCGTGCTCAACCGCACGCTGCTGCACCACATGCCGTTTTCAGAGGCACGCGACCGGCTGATCGTGCTCGGCATCTCCGGCGAACAGGCCGAGCCTTTCTGGCTGGCGGTGCGCGGCAATCTCGACAGGCTGGCCGATGCGGCGATCTGGTGGCGTACGCTTCGAGACGGTCCAGAGGAGCCGGCGGAGTTTTCCGACGAGGACCGCGACTTTCTTCGCCAGGCATTCGAGCTGCTGCCGGAAGAGCCTTGGAACGGCACTGTCTGGAAGGACTGGACGGGCAAGATCCGAGCGGCGAGCGGCCGCAAGGGCAAGGCCCTGTTCATGCCGCTCAGGCTGGCGCTTACGGGACAGTCTTCCGGTCCGGAGCTTGCAGATCTGTTGCCGCTGCTGGGTCGGGAAGGAACGTTGGCCCGACGACCCTGACCTTGCGCTGCTCCGGCGGCGGCAGCGACGTCGGCGAGGGCACAGGTTTGGCGGCAAGCCGTCTGATCGCCTCACGGTCGAGGCCGCCTTGCGAATTGGCCAAGGTCTCCGGGTCGGCGCCCGGATCAGGCTTGGCAACCGGCAGCGGAATGAACGGGGTGGTCTCCACGCTCGCCTCGGATTGTGCCGGGGTTGGCGGGTTGCCGGCGATAATCTGGAAATTCTGCACGGCATTGCAGCCGCAGGTCGGCGGCCGGGGCGTGTCGGATTGCTTGTAGAGGTAGGCCGTCGACAGTTCGATATAAGGCCTGCCGGTCACTGAAGACGTCATCGACGCCGAATCGTCGTTCATGCCGCGCGTGTAGAAAACCTGCATCTCGGTGCCGGGGCAGCTCGATTCGCAATTCTTCTGGTCGCGCTCGAAATCGCCCAGCGAGGCAGCATTCGACATCGGGAAGAAATAGCCGTCGCAGGTCCGCACGCACATGGTGCGGAATTCGCCTCGCGGCTGGCCCAACTCGTCGGCGTTGTTGAGGATGCTGCGGATGTTGCGCGGCTGACTTAGCTCTTCAGCCTGGTCGAGCTCTTCGGGCTGGTCGGGCGCACCAGGTTCACTGCCCAAAAGCTGGTCGAGCAGGCTTCGGTTGCCGTTTTCACGGCTGGCTTCGCGGACCGGTGTGGGCGTCGACGCCGCATCATCGTGGCAGCCATTGGCGTCAAGCGAGGCCAATATGCGCGCGCGATCGCGTCGCGAACCACCGTCGGCAAGCTCAGTGCGCTTGGCCTGCAAGGCGTCGAGATTGGCAGCCATGCGATCGATGGTGGCGTCGAGTGCCACGCATGCGTTGGCGTTGCGGCGAGACAGCGAAAAGCCGCAGCCGGCGCTGCTGGACTGGCTGACGGCTTTTGAAATCTGCTGGCGCTGCCGGACGATCGCGTCGTCGTATTTCCTGAGCAGGCCCGGCTTGCCGCCGCCACCACGAGAAGCGGCGGCAAGATCAGCTTCAAGCTGGCGGCAGAGGCGCGAAGCGGCCTGCGACTGAGTGACGGCAATGCCGCACAGTAGCAGGACGCCGAGCAGCGCGGCTGCCCGCGTCAGCTTGCAATGTGCGCCCGTCATCCCTCCGGACCTCCACCTGCCTGTCATTCAGAACTACCGCGCTCGCGGTTAACCGTTCGTTTAGCATACCGCCGATTCCGGCTTCGGCTCAAATCGGCGATGGCTTGCGCCTGTGCGCGATCACGACGAGGGCTGTCATGCCGACCACCCCCCACGGCCTTTTCGGACAGGGCCAGAACCGCGACATCCTGGCGTTGCACGAAAAAGGCGTATTCGCCGAGAAGAACGCCTGGATTCAGTAATGCCCGGAGGCTTGGGATGACCTCGATTACCCGTCGAGCCGCGGTGCAATTTGGTCTTTTATGCCTGGCGATGCCGGTCGCCATGGCGCAGGAAAAGCTTGTCACGCCGGATTGGGGCACCAGATTGGTCGAAGCCGCTCGTGAGCAGATCGGCGTCACCACGCTCTACCATCCGACCTATACACGCCTGGCCTATCCGGGCGGGGACGTTGAGCCTGAGCGGGGTGTGTGCACGGATGTCGTGATCCGTGCCTATCCCCGCGCCTTCGATCTCGACCTGCAAGAATTGGTGCATGAGGATATGCGGGCCAATTTTGCCGCCTATCCGAAGGCTTGGGGCCTGAAGGCGCCCGACAGCAACATCGACCACCGCCGTGTGCCCGATCTTGCGGTCTATTTCGAACGGCGCGGTGCTGCCTTGCCCGTCAGCCAAGACCCCGCCGATTATCGGCCTGGGGATCTCGTCGCCCAGATGCTGCCCGGCAATCTGTCGCATATTGCCATCGTGTCGTCCAATCACTCCACTGTGGTGCCGACAAGAAGGCTGGTTATTCACAACATCGGCGGCGGCGCCAGAGAAGAGGACACTTTGTTTGCCTTCAGGCAGACAGGGCATTTCCGGTTCAAGCCAGTCTGAGAAGGCCCATCGCTAGCCCAGATCGACGATGGCTTGCGCCTTATGCGCGGCTTCGACCACTGCCAGTGCCGTCATGTTGACGACGCCGCGCGAGGTGACCGACGGTGTCAATATGTGCGCCGGGCTGTCGGTGCCGAGCAGGATCGGGCCGACATGCAGCGCGTCCATCATCGTGCGCAGCGCGGTCAGCGTGATGTTCGCCGAATCGAGATTGGGAAACACCAGCAGATTGGCTTCGCCCTTCAGCCGCGAATGCGGATAGACGCGTTGGCGCAGCTGCTCCGATAGTGCCGAGTCGGCATGCATCTCGCCGTCGCATTGCAGGTCGGGCGCGATGCGCGCCAGGATCGCCGCCGCCTGCCGCATCTTCATGGCGCTTGGCGAATCGCGGGAGCCGAAATCAGAATGCGACAGCAGCGCTGCCTTGGGCTCAATGCCGAAACGCTGAATTTCCTCGGCCGCCAAAACGGTCATTTCCGCAATTTCTTCGGCGGTCGGATCGACGGAGACATGGGTGTCGGTGAGGAAAATGATGCCGCGCTGCGAGATCAGCATGGACAGCGTCGACAGGTCGCGATCCCTAATGCCGGAGCGCGGCCCGATGATCAGCGTTACGTTGCGCAAATGGCGCTCGAAACGGCCTTCGAGCCCGCAGACCATGGCGTCGGCGTCGCCGCGCTTCAGGGCAAGGGCCGCGATCACCGTATTGTCGGTGCGCACCATGGTGCGCGCGGCTTCCGTCGTCACCCCACGCCGGCCGGCAAGCTCGATCAAAAGGTCGACATAGTGGCGGTAACGCGGATCGTCTTCCGGGTTGATCAAGCCGAAATCGACGCCCGGCTTGATGCGCAGCCCGTAGCGCTTCAGCCGCACCTCGATGACATGCGGGCGGCCGATCAGGATCGGTTCGGCAATGCCTTCCTCGAGCACGACCTGGGCGGCGCGAAGCACGCGCTCGTCCTCGCCGTCGGCATAGATGACGCGTTTGGCGCTCGACGTCTTGGCCATCGAGAACACCGGCTTCATGACCAGGCCGGAGCGGAAGACGAAGCGGTTCAGCTTGTCGATATAAGCGGCGAAATCGGTGATCGGCCGGGTCGCGACGCCGGTCTCGCAAGCTGCCTTGGCGACAGCAGGGGCAATGCGCAGGATCAGCCGCGGATCGAAAGGCGAGGGGATCAGGAACTCCGGACCAAAGATCGGCGTCTCGCCGGAATAGGCACGCGCGGCAACGTCGGACGGCTCTTCGCGGGCGAGCGCTGCAATCGCTCGCACAGCAGCCATCTTCATCTCTTCGTTGATGGCGCTTGCGCCGCAATCCAGCGCGCCACGGAAGATGTAAGGAAAACAGAGTACGTTATTGACTTGATTGGGGAAATCGGAGCGGCCGGTGCAGATCATCGCGTCGGGCCGCGCCGCCCGTGCTGCTTCCGGCATGATTTCGGGATTGGGATTGGCTAGCGCCAGGATCAGCGGCTTTGGCGCCATGTGGTGGAGCAATTCCGGCTTCAGCACGCCGGCAGCAGACAGGCCGAGAAACACGTCGGCGCCGGGCAGAACGTCGGCCAGCGTACGCGCCTCGGTGTCCTTCACATAAGGGTCTTTCCAGCGGTCCATCTCCTCGACGCGGCCCTTATGGGCGACGCCGAACCGGTCCGTGACCCAGATGTTTTCGACCCGCGCGCCGAGCGAGACCAGCAGGTTGAGGCAGGCAAGCGCCGCAGCACCAGCGCCCGACGTGACGATCTTGATGTCCGAGATGGACTTGCCGGCGAATTCCAGCCCGTTGAGCACGGCGGCGGCGACGATGATGGCGGTGCCGTGCTGGTCGTCATGGAAGACTGGTATGCCCATGCGGGCTTTCAACTGCTCCTCGACTTCGAAGCATTCGGGCGCCTTGATGTCTTCCAGGTTGATGCCGCCGAAGGTTGGTTCCAGCGCCGAGATCGTTTCGACCATGCGCTCGATGCCCGGTGCGTCGATCTCGATGTCGAAGACATCGATGCCGGCGAACTTCTTGAACAGCACCGCCTTGCCTTCCATCACCGGCTTGGAGGCGAGCGGACCGATGTTCCCGAGGCCCAGCACCGCCGAACCGTTGGTGACAACTCCGACCAGATTGGCGCGGGCTGTATAGTCGGCGGCGGTTGCCGGGTCGTCGCGGATTTCAAGGCAGGGGGCGGCGACGCCCGGCGAATAGGCAAGCGCCAGGTCGCGCTGATTGCCCAGCGGCTTCGTCGCCTGGATTTCAAGCTTTCCGGGACGGGGGTGCTTATGGAAATAGAGCGCCGCTTCGTCGAGGTCGGATCGGGCCGCCTTCTTGCTTTCGCCTGTCATGACGGCCGCCTCCTCAGTTCAGTCCGTTTGGTGTTTTGAGTCTCTTAGCATGCAGCCGAGGCTTTTCGAGAGGTGATATGTCGCAAGCGCGAGCTTGCGGCTTGCACCCCCGCCCTCCTGTGCGGTCTGCCATTGAGATGTTGGGGCGATAGGCGGGGTGCTGCGGCGAGGTACGCCGCCCAGTTCGAATGTCTGGTGGCGCTCGTCGCTCACAGAGGCCTTGCGGCGAAACAAGTCGACATTGCAGTTCTCCAAAATCCGTGAGATTCTTCGAAAAGTCGCACGAAATAGCGTGCGAACAACAAAGCGCCCCGACGTTTTCGGCGGACATCCAAACGCATCACAGATCGTGCCCCTGATTGTCGGTCGGACTGCTTAACCTGCCAAGGGAGGACGACAATGACTGTACGGCCAGACCCGACTTTCCACGCGACTGCCAAGCTCGCAATGCAGGCGCCAGTCGAAAATTTTGCCTACACTTTGATGTTGAGTCCCGACTTCTCTCAGCCAGATGGACTAGCCATAGTTGACGTAAACCCGAAGTCGAAGGACTACGGCCAGGTCGTCCATAGCGTGATAATGCCGAACAAGGGCGACGAGTTTCACCATTTCGGCTGGAACGCGTGCTCTTCGGCCCTTTCGCCGCTGAATGGTCACCCGTTTCTCGAGCGCCGCTTTCTGATCATTCCCGGTATTCGATCTTCGCGCATTTACGTCATCGACACCAAGGGCGGACCGACCAAGGCCAAGATACACAAGGTCATCGAGCCAGAAGAAGTGTTTGCCAAGACGGGCTATTCCAGGCCTCATACGATTCACTGCGGTCCGGAAGGTATTTATGTCTCGACGCTTGGGGGCGGTGGCCCTGACGGCACCGACGGACCTCCCGGCATCTTTGTCATGGATTGCCAGACGTTCGACGTCATCGGGCGCTACGAGATCGATCGCGGGCCGCAGGACAAGCAGTATGATTTCTGGTGGAACCTGCCACGCGACTACATGGTGTCGAGCGAGTGGGCCCTTCCGCCCCAGTTCGAGCAGGGCATCGTGCCTGAAGACCTCCTGTCGAACAAATACGGACACCGGGTGCATTTCTGGAATTTGCGCGAACGCAGGAACGTGCAGACCATCGATCTGGGCGCCAACCACCAGATGGCGCTGGAAGTCCGCCCCGCCCATGACCCGGTCAAGGAATACGGTTTCCTTGGAGTGGTCGTCGACACGACAAACCTCGAGGGATCGATCTGGACCTGGTGGCGCGAGGGCGGCAAATTCCATTGCGAAAAGACGGCGACCATCCCGCCCGAGGCAGCTGCCAAGGATGACCTGCCGCCGTTGCTTCAGGGCTTCGAGGCGGTGCCGCCGCTAGTAACCGACATCGACCTGTCGCTCGATGACCGATTCCTCTACGTATCCTGCTGGGGCACCGGCGAGATGCGCCAATACGATGTGACCGATCCGATGAAGCCTAAGCTTGCAGGGTCCATCCATATTGGCGGCATCACGCGCAAGGCCAAGCATCCCGGCGGCGGCGACTACAGGGGCGGACCGCAAATGGTCGAGATCAGCCGCGACGGCAAACGCGTTTACTGGACCAACTCCCTGTATTCGACTTGGGACGATCAGTTCTATCGCGATGGTATTCCGGCAGCCATGGTCAAGGCCAATGTCGGCGAGAACGGTGGAATCACCCTGGACAAGGACTTTTATGTCGAGTTCCCCGAGGGGTATCGCTCGCACCAGATTCGTCTGGAAGGTGGCGATTGCTCGACGGATTCGTTCTGCTATCCGTCGGTGTAACCGACTGCCCGGGTCAATGAAGCGATGAGCGAGTGGACGACGGCCGGTCTCTGGCTGGCCGTCGTCGCCAGCGGCATTTATCACGGCATCAATCCTGGCATGGGCTGGCCGTTGGCCGTTTCGGCCGGCCTTTTGGACAGACGTGCCGGCGAATTGTTTCGGGCGCTCGGCCTTTTGGCAATAGGCCACTTTGTGGCGATGATCGGTATCCTGCTGCCCTTCGGCGCGATGCTGACGCTCATCGTCTGGGAACGACAGATTCGCATCGCGGCGGGGTTGATTGTGATCGCAGCCGGGATCTATCTCCTGATCAACCGGCGCCACCCGCGTGTTCTTGCCCGTATCCCGCCGGCGCAATTGGCCTTGTGGTCTTTCGCGGCCGCCACCGCGCATGGCGCCGGGCTGATGCTGGTGCCGATTTATCTCGGCTTGTGCCAGGCAGGCGATCTCGATGTTGGACACCAGGCGGCTACCACGCTCATGGCCGGTAATCTGATCACCGCCACCACCGTCTCCGTGGTCCATACGGCCGCGATGATTGTAAGCGGCGGTGTTATCGCCATTGCCGTCTATCGATGGCTCGGACCCAAGTTCATCTCACAAAGCTGGTTCAATCTCGACACTGTGTGGGCCCTGAGCCTGATCCTGGTGGGCGGAATTGGGATCGCGAGTATCGGATTCGCTCGCTAGCTTGCATGCATTGGCAAAGGAATTCTCCCTTCTGCGAATGTCAGGAAGGTCAGATCGCATCATGCGGCGCTCGCACCCAACAACCGCAAAGGGTCGTTCTTCCGCCGTCCAGAGGGTAACCAAGCGTTTGGATTCTACCACTAGAACGCGCTGACGTAGAGGCCGCCGTCGACCGGTACGTTCTGCCCGGTCAGGTAGCCGGCATGGACCGAGCACAGGAAGGCGCAGATCTGGCCGAATTCCTCCGGCGTGCCGAGCCGTTTGGCCGGAACATTGGCTGCTGCTTGCGCCTTGCGCGCGGCAGCTGCCGCCGGATCCTCGACACAGCCGGGTTCATGCGGGCCGCGCAGCCGGTCGGTGTCGAGTTTTCCCGGCAGCATGTTGTTGATCGTCACATTGCGGTCGATCACCGTCCGCGCGACGCCGGCGAGGAACGAGGTGAGGCCGGCGCGGGCGCCGGACGACAGGTCGAGGCCGGGGATAGGCACATAGACGGACAGCGAGGTGATGTTGACGATGCGGCCGAAGCCGCGCGCCGCCATGCCGTCGATCACGGCCTGAACCAGTTCGACAGGGGTTACCATGTTCTGGGTGACGCCCTCGAGGATCTTTTCGCGGTCGAGCGCGCGGAAATCGCGAAACGGCGGACCGCCATTGTTGTTGACGAGGATGTCGGGATCGGGGCAGGCGGCAAGCAGCGCCTGCTGGACATCGGGTTTGGATATGTCGCCGACGATCTCGGTCACCTTGACGCCGAATTTCTCCCGCAGTTCAGCGGCGGTTTTGGCCAGCACGTCGGCGCTGCGGCCATTGACGACCAGATCGCAGCCTGCCTCCGCCAGTGCCATGGCGCAGCCGCGTCCCAAGCCTTTGCTCGAAGCGCAGACGATGGCCTTCTTGCCGCGAATGCCGAGATCCATGGTGATTTTCTCCTCTGATTGCCGTGGCAACCTATCCGGATGGCTGGACCAATCGCAACCGTCATACGGTTGTTGCATGAATCGGGGCATAGCCTCACGCGAAAGCAACGGTGACAAATGATGTCCGGCGCAGAGCCCCGCACTTTCCGCAGCATGTTCATCTCCGACGTCCATCTCGGATCGAAAGCGGCGAAGGCCGAGTTCCTGATCGATTTCCTGCGCCATCACGATGCCGATATCATCTATCTCGTCGGCGACATCGTCGACGGCTGGCGCTTGAGACGAAGCTGGCATTGGCCGCAGAGCCACAATGACGTCGTCCAGAAATTGCTGCGCAAGGCGCGCAAGGGCGCCAGCATCACCTATATCGCCGGCAATCACGACGAGTTCGCGCGCCAGTTCCAGGGCGTGCATTTCGGCGGCATTGTCGTCGCCGACCGCGCCATCCACGAGACCGCCGATGGCAAACGCCTTCTTGTCATTCATGGCGACCAGTTCGACACCGTCGTCCACAATGCGCGCTGGCTCGCCTATCTCGGCGACTACGCCTATGACGCGGCGATGCTGGTCAACCGCATCATCACGCGCCTGCGCCAGGTGCTCGGCCTGCCTTACTGGTCGTTCTCGTCCTGGGCCAAGGTCAAGGTCAAGAAGGCGGTGAATTTCATCGGCTCGTTCCAGACCGTGCTGACCGAGGAGGCGCGCCGCTCGCACGTCGACGGCGTGATCTGCGGGCATATCCACCATGCCGCGATCGAAAGCTACGAGGACGTGCAGTACATCAACACCGGCGACTGGGTGGAGAGCTGCACGGCGGTGGTCGAGCATTTTGACGGCCGGATGGAGATCCTGCACTGGGCGCATGTCCTGCCGGAGACTCCGGTCGGCGGCGAGGTGCTCGTGCCGATCGACATCAAGGGCAGGGCAGTCCAGGCGGCTTGACCAAAACCCGGCCGCCCTCGCTTCAATCGGTTAGTCCAGCGGTTTCATCGACTTTTTCGCCGTGTTATGCAGCGGCAGGTGTGGTGGGCCGACCCGGCTGAATGCCGTGCCGACGGATCGCCTGTCAATGTCCTCGCTGCCGCCGCTTTCGCCCGAACAGCTCGTCAAGCCACGCCATTTCGAACTGCGCATGAGCTTGATCTTCTTCACGCTCTTCGTGCCGCTCGGAACGCATGTGCCGTATTTTCCCCTGTGGCTGCAGGCCAAGGGGTTCCACGCCGAGCAGATAGCCGTGATCCTCGCCGCGCCGATGTTCCTGCGTGTGGCAACGACGCCTTTTCTTACCGCGCTGGCAGACAAAGCGAGCGATCGCGCCAATGTCTATGTTGCGCTGGTCGCCGCATCGCTGATCCTGTCCGCCGGCTACCTCCTGCCGCCGACCTACGCAATGGTACTTGCCGTATCCCTGGCGCTGACGATCGTTTGGACGCCGCATTCGCCGATTGCCGATTCGCTCGCCCTTTCTGGTGTTCGCCGCTTCGGCTCGAACTACGCCGGCATGCGCAAATGGGGCTCGATCTCCTATCTCTGTGCCAATCTCGCCGGCGGTTTCATCTTGTCGGCGAGCGGTGCTCAGGCTGTCCCGGTGATCATCTTCGTGTCGTTATGCGCCGCGCTAGCCGCCGGGCTGATTGCGCCGCGCCTCGGCCGCCCGCGCCGCGCCTCGCCGCTTTCGGCTGCCGACATCCAGCAATCGGCATCAAAACTCCTCAACCCGTATTTTCTTTATTTTTCGACCGGGGTCGGCGTCATCACCGCCAGCCACGCGTTTCTCTACGGCTTCGTGTCGATCTACTGGAAGTCGATCGGCATCAGCGATTCGGTTGTTGGGCTGCTCTGGGGGTGGGGCGTCGTCGCCGAGATATGCATGTTCGTCGTCTTCACTCGGGCTTTCGCCTCCTTCTCGATCGTGTCGATCATGCTGATTGCCGGGACAGGCGCTATCGTGCGCTGGATCGCCTTCCCTTTGATCTGGCCGCTTGGACTTGGCGTTGGCGGGTTTTTCGCGATCCAGACGCTGCACGCGGTTTCGGTGGCGCTGGTGCTGATCGGCCTGCAAAAGATGATCGGTGAGACGGTCGTGGAAGAACGCACCGGGGCGGCGCAAGGCATCGCCTATTTTTCCAACGGCTTCTTCATGGCGGTGGCGACGCTCATTTCCGGTCCTCTTTACGACCGCTTCGGCGCGAACGGCTTCTTTGCCATGATCCCGATCGCCCTGACGGGCCTGGCGCTGATCGGACTTGCGGCGCGTTCAGCCCCACAGCGCCGGCTCGGGCGGTGACACCAGCGACCCTTGATAGACGAGACCGGGAATGCGGTCGCGGGCTAGCAGCAACGGACCGTCGAGATCGACGAAATCGGCATCCTGCGCCAACAGAACGGCCGGCGCCATCGCAAGCGATGTGCCGACCATGCAGCCGACCATAACGCCAAGACCCAGTTCGCGGGCGCGGTCGCGAAGCACGAGTGCTGCGGTCAGGCCGCCGGATTTGTCGAGCTTGATGTTGATGGCGTCGTAGAGGCCGACAAGCGCTCCAATATCCTTCGCCTCGTGCACGCTTTCGTCGGCGCAGATCGGCACCGGATGCGCGATGTGGCGAAGAATACCGTCATGTCCCGCCGGCAGCGGCTGTTCGATCAAGGCGATACCTTGCGCAGCGGCAAAGGCGAGGTTTTCTACGATGTTGTCGTTCGTCCAGCCTTCGTTGGCATCAAGAATGATTCGGCTGTCGGGTGCCGCCGCCGTCACTGCGCGGATGCGGGCGATGTCGTTGTCGCCGCCGATCTTGACCTTGAGCAGCGGGCGCTGGGCGTTGGCGCGGGCCTGCGCCGCCATCGCTTCCGGCTCGGCGAGCGACAATGTGTACGCCGTCTCAAGCGGTCGTAACGGAACGGTTCGTATCGTATGCGCCACCGGTGTTCCGCTGATCTTCGCTTCCAGGTCCCAGAGCGCGCAGTCGATGGCGTTGCGTGCCGCGCCGGCAGGCATGGCACCGAGCAGGGCGATGCGGCTGATGCCGTGCGCGATCTCACTGCGCATCGCCTCTATCGCGCCACGCACACCCTCAACGGTCTCGCCATAGCGCTTGTAAGGAACGCATTCGCCGCGCCCTGTACGGCCGTTTTCGGTGATGGCGCAGGAAATCACCTCCGCTTCGGTCTTCGAGCCGCGCGAAATGGTAAAGGTCCCGGCTATCGGAAAGCGCTCGGCCTCGACCGAAATGACACGCGCCATATTTTTCTGCTCCGGCTGTGCACAAGGAGGATGTCGGCAAATCGACAGCTCGGCCCCGTCAGGCTAAACAGGACGCCATGTTGACCATCCGCAAACGCGACGCAAGCGGCCCTGCCAAGGAGCCCGACCACCAGCCGCGCATCGCGATCGGCGAGGAGGGCGGCGTTCTTGGCTGCGCGTTCTCGGGAAGCTGGACGACACGCACCGTCGCCCTGGTCGATGCCGAGATGCGCAAGATCGAGAAGCGCAGCGGCTTCCAGACGCTGGCGCTCGATCTGTCGCAGATCGAGAAGATGGACACTGCCGGGGCGTGGCTGATCGATCGCCTGGTGAGCAGCTTCGAAAAGAAGGGCGTCGAGATCAAGATGCAGGGGCAAAGCGAGATTGCCTCGATCCTGCTTGGCGCCGTCGGCGATGCGGTTCGACGCGAGCCCGGATCCGGTCCGACAAAGCCGCCCAACTTCATCATTCGGGGGCTCGAGGCGGTAGGCCGTCGCGTCTATGAGATGCGCGACGATTTCCTGGCCGCAATGAACATCCTCGGCGCCACGATACGCGGCTCTCAGATGAAGCTTGGCCGTGGCCATGCCGTCAATATGGCGGCGATCTTCAACCAGATCGATCGCATGGGCGTCGGCGCCATACCGGTGGTGGTGCTGATGTCGGCCATCGTCGGTGCGATCGTTGCCCAGCAAGGCGCCTATCAGCTCAGTTATTTCGGCGCCGACATCTTCGTCGTCGACCTGGTCGGCGTGCTGATCCTGCGCGAGCTCGGCGTTTTGATGACGGCGATCATGATCGCCGGCCGCTCCGGTAGCGCGATCACCGCCGAGATCGGCTCGATGAAGATGCGCGAGGAGGTCGATGCGCTGAAGGTGATCGGTCTTAATCCAATCGGCGTGCTGGTGTTTCCGCGGCTGGTCGCGCTGGTCGTCGCGCTGCCTTGCCTGACGATCATCGCCAACTTTGCAGCACTGGGCGGCGGCATTTTGGCTGCGTGGCTCTACTCTGATATTGCACCGGCAGCGTTCATCGACCGGCTGCGTGTCGCAATCGACCTCAGCACCATCTTTGCGGGCCTGATCAAGGCGCCGTTCATGGCCATGATCATCGGCATAATCGCCTCGGTCGAGGGCATGAAGGTTGGCGGCAGCGCCGAATCGCTCGGCCAGCATGTGACCGCCTCAGTGGTGAAGTCGATCTTCGTGGTCATTATCCTCGACGGGCTTTTCGCCATGTTCTATGCAGCGATCGAGTTCTGAGATGGCGCTGCCGGGCACAAACACGACCAAGGTGGCGACGAAGGCCAAAGAAGACGAGATCGTGCTGTCGGCACACGACATCACCGTGTCGTTCGCCGACCAGGTCGTTCTCGACAAATTGTCGCTCGATATCTGGCGCGGGGAGATTCTCGGCTTTGTTGGTGCCTCCGGTGCGGGCAAATCTGTTCTCCTGCGCACCATCCTTGGCTTGACGCGCAAGCAATCGGGAACAATCAAACTGTTCGGCGTCGACGTCGAGAAGGCAACCGAAAGGGAGCGCCTTCGCATCGACATGCGGCTTGGCGTGCTGTTCCAGCATGGCGCCCTTTTTTCGGCGCTGACGGTCCTCGAAAACGTCCAGGTGCCGATGCGTGAATATCTCGATTTGCCGAAGAAGCTGATGGACGAACTTGCCATGCTTAAGGTGGAGTTGGTCGGACTGCCGCCGGAGGCGGCGCAGAAATTCCCCTCCGAGCTCTCCGGCGGCATGATCAAGCGCGCCGCCTTGGCGCGCGCCCTGGCGCTCGATCCGGACATCGTTTTCCTCGACGAGCCGACGTCAGGCCTCGATCCAATTAGTGCGGCTGAATTCGACGAATTGGTCGTCAAGCTGCGCGATACGATGGATTTGACCGTGTATATGGTCACGCATGATCTCGACACGCTGTTTACCGCGTGCGACCGCGTGGCGGTGCTTGGCAACAAGAAAGTGCTGGTCGAGGGCACGATCGACGACATGCTCAGGAGCGAGGAACCCTGGGTAAAATCCTATTTCCGCGGAAAACGCGCCCGGCAACTTGATCTTGCGGCGCGCGCATAGCCATAAGTGAGCAATGGAAACCAGGGCCAACTACGTCATTGTCGGCATTTTCACGCTGGCCGCGATCCTCGCGGCTTTCGCTTTCGTCTATTGGACGGCGGCTATCGGCGAAAGGGGCGAGACGGCGGTGCTGCGCGTGCGCATTCCAGGCTCCGCTTCGGGGCTCGGCCGTGGCAGTTTCGTGCTGTTCAATGGCGTCAAAGTCGGCGACGTGCGCCGTGTCTATATCGACGTCGACAATCCGACTGCTGCTATCGCCGACACCGAAATAGACCGGAATACGCCTATCACCAAGTCGACGCAGGCCGATATCGGGCTTGCCGGCCTCACCGGCCAGGCCAACATCGAGCTCAAGGGCGCCGACCCCAAGGAGCCAAAACTCCTCGACGAGGCGGAAAAGGAAGGCCGCGTCGCCGAGATCGTTGCCAACCCGTCGGCGGTCACCAACCTGTTGCAGACGGCGCAGAACATCTTCACCCGGGCCGACAAGGTCCTTTCGGAGCTCGAAGGCTTCACCAAGGATGTTCGCGGGCCGCTGACGCAGACCGTCAACAATGTCCAGACCTTCTCCGATGCACTGGCCAGGAATGCGGACGGCGTCGACAAGTTCCTGGCCAGCGTCAGCTCGCTGGCGGACGAACTGAAGGGTGTTTCGGGCAAGCTCGACGGCACCCTAAAGGCGGCGGAAGGGCTACTCAATGCCGTCGACAAGGACCAGATCAAGAGCATCGTCGCCAACGTTGACACGGTCACTTCCAACCTCAAGGAAACCAGCAAGCAGTTCGACACGGTTATCAAGAACGTCGACACGGCGGTCGGCTCGATCAACGACTTCGCCCAGAAGACGCAAGGCACGCTGGCCAAGGTCGACGGCGTTCTCGACGGCATCGATCCGGCTGAGGTGCGCACCGCGCTGGCCAATATCCAGAAGGCCAGCGAAAACGCCAACGAGGTTGCCGCCGACATCGCCAAGGTGACCAACAAGTTCGCCAACCGAGCCGATGACATCGATGAAACCATCAAAGACGCGCACCAACTCGCAGGACGCCTCAACGATGCCTCGGTGCGAGTCGACGGTATCCTTGCCAAGGTCGACAAACTGCTCGGCTCCGGCCAGGCCGACGGCGTCATGGCCGACGCCAGAGCGACGCTGAAATCGTTCAAGCAGGTCGCCGACACGCTGAACGCCCGTCTCGGTACCATTACCGACAATCTGGCGCGGTTCTCGGGACAAGGGCTGCAAAACTTCGAAGCGCTGGTCCAGGACAGCCGCCGTTCGATCAACCGCATCGAAGAGGCGGTAACCGATCTCAGCCGCAACCCACAAAGGATCTTGTCCGGCGGCGAGGGCGAGGTCCGGCAGTTCGACGGCAGGGTGCGCCGTTGACTTCGATCCCCGACCACCGCAAGAACATAGCTGGCAGATGCGCATTGTTTCCACGATCCGGGGGGGATCGCGTTTGAAGTCGATCAGTTCAGGCAGCATCACATCGGGCGGGTCTAAGGTCGGGGCGATGTTGCTGGCGCTTTCGCTTGCAAGCTGCGCAGCCTTGCCGGGCGGCAGACCGGCGCCGCTGGATACGTTCGAGCTTTCGGCGCCGTCGCTGGAAGCGCGTGCCCGCAGCCGGCGCCAGATACTCATCGCCCAGCCTTCGGCGCTCAAGGCGCTGGATAGCCAGAACATCGTCATCAAGCCATCACCGCGATCGATCCAGTATCTCAAGGGCGCGCAATGGGCCGACCGGCTGCCGATGATCGTACAGGCGCGGCTGGCAGAGACGTTCCAGCGCTCGGGCAGCTTCACCGGCGTCGGCAAGCCAGGCGAGGGGCTGGCGATCGACTATCAGGTGATCGTCGAGATCCGCTCGTTCGAGGTGCGTGTCGATGGCGGCGAACATGCCGAGGTCGAGCTGTTCGTGCGCCTGTTGAACGACCGCAACGGTGAAGTGCGCGCTTCGAAGACGTTTAGCGCCATCGCGCCCGTTTCGGGCAATGGCAACCAGGCCTATGTCGGCGCGCTCGATGCCGCGTTCGGCGATGCGGCCGGGCAAATCGTCCGCTGGACCGACACTGTGATCTGACGCGGCCGGAACTGCTGGCACGGCACTCTACAGCGCCAATGGAATTCAGTACGGCATGAAAAAGGCGGGAAATCCCGCCTTTTCGTTTATTCTCTATCGCCCGCTCTAGTGAAGGCGGCCGCTGGCGTGTGCCAGCATCGTGTAGACCTTGCCGGTATCCGAGGTCAGGTAGGTCTGTGCCATGATGTTGTCGCGGTCGTTGCGCGACACGTCCTTGAGCAGCTTTTCGAAATCGTCGCAGTAACGATCGACAGCAGCTCGGAACTCCGCCTCCGACTGATATTTGCGGCGGATCTCGTCGAACGTCTGCTGGCCCTTCAGCGTGTAAAGTCGGCGCGTGAAGACGTCGCGCTCGCCGCGCCGGTAGCGGTTCCAGAGCTCGATCGAGGCATCGTGATCGATGGCGCGCGCGATATCGACCGAGAGCGAGTTCAGCGATTCCACGACATGAAGCGGCGAACGAGCAGCGGGAGCAGGGCGCGGCGCTTCGGCGGGCACCGCCGGCTTGGCGTCGTCTTCGCGCGATGCACCGGTCAGGAGGTCGCGCACCCAGCCGCCTTGCGGCGTGCGGCCGTTGGGGTCGCGCTGGCGTGGCGCTTGGTCTGCGGGACGTTCGAGGTCGAGCGTGCCGCGCAGCGCCGCCTCGCCCGAAGGCGCCTGCGGGGGACGGCGCTGTTCTGGAGCCGGAGCCGGGCGACGTGGCGGCTCAGCGGCGCGTGCGGCAGGCGCTTGCGGCGCCGGACGCAGGTTGCGCTGTTCCGAACTGTCGGCGCTACGGCCAGATTTCGCAACGATTTCAGAAAGTTCCTTCAGCGCATTGATCTGCTCTGAAACGGCACGGCGGATAGCCGTGGTCGATTCCTTTGCCTCTTCCGGCATCTCGATGACGCCTTTCTTGAGCTCGGCGCGGGTGAGGTCGAGCTCGCTCTTGATCGAGCCGGCGGTACGCCGCATCTCCTCGGTCGCATCGGCAAAGCGCTTGGTGGCCGAATCGACCACTTCGGAAATCGCGGTACGGATCTTGTCGGCGGATTCCAGCGTCTTGCCTTCGGCGTTCTGCAGCGTTTGGCCGACCAGATTCTCGAACGAGCGCATGACCCTTTCGAGATCTTCCGATTTCTTGACAAGGCCGACGGCGAGGTCCTCCAGCGACGATTGCCTTTCGAGCGTGTGCTCGAGATTGCTCTGGGCCGAGCTCAACAGGTCCGAGGCACTGGAAAGCAACCGGCTGTGCTCGTCGAACTTGGTGGCGATGGAAGCAACCTCGCGCAAGGTCGAGGACGACAGCTCGGTGAGCCGCGTCGTGTTCGAATCGACCAGGCGCGCCGAACTGGCGAAGGTCTGCGCGGTCTTTTCCGTGGTCGCTGCGAAGCTTTGCGTGCTCCCGGTCAGGCGTTCTTCAACCTGGCCGAGATTGCCCGCCGCCTGCTCGATCAATTGACCGAGCTGCGAGCTGGAGGTGGTCATGCGGCCGATGAGGTCGGCAACGCTGTCGGCAAGCGTCGAGCGTGCGCCTTCGACGGCCGACAGGGTTTCTGCCGTGCGGCTGGCGAGGGCGTCGACGAGGGCGGCGTTTTGAGTGCGCAGCTTCTCGGTCGCACGTTCTGTGACCTCTTCCATGCTCTTTTGCAGCTCGGAGCCGCCCTGGGCAAAGCGCTCGACCAGAGGCCGTGCCGTCTCGTCCAAGATTTTCGATATTTCAGCCGAACGTGCCGCAAGCATCGTATTGAGCTCGCGAGTATTGGCACCGATGGTCTTTGCAGCGTCATTGGTGCTCTGGCCGATATGCTGGCCGACCGCGGTGAAGGTTTCGGCGATCGTGTTGGCACGCGAGACCAACTGCGCCTCGGCGTTCGCGACCTGCTCGTTGAGCTTTTGGCCCATTGTCTCGGCGGAGTAGGCGAGGCGGTTCTCGACGCCGGCGACCTGCTCCTCGACGCGGGCCGCTGTGGCAGCCGCACTCGATGCCAGGCGTTCATCGGCACCGGCAAGCACCTGCTCGATTTCACGGGCATGGACGGCGAGTTCCTGGCCAGTCTGCCTGGCGCGCTCGGCAACCCGCTGCTCGGTGCTGGTGAAGGCGCCGACAATGGTGTCGGCATGTTCGCCGATGGCGGTGCTGCTGTCGGCGATACGGGATACCAGGCGATGATCCGCCTCCTCAAAGATGCGGCCGATCTCGGACGCACGGGCCGAAAGTGCTTCGGAGCCTTCGGCAATGCGCGAAATAAGTTGCTGGTCGGCGGCATCGAAAATGCGACCCAGATCCGACGCGCGTGCCGCGAGCGCTTCGGCGGATTCGCCGATGCGCACGCCCAGCCGCTCGTCGGCCGTTTCGAAATTGCGCAGGATGTCGCCGGCACGTGCCGCCAGCGACTGGGCCGTTTCGATGGCGCGAGAGACAAGCCTGTGGTCCGCCGCGTCGAAGGTGCCGGCAATCTCACTTGCTCTGGCTGCCAGCTGATCGGCCGTTTCCTGGGCGCGCGCGAGCAAGGTGTTCGACGTGTCGTCGACGCGGGCAATCAGTGCGCTCGACGTATCCTCGGCGCGCGCGGCAAGGCGACGGTCCGCCTCTTCAAAGGTGCGGGCGATGTCCTCCGCCCTGGCGAGCAGGGCAGCGGAGGTCTGCTCGGCGCGCTCAGCGATCTTGCGGTCGGCATCGCTGAATGCCGCGCCCGCCTGCTCATGCAGCGCGCTGGTGACTTCCAGGACCTTCTCGCGCAGCGCCCCGGCGACGAAGACCGCGCTTTTTTCGAGCACACTGCGAACGTTGTCGACACCCGTCGACAGCGCCCGCTCCATGGTGCTGGCGCGCTCCTCGATGATGCCTGTCTGCCGGCTGAACGCCTGCTCGATCTTTTCTACGTCGGCAGCGATTGCATCGGAGATGTCGGTGCTCCTGGCAGCGATCTGGTCGATATGGCCGGACAGCGAACGGTCGACATCCTTGCGCGTTTCGGCGAGCCTGGAGAGATCGTCCTGCAATGCGCGGGTCAGCATGTCGCGGCCCTCGCTCAGCTTGCCGACATGACCGGCGACGATCTCGTCGACCTCGCTGCGGCTCATTGCAAGCCTCTCCAGGTCGGCTTCCAACGCGCGCCTGAGGATGTCGCGGCCTTCCGCCAGTTTCTCCACCTGGCCGGCAACCAGCCCATCGATGCTCGAACGGCTTTCGGCCAGCTTGGCGAGATCGTCCTCGAGCGCCTTCGACAGGGTCGAGCGGTCCTGGACGAGCTTCTCTGCGTGGGTTGCGACAAGGCTGTTGACGTTGCCGAGATCGGCTTCCAACGCACGCGAAAACTGCGCGCGATTATCGGTCAATAGCTGCGACTGATCGGCGATGGCGCCCCTGATCGTGTTGAGATCGGCCTCCAAGGCGCGCTTGAGGATATCGCGGCCTTCGGCCAGTTTCTCGACCTGGCCGGAAACCAGTCCGTCGATGCTCGAGCGGCTTTCGGCCAGCTTGGCAAGATCGTCTTCCAAGGCGCGCTTGAGGATGTCGCGACCCTCGGCCAGCTTCTCGACCTGGCCGGCGACCAACCCGTCGATGCTCGAACGGCTCTCTGCCAGCCTGGCAAGATCGTCCTCGAGCGCTTTCGAGAGGGCCGAACGCTCTTCGGTAAGCTTGTTCATATGTTCGGAGACGACGCCCCGCACGGTCTCGAGATCGGTCTCCAGTGCCCGCGACAGCTGACCACGGTCTTCCGCCAGCTTTTCGGACTGGCTGGCGATGACGCCCTTGACAGTGCTCAGATCGGCTTCGAGCGCACGCTTGAGGATGTCGCGGCCCTCTGCCAGCTTTTCGACCTGGCCGGCAACCATCACATCGATGCTCGAGCGGCTTTCGGCCAACTTGGCGAGATCGTCTTCGAGCGCCTTCGAAAGGGTCGAACGGTCTTCGGCAAGCTTGTTCATGTGATCGGAGACAACGCCCCGCACAGCCTCCAGGTCGCTCTCCAGCGCCCGTGACAACTGGCCACGGTCTTCCGCCAGCTTTTCAGACTGGCTGGCGATGACGCCCTTGATCGCGTTCAGGTCCGATTCGAGCGCGCGCTTGAGGATGTCGCGGCCTTCCGCCAGCTTCTCGACCTGGCCGGCAACCAGCCCATCGATGCTCGACCGGCTTTCGGCCAGCTTGGCAAGATCGTCCTCAAGCGTCTTCGAAAGCAGGCTGCGGTCATCGGCGAGCCTGCCAGAATGATCAGCGATCAGACTCCTGATGTCGGAGAGGTCGTTATCGAGTGACTGGGAAAGGCCGCTGCGGTCTTGCGCCAATTTCGCCGAATGCGCCTCGATGAGGCCATTGATGCCGGCGATGTCGGCTTCCAGCGCACTGGCGAGTATGGCGCGACCCTCGGCGATCTTTTCGACCTGACCGGCGACGAGGCCGTCGATGGCGGCGCGATTCTCTGCCAACTTGCCGAGGTCGGCCTCGAGCGCGCGCGAAAGGATGCTGCGGCCTTCGGCGAGCTTGCCGACGTGCCCGGCAACCATTTCATCAATTATCGTACGAGCTTGCACGAGTTTTCCGGAGTCTTCGTTCAGGGCCTGGGCCAGCCTGTTGCGACCCTCTTCAAGGCTTTCGAGATGGCTGCCCAGTGACGCGTCGATCGCTGCGCGCGATTCGTTGACCTTGCGCAGATCCTCCTCAAGGGCGCGCGAGATAAGGCTGCGGCCTTCGGCAAGCTTCTGCACCTGGTTGGCCACCGCTGCGTCGATTTCGGCGCGACCCTCGGCGAATTTCGCCAGATCGGCCTGCATTGCCGCCGCCATCCGGTCGCGGCTTTCGGAAAGCTTGCGGCTATGGTTTTCAACGGCTTCCTCTATGCCGGCGCGAGCATCGGCAAGCCGCTGGATGTCCGTGTCGAACGAACGCGATACGACATGGCGTGCCGCTTCCATGCGCCCGGCGAAATCGCCGGCGCGGGCTTCAAGCATGGTCGAGGTCGATGAAATGATGTCGGCCATGTCGGCACCGATCTGGGTCTTGCCCTGATCGATCATTGCCGACAGCGTCTCCTTGCTATCCTGGAAGGTGTGGGCGATTTCGCGCGCGCGCTCGACCAGCGTCTCGTTGATCTGGCGTGCGCGAGCCTCCAGCGCGGCGTTGAGCTTCTGCGTGCCGGTGTCGAGCGCCTCGGCGCGGGTCTGGAACTCGCTGATCAGCGCCTGGCCACGTTCGGCAAGCGTCCGCTCAATGCCGTTGAGGCTGGCTTCGAATTCCGAATTGAGTGTGCGGGCGGCGCCGCCGAGCAGCGACACCATGCCGCTTGTGCGGTCGTCGAGCAGGTCGGTCAGCGACCGCGTCAGGCCATCGGTGGTGTCCGTCAGCTTGGCGATGCGGGTGTCGAGCAGGCTGGCGAAGGCCTCGCCCGACGTCGACAGCCGATCGGTGATCGATTCGAGCCGGCCTTCCACCGAATCGAAGATCGACATCGAGCTTCCGTTGATCCTGTCGATCAGCGTGTCGCCGGATTCGTTGATCGTCATCGACAGCTTGGTCGAGGCATTGAGAATGCTGTCGCGAATGATATCGCTGGCGGCGTTGATCTCGTCTTTCAGTGTCTCGTGGGCGCCGGTGATCGAAGCGCGCACGCGCTCGGCATGGGTGACGACTGCTTCGCGCTCGCTGCCCAGCCCATCGACCAGCGAGCGGATGCGGGACTCGTTCTCTGAATAGGAGCGCTCGATCTGGTTCACCTCGCTGTGAACCAGCGTTTCGAGCTCGACGGCACGCGCAAGCGTGCGTTCGATGCCTTCGCCCATGGCTGCCACCTCGCGGCGAACCGCTTGGCCGATCATCATGACGCGATCCTGGGCAAGATTTTCCGGCTCGGCCAGACGGAAGGCCACCTCGGTCATCGACTGCGCGGCAAGGCGCATCTCCTGAGCGCGGCGAATCATCACTGCGAATGCCCAGAACAGGATGACAGGCACGATTGCCGCGACCGCCAGGCCGATCAGCTCGGGACGGGCGAAAAACTGATCGAAGGTGCGGATGTTCCAGATGCCAGGTCCGAACAACAGGTTCGCAAGGCCGCCAGCACCGGCGATCCAGGCAAGCGACACGAAAGCCACGACCCAATAGATCGTGTTCGAGGCGCGCCGATTGAGGGTGTGCAGGAGCGTCTTATAGTCTTTTTGACGATCGTCGTTGGCCGGCGAGAAAGCTGCCGGCTGCGAGCCATTGCGCGTTGCGACAGGACGCAACTCAGCTGGCTTGGCCTTTGGCGCGGAATTTGCGTTCTGGCTTTGATTGGCGGCTGGTGCCGCGTTCTGGGTCTGGTCCGGCGCAGGCGGTTCGTTCTGGCTGCGACCTTCGCGCGCCAGCTCGTCGGCGGCTTGCGATATTTGCGCTTCCAGATCTTCCATGGATGCCGCCATGTCGAAGTCGCCGCCGGCATCGCCGCTCAGGTCGATATCGAGTGCCTTTTCGAGTTCCCTGGCTACGTCGCTGTCGAGCGTTCTTGTCGTCGTTGGTTTCTTCGCCATGCCTTCGCTACCCTGTACAAGCTGCGGCGGGACTTATGGTTCTGCTTATTGATTCTGCCTAGCGTGTCCCGCGCAGGAGGCTGAAAATGGACCTGTCGTATCGTAATGACACAGCCGGGTAAAGAAAACATGCATTCCGCCCGATACGTAAAACTTTAAATATAAGGTTAACACAGCCGTGATTCCGGCGCCGTTATCGCGACATTTTTCCGGGCCAATCATTAACCCGTTGTCCACCGGATACGCCTAGTTTTTGCGGCGGTCGAAGAACGGAGTCTCAAAGTGATACGTGGCGAAAACGGCATTGCCTTCTCGATGCCCGGCGGCGATGTGTCGGGGACAGCCGGGGCGCGGCCGATCGACCTGGGGCATCTTGCGCGCCAGACGATGGGCGATCGGAGCCTCGAGCAGGAGGTGCTGGCTCTGTTCGTGCAGCAGGCGCTGTCGGTGCGCGACAAGATCGTCGATGCGGATGTCGGGCAGCGGCTGCTATTGGCACACGGGCTCAAAGGCTCGGCGCGCGGGGTCGGCGCCTTCGCCATCGCCGATTGCGCCAGTGCGATCGAATGCCGGCCCGAAGACGCCGGCACGCTGAAGCGGCTTGGCTCGCTGATCGAAGAAGTGCGCGACTTCGTCGCCGCCATCAGCCGATAGCACTTATTCCCGAAACGCCACACAGCGGCGCTTTGGCGCCGCAGTTGACTTGTCCGGCAGAGTGATTATGTCGGCTCAGACTCCCTTCAGGTGACAAATGACCAAGCTGACCTTCATCGCCCATGACGGCACGCGTTTTGACGTGGATGCCGAAAACGGCTCAACCGTCATGGAAAATGCGATCCGCAATGCGGTGCCGGGAATAGAAGCGGAATGCGGCGGCGCCTGCGCCTGCGCGACCTGCCATGTTTATGTCGACGAAGCCTGGACGGCGGAGGTCGGCGAGCCGGAAGCCATGGAAGAGGACATGCTGGATTTCGCCTACGACGTCCAGCCGAATTCGCGGCTGTCATGCCAGATCAAGGTGCGCGACGCCCTCGACGGGCTGGTCGTGCGCGTGCCGGCCCGCCAGGGCTGAAGCCGATTTTTGCCGCTGCCGCTTGGCAGCGGACCAATGGTCATGCAGTGTCGCGCCGTTTTCCCATAAAGGCGCATGCTTCATGACCGCTATCATCAAGACAGACGTACTCATTGTGGGGGCAGGGCCTGTCGGCCTGTTTGCGGTATTCGAGCTCGGCCTCTTCGACATGAAGTGCCATCTGATCGACATACTCGACCGGCCCGGCGGGCAGTGCGCCGAACTCTACCCGGCAAAGCCGATCTACGACATTCCGGGCTGGCCCTCGATCTCGGCACAAGGCCTGGTCGACAAGCTGCTTGAGCAGATCGCGCCGTTCAAGCCCGAATTCACCTATAACCGCATGGTTTCGGGCCTGGAAAGACTGGAGGACGGCAGCTTCCGCGTCACTACCGACGAAAACGAGGTGTTCGAAGCCAAAATAGTCGTGATAGCCGCTGGCGGCGGCTCTTTCCAGCCGAAGCGGCCGCCGATTCCGGGCATCGAACCCTATGAAGGCAAGAGCGTGTTCTACTCGGTGCGCCGGATGGAGGACTTTCGCGGCCATGACCTCGTTATCGTCGGCGGCGGCGATTCGGCGCTCGACTGGACGCTGAATCTGCAGCCAGTGGCCAAGAGCGTGACACTGGTGCACCGGCGGCCCGAATTCCGTGCAGCGCCCGACAGCGTCAACAAGATGTATGCCATGCAGGAGATGAAGCAACTGGAATTCCAGGTCGGACAGGTGACTGGCCTGACCGGCGCCGACGGCCAGCTCGCCTCCGCCATCATCAAGGGACCGGAGGGCGATATCGAAGTACCGTGTACGCGGATGCTGCCATTCTTCGGCCTGACGATGAAGCTCGGCCCAATCGCCGAATGGGGCCTCAATCTCCACGAGAACCTGATCCCGGTCGACACCGAAAAATTCCAGACGTCGGTGCCTGGCATCTTCGCCGTAGGCGACATCAACTGGTATCCCGGCAAGTTGAAGCTGATCCTGTCAGGCTTCCATGAGGTCGCTTTGATGGCGCAAGCAGCCAAGCGCATCGTCAGCCCCGGCGAGCGCATTGTGTTCCAGTATACGACCTCGTCGACCAGCTTGCAGAAGAAGCTCGGCGTGGTCGACTGACCCTCGCTGTATTTTTGTCGGGCCGGTCTACTCCGCCAACGCTGGGGCCACAGCCTCGGCATGGCCTCGAAGCGCTTTTTCCGGCATCAGCCAGAGCGTGATGAACGACAACAGCAAGGTTGCGGCCGCTGCAAGAAAGATCATCACGAACGGCATGGCCGAGGCAACATGGCCGGCCGGCTGCGTGCCTTCGCTGGCCAGCGGCAGGCCGTAGCCAAGGGCGACGGCACCAAGCATGGCGACGCCAAGCGCACTGCCCAGCGAGCGGAGGAAGGTGAGAACGCCGGTCGCCACGCCAAGGTGCATACGATCGACGGCGTTCTGGACCGAGACAGTGGCAACCGGAAAGGTCGTGCCTGTGCCCAGGCCTACGCAGGTCGTCAACACCTCGACGAGCAACAGTGAGGCATGCCCGGCGACCAGGCTGAGCACGCCGAGGCACAGGATCGAGAAGACCGTTCCGATCATGGCAATGCGTTTATAGTGGAAAAAGCGCGGGATCATTCGCGCGCTGAAGGTCGCACCGGCCACCGTGCCGAGCATCAGCCCAAGCAACGCGGTGCCCGATTCGCTGACCGATAGGCCGACGACCGATTGCAGGTAGACCGGCAGATAGACCGACAAGCCGACATTGGCGGCCTGCAGCAGGAACATCGACAGCGTCCCGGCGAGAACGATCGGATTGCCGAGCACTTCGAGCGAGATCAGCGGTTCGGCCGCACGCAGCAGCCGCAGCGCGAACGCGCTCCAGAACACCGCTGAGCAGATGAGCAGTCCAAGGATTTCAGGCGACAGCCAGGGATACTCGCTGCCGCCCCAGTTCAAGGCAAGCAGCAGCAGCGAGGTGGCCGCGACCAGAAGCAGGGCACCGAGGCCGTCGATGCGGTGATGTTTTGCGGAGATCGGCAGCTTCTTGAGCGGGTTGTTGATGATCGCCATCGCCAGCAGGCCGAGCGGAATGTTGATCCAGAAGATCAGCGACCAATGCAGATGTTCGGCGAAGGTGCCGCCGAGCAGCGGCCCGGCGATGCTGGCGACGGCCCAGGTGCCCGAGATCCAGGCGGCGTAGCGAGCCCGCTCGCGCGGCGGCACGAGGTCGCCGATCACGGTCTGCGTCAGGGCGAACAGCCCGCCGCCGCCGGCGCCCTGGATCGCCCGGCCGACAACCAGGACCAGCATGTTGGGGGCGGTGGCGCTGACCAGCGAGCCGGCGAGAAAGATCAGGATTGCAGCATAGACGGTCGGCCGGCGACCATAAATGTCGGAGATCTTGCCGTAGAGCGGCGCCACGGCGGTCGCGGTCAGAAGATAGCCGGTCACGATCCACGGCAGATACTCGGCATGCCCGAGCAGACGTGCCATCGTCGGCATCGCCGGCGCGACGATGGTCTGGTCGAGCGCTGCCAGCAGCATCGACAAGAGCACGCCGCCGATGATGGCGTTTTTCTCGGTTTCGGTCAGCGGCGTGCTGGTTTCCACCATCGCTTGCTTGTCGATAGCCTGGTCCATATCCATTCATCCCATTACGCTTGGGTGCACGTCCGCGAGGCGCTGGAGTGCGTCGAGTGTACAGATTGGCCGTGTTCTCGTGCCTTTGAGATGAGCCCTGCGAACTCGATATATGTCGTTCGCTATAGGCCGATTTCGACAGCGGCTCGAAAGTTTTTCGAAGCTGGCACCATGTTTCGGCAAAATTGGCTTTGTCCGACGACGCGGAGTTCAGCCGGGAGCGAGTCGGCCGTTCTCAATGCGCTCGATGCGGTAATTCAAGAGCCGCAGGATGCGGCTTTGGAAATTGACGCTTTCCACACGATCGAAGCGCATCTGCTCCTGGTCGTGCTTGGCGAGCATGGCCGCCGTTATTTTTGCGGCCTTGGCCTTGGCCAGTTCGCAGGTCTTTTCCGGGTAGCTCGCCTTCAAGGCGTCTTCGAGTTCGCGGCCATGGTTCTTGGCAATCTCGACGTGGCGTTCCTCATGGCGCTTGATGTCGGCGGACAACGTATCCCAGAACAGCCTGACGCCTGCATCGGCTTTCCGCGGGCGGCGCCACTGCGGAAGGATCACCTTGACCTTGACGATGACGACAGCGTCGGCAATCCAGCACGAGCCCGGCTTTTGTGCATAGCTGACGCGGGTGGTGAACGCCATCTGGGTAGCGCCTGGATGCCGCGACCCGGTGCTTTTCACCTGAGGCCCGAGTTTCGACAGTTGGGTCTCGATGTCGTCGAGCGTCCTGCCGCCGATCGGGAAATAACTATATGTCTTGACGAGAGTTGCAGCGCTGGCCGGGAATGCGGTCAGGGCGAGCATCAGGGCGCAAAGGAAGGATCGTTTCATCGTGTTGCCTCTTTGCCCACCTTGCTTTACCGCCGTCTCCGGCGCAACGGAATTGATCCCCGGCCACGCCGCGGGATCGGACATGGTTGATGGGCAATGATGACAGGGCGATGGCAGTTAGCCCACGGACGCCATCTCGACATTGGTGGCAAGGCCGTGGTCGTCGGCATCCTCAACATCACGCCGGACAGTTTTTCCGACGGCGGCCTGTTCGATGCGCCTGAAAAAGCAGTTGACCAGGCGCGCCGCATGGTCGGGGAGGGGGCCTCCGTCATCGACATCGGGGGAGAATCGACACGTCCCGGGGCGTCTGCGGTCTCCGCAAAGGAAGAGCAGGCGCGCATATTGCCGGTCATCGAGGCGCTCGCGACGTCTGGCGGAACGCTGATCTCGGTCGATACCTATCGCGAGGATACGGCCCGGCTCGCCGTCCAGGCCGGCGCACATATCGTCAATGATGTCTGGGGCCTGCAGCGCGAACCGGGCATTGCCCGCGTCGCGGCCGAAACCGGCGCCGGGCTTGTCATCATGCACACGGGACGGGATCGACAGAAACTACCCGACGTGATTGCCGATCAGCTCTTCTTCCTCAGGAAGTCGCTGGAAATTGCGCGACGGAGCGGTGTTGCCGACGACCATATCGTGCTCGACCCGGGCTTCGGCTTCGCCAAGGAGACGGCCGCTGAAAATCTTGACCTGATGGCACGGTTTTCCGAGCTTCGTGCGCTGGGTTTTCCACTGATGGCCGGCACATCGCGAAAGCGCTTTATCGGCACCGTCACCGGCCGCGATGCAGCCGCAAGGGGCGCCGGAACCGCGGCCACCAGCGTCATCCTGAGGCTCAGAGGCGCGCATCTCTTTCGCGTCCACGATGTCGCAATCAACGTGGATGCGTTGGCCATTGCCGATGCTATGCTGGCGCGTGAGATCGGGGAAAGCTGAGCCATGTATGTCATCCGCATGAAAAACTGCGCTTTCTTCGCTCGGCACGGTGTGCTGGACGAAGAAGAGACGCTCGGCCAGCGCTTTTATGTCGATGCGGCACTCACGGTGGATCCCGGGCGGGCGCTGGTCGAGGATTCCATCGAGGACACCGTCAATTACGGCATCGCTTTTGCGGTCATCGAGAAGATCATTACAGGCGAGCGGCGCTTTCTGATCGAAGCGCTGGCGCTCGAAGTGGCGAGGGCGCTGACGGCGCGGTTTCCGCAGATAAAAAAGGCCGAGATCACCGTGCGCAAGCCGAATGCCCCGGTGCCGGGTGTGCTCGATCATGTCGAGGTGACCGTTGTCTGGCCAGAATAATACCGTCTATCTCAGTCTCGGCGGCAATCTCGGTGATCCGGCGAGGTCGATGGCTGCGGCACTGGGCATTCTGGATGCCGACGAGAGCACGCGCGTCGTTGCCGTTTCGTCGCTCTACCGCACGCCGCCTTGGGGCAAGCTCGATCAGCCGGATTTCCTCAATGCGGCGGCCGAAATCTGGACCGCGCTCGCACCGCGAGAGTTGCTGGACCTCTGCCTTGATGCCGAGCGAAAACTGAAGCGGGTGCGCGAGGAGCGCTGGGGGCCGCGCCTGATCGATATCGACATTCTGGTGTTCGGCGACCGCGTTATCCACGAGACCGGGCTGGAGGTGCCGCATCCGCGCATGCTGGAGCGCGCCTTCGTGCTGGCACCGCTGGCAGAAATTGCGCCGGAGCTCGTGGTCGACAGCAAGAGCGTGTCGGAGCGGCTGGCCGCAGTCGACACATCGGGCATTGAACGGCTGCCGTCAGGCCGGGATTGGTGGAAGGCCTGACGCTGCCGCCATCGGAGCCCGAAATCAGCCGGAAAACCCACCTCCGTCGAGGAACATTTGTTCGTCCGGTGTCGTCTCGCGGCCAAGCATCCTGTTTCGGTGCGGAAAACGGCCGAAGCGCTGGATGATGTCGCGATGCTCGCTCGCATATTTCAGGTAGGATGGCGCCTTGGCGGCTGTAAGCTCCACCGATTTGAGCTGATCGGCGAGGTCCTCCGAATGCTCATAGGGCAGATAGAGAAAAACGCGGAGCTCTTCGTCGAGCGCCAGGTCATGGCCGTCAGCGATCGCCTTCCCGGCGAAATGCCGCGCCAGCGGATCCGTGGCGTACATGTGGCCGGTGCCGCGAAAGCAGTTTCGCGGAAACTGGTCGAGGAGGATCATCAGTGCCAGCGACCCTTCGGCGTGTTCAGACCAGCCGTCGCATTCGCGGCCGGCGGCGGCGAAGTGCAGATCGAAAAACCGGGTGCGGAAGTCGGCATCAAAGGCGTCGTTCTTCTCGAACCATGCCTCCTCCCCGGCGTCGCGCCAGAATCTGGTGACGGAGAGAGCGCGCTCGTCCAGTTCGTTCATCATTCGCGTCATTCCAAGGTTTAATCGGCCGGTTCGGATTTCTGCAGCACGCCGGCGGTCTCTTCGTTGAGCGCCTGGCCCGCGCGTCGTGGCGTGCTGAGCGGCGTCGGAATGGGGGTGCCGATATTGCCTTTGAGAAAGCGTCGCCCGGCGCGGATGCCTTCGGCCAGCTGAAGTTCGAAACGGGCAACGTCGCGGCGACGGACATCCTCGATGACCTCGGCGACCTCTTCCGGGTCGACGCCAAGGGCTTCCAGTGTCGAGCCGCCGAAGACAAGCGCCGATTCGAAGGTCTCGCGGAGCTGATAGTCGACGCCGGCACGAATGAGCTGCAACGCCGTACCGCGGTCGAAAGCCCGTGCCAGCACCGTCAGCAAGGGAAATTCCGCCTTGATCAGTTCGGCGATGCGCACGGCGGCATCGGGCTTGTCGACGCAGATCAGCACTGCGCGTGCCCGCCCGGCTCCCGCGGCACGCAGGATGTCCAGCCGCGTGCCGTCGCCATAATAGACCTTGAAGCCGAAATCGGCTGCCGCCTGGATCATTTCGACCTCATTGTCGATGATCGATACGTCGATGCCGCGCAACAAAAGCGGCTGGCTGGCGATCTGGCCGAACCGGCCAAAGCCGATGATCAGCACGCTGCCGGTCAGGCCGTTGGCGACATCAACGCCTTCAAGCGACTGCTCGTCGCGCGGCGTCAGATACCGCAGGGCTACGATTGCCAACGGCGTCAGCACCATGGAAATGATGACGATAGCGGTCAGCATCGCATTGGCCTGGCTATCGATGATCCCGACTGCCGCTGCTGCGGAATAGAGGACGAAGGCGAATTCGCCGCCTTGCGCCATGAAGACCGCGCGCTCGAGCGCTTCCCGGTGGCCGGTTTTGAGGACGCGGGCAACGATATAGATGCCGATCGCCTTCATCATCATGTAGGCGACGACATAGATGGCAATGAGCTGCCAGTTGACGACGACCACATGCAGGTCAAGTGACATGCCGACGGCGAGGAAGAACAGCCCGAGCAGAATGCCGCGGAACGGTTCGATGTCGGCCTCCAGCTGGTGGCGGAAGGTCGATTCCGACAAGAGTACGCCGGCCAGGAAGGCGCCCATCGCCATCGACAAGCCGGAAAGCTGCATGGCGAGCGCCGATCCGAGAACGACCAGAAGGGCGGCTGCGGTCATCACCTCGCGGGCGCGCGCATCCGCCAGGATACGGAAGAACGGATTGAGCAGATAGCGTCCTGCAAGCACCAGCCCGACGATCGCGGCAAGGCCGATACCGACCTCCGTCAACCGATCCGACAGGCTCATATCGGCACCGCCCGGCGCGAGGAAGGCGATCAGCGCCAGCAGCGGCACGATGGCCAGGTCTTCCAAAAGCAGGACCGAAACGATGCGCTGGCCCTTGGGCGTGGCCAGCTCGCCGCGTTCTTCCAGCAATTGCATGACGATGGCCGTCGAGGTGAGCACGAAACCGGCGCCGGCGACGAAGGATTGCGCGATAGGAAAACCTCCCGCCAGCCCGACGCCGGTCAGCAGGACCGCGCAGACGCCGACCTGCAGCGCGCCAAGCCCGAAAATCTCGCGGCGCAGGCCCCACAGCCGTGACGGCTGCATCTCCAGTCCGATGATGAACAGGAACATGACGACGCCGAGTTCGGCGACATGAAGAATGGCTTCCGATTCGGAAAAGATGCGCAGCCCAAACGGGCCGATCACGACGCCGGCCGTCAAATAGCCGAGGATGGAGCCAAGTCCCATGCGCCTGAAGATCGGCACCGCAACGACGCCGGCGGCAAGCAGCGCCACCACCTGGATCAGATCGCTGTTCGATGCCTCTGCCGCCATGCCTGCCGTTCCGCTCTCTTGCAACAAGCGGCCAAGATAGGGGCTTCGGAGCGGATCGAACAGTGCGAATCCGGTGCGTCGTGGAAGCGATATTGCAGGCGCACTGCACAGGATAATGGGCCTCCGGGCGTTGCTTGTTCCAGCGATCCGGCGCTAAGGACGCCCGGCTTCGGCCAGTGGAGGGTGAGCGACGATCAAGTCGCGGCCCTTTTTGAGGAGATGACTGACATGAAGACGTTTTTGCTGGTTGCCGTTGGTATCGCGGCACTTGCCGGCTCCGCCTGTTCCAAGGCACCGGAGTGCACGACCGAGATGCTGAGCAAGAAGGCTCAGGACATGACTGCAGCGCTTCAGGCTGCGATTACCAAGGATCCGGCCAAGGCAGCCGATCTCACAGCCAAGGTCCAAGCGGTCACAACCAAGTATCCGGGTGGCACAACAGCGGCTGACGCCTGCAAGGCCTATGACGAGCTGACTGCGGCGATCAAAGGCTGAGCGCCCATTGCATGTCAAAGAGGGCGGCGCCGTTTGGCTGCCGCGTTTTTCATGCCGGAGGCTCAGTTCGGAGCGATGGAGCCAACTTCTACCCCATCGACCCGCTTCAACTTCATCCCGATGACCGGGACCAGTTGCTGGTCGACGCGCACGGCAACGGTCACCGTCATCGAGTTGTCGTCTGGGACAAGCGCCTGCATAACGCCGCGCAACTGATTGCGATTGATGGTGAAAACCACCTTGTGCGCATCGACGACATTACCACCGATAATGTCGAGGCCGGACCCGGCGGCGCCGCCCATGAAGCTGCCCTTGTAGCCCTGGCGGCCCTTGTGCTCGATCGTTGCCGACATCTGCTGGGTGAACATGCCGACCCGGCAGCCGCCGTCGAGCGACATGCCGACTTTGCCGTCAGGCGTCGAGCCGGTGAAGCTGCAGGTGAATTTCGTGCCCTTGTATTTGCCAGCGACGATTTCTCCGGGGCCGACCCATTTGCCTTCGACCGATCGAAAGAACTGCTTGTCCGGTTCCGCCCCCGTAGCCCTTCCGGCAATGCCGACGGTTGCGACAAGCGCGAGCGCCACGGGCAGCCCGCTGGACAGAATAACGCTTTTCATCGACGACACCCGGCAACAAAGAGACTGGTTTGGACGCTTCCGACCATGAACAAGATTGGTTAATGCTTTGTCACCCCAAGGCAATAGTCACGTTCGCGAAACGGATGTTTCTTTTTCTTTCTTTGCTGCAAAGGACGTCAGCGCGGAGAGGAAATCGCCTAATCCAGGCCGCCTGACCGCGTAAAAGGGCAGGGGCCTTGCGGTTTCCATCGCTGCAATGCCGATGCGCGCCGTCATCATGCCGTTGACGACGCCTTCGCCGAGCTTTGCCGACAGCCGGGCCGCAAGGCCGTGGCCGACGAGCTGTTGGACGAAACTGTCGCCGACGGCGATCGACCCGGTGACCGCGAGATGGGCGAGAACGCTGCGCGCCAGGCGAAAGAAGCCAAGCGTGCCCGGGCGGCCGCCATAGAGCTCCGACAGTCGCCGAATCAGCCGCCCGGCTTCGAATACGACATAGGCGACGTCGACCAGCGCGCGCGGGCTGACCGCGGTCACCAGGGACACACGCTTTGCCGCCTCGAGGATCATCACCTTCGCGCGGGCGTCGAGCGGGCCGAGGATCTCGGTCTCGGCCAGGCGCACCAGATTGCCGCCGTCAATGATCTCGCCGCGCAATTCGGCCAGCGAGCGCCTGCCGGCCGCGGTTTCGGGCTTGGCCGAGACAAAGACCGACAACTCGTCGACCACGGCTCGGGCGGTCTTCGGATCGTCACGGGCAATCGCATCGAGCGCCCGCTTCTGCAACTTTTCGACCTCGGCAAGCCGGGCAATCGCCATGAACTCGCGCACGAGGATGATCAGAAGCGCCAGGATGGCGATCGCGGCCATGCCGGCGGCCAGCCAGCCCAGCCACTCGGCGCGCTCGAACAGGTCGCGAATCAGCTGGTCGGTCCAGAGGCCGACGGCGAGCGAAACCAGAACGCCCAGCGCGCCGAAGAACAGGCTGCCAAGCAGCGAACGTTTTCGCGGCGCAATCGCCGGCGGCGGCTCGGCAGCGACGATATCAGGCTCGTCGAAGACGTCGATCTCCGCCGGTGTGACCACAGCTAGATCCGCCTTCACGGTACGCGGCTTTCGCGCCGGCGCGGCCTCGGACGCAGCATGGCGAGCCGTCGAATCTTCCTTCTGCTGGGGCTCCGGCTCGATGCGAAAGGCCGCCGGTCTGCGGGGCGCACTCATGCGAGATGATCTCCGATCAGGAACTGCAGCGCGCGGTCGAGCCTGATATGTGGCAGCGACAGCGTGACGCCCTCGGCGGTGCGCTCGAGCTTCGGCGGGCGAAAGCGCACGAAGCGGATTGCGGGGTCGTCATTGTTCTGCCGGCGGATCGATTCGGCAACGTCGAACAACGCATCAACTTTCTCCGGCAAGTCTCCGGGAAATATGGCTGTTTCGGTCTTTCCGTCAAAGGTTTCGCCGTTGATTTTTTCGCCACGCAACGGCGTGCCGATAATGACCGGCAAAGTCTCGCGGCCCTGCTTGACCGTGCCTTCACGGGTCGCGCGCATGGCCGCCATGGCGACGACGTCGACGTCGGCTCCGGTGAAATTCGCCCGCGCCACGGCGCGGTCGGCTAGCCGCCGCACGATGGCCTGCAGGCGGTCGTGGCTTTCGTGGTGCAGGTGGTCGGCCTTGGTCGCGGCCACCAATATGCGGTCGATGCGCCTCGAAAACAGGTCGGTCAGGAGGTTGCCCCGGCCGGGCCGGAAACAGGACAGGATTTCGGTGACCGCGCGCTCCAGATCGGCCATCGCGCCGGGGCCCGCATTCAATGCCTGCAATGCGTCGATGAGCACGATCTGGCGGTCGAGACGCGTGATGTGTTCGCGAAAGAACGGTTTAACGACATGCGTCTTGTAAGCCTCGTAGCGCCGCTCCATCATAGCCTGCAGCGATCCCGAGCGGGAGCGCCGGCCGTCCAGATTCGGCAGCGGCGCGAAGGTGAGAGCGGGCGAGCCTTCAAGATCGCCGGGCATCAGAAAGCGGCCGGGCGGCAAGGTCGAAAGCGCCCGCTCATCGAGCTTGCAGGCCTTGAGATAGGCCGCGAAGCTCTCGGCGAGACGGCGCGCCGTCATCTCGTCGGCGTCGGCGTTGGGGTCGACCGGATTGGAGAGCGCCCGCCATTCCCGCGAAAGATCGACACGCACCGGCAACACGGCCATCTCGAAGGCCTCACGCGAAAAATCGGCGTAGGACTTGCCGAGCAGCGGCAGGTCGAGCAGCCATTCGCCGGGATAATCGACGATGTCGACCGACAATTTGCCGGCGGAAAACATGCGGCTCCAGCCAGAGGCCGATTCGTATTCGATGGTGAGCCTCAGTTCGGAAATCGCACGCGTCGAATCCGGCCAGACGCGCTCGTCGACAAGAGCCGCGATGTGATCCTCGTACTGGAAGCGTGGTACGGCGTCGTCCGGCTGCTCTTCGAGAAAAGCCCGGGCGATGCGCCCCGATTTTTGTGCCTCAAACAGCGGCAAGCGTCCACCATGGACCAGATTGTGTACAAGGGCCGAGATGAACACCGTCTTGCCGGCGCGGGACAGCCCGGTCACGCCAAGCCGCAGCGACGGAGCGAAAAGCCCGGCAGCGCGGCCTGACAACGTATCCAAGGCAATCTTGGCCTCGTCGGTAAAAGTCGTCAGCGATGATGCCAAATCTGTTCTCGCGGGCCGGTCAGGCTCCGATATAGGCTTTGATGCGCGGCTTTGAAATGGCCTCAGATATCCGCAGGCGTCAGGAAGGCTTCGAGATAGCCGGTGCCTGGCGCAGCCTCGGCAAGTCCGCCGTTGAACCGGACCACGGCAAGTGCGGAGGTCGGGAAGCCGTGGTTCAGCATGGCCCGCGCGGTCTCGTTGCCGTCGCCCGACAGCGCCATGGCGAGATCCCCAATCATCGGCTTGTGACCGATGACGAGCAAGGCATCCAGCCCGCCATTTTGCCGGATGGCAGTGAGGTACGCCGCGGCATCGTCGCTGTAGAAGGTGTCACAGAACAGCACCCGGCCCGTGTTGGTATGGCCAGCCAAGCTTTCCAGCGTCTGGCGGGCGCGCTTGGCGCTTGAGCAAAGGGTGAGGGCCGGTGCGTATTTGCGGGAACGCATCAGCACGCCCATCGCTTCGGCGTCGGCGAAGCCGGATGGATCGAGCGGGCGGTCGAAGTCAGTCACGCCAGGCAGCGCCCAGCCGGCCTTCGCATGCCTCAGCAGGTAAAGTTTGGTCACGAAACCCCCGATATGTCGGGTACCGACCGGTCAAATGCGGCCGCAGGAATTAGCCATCAGAAGCGCTTCGCGCGCAATGCCGATGCCCCCTCAAGCATAATGAATCATGCGCGAATTCGGGCGTGCCGTTCATGCGAATGATGTCGCCAATGTCGGTTTGTCCCACATAAACAAATGCGTGAAACTGTCGTCGATTGCGCTTGTGCAGTTTTCGGTCCGCGAATATATAGGCGCCAAATTTGGGGTTTGTTGGGTGAGTCGAATGAACGACATCGTTACCGCCGATTACGTACCCTCCGAAGACGAGCCGTTTATGAACGAGCGGCAGAAATCCTACTTTCGCATGAAGCTCGTCACCTGGAAGAACGACATCTTGCGCGAAGCGCGCGAAACTCTCGAAATCCTGCAGCAGGAAAACGCCAACCACCCTGACCTCGCCGATCGCGCCTCCTCCGAAACCGACCGCGCGATCGAACTTCGCGCCCGCGATCGCCAGCGAAAACTCATCTCCAAGATCGATTCGGCCCTCCAGCGCCTTGACGAAGGCACTTACGGTTACTGCGAGGAGACGGGCGAGCCGATCGCGCTGAAGCGGCTCGACGCGCGCCCGATCGCCACCTTGTCGATCGAGGCACAGGAGCGCCATGAGCGGCGCGAGAAGGTCTACCGCGACGACTGAGCAGGCGGGAAAAACACGGCATCGGTAGAGCGTTCAAAATGGCCGGTTTTCCGGCCATTTTCATTGGCCGTTCGCTATCGCCCTATCTTTTCTGATTGGACAACTCGCCGAGGAGCTTCGTCATCTCGTCGTCGAGAGAGGGCGATGCCTTCGCCACCGGCTTGCTCGCCGTTTGGCTGAAGCGTGGCTCGTCGAGGGAAACCTCCAGCTCCTTCATCAGCGCATCGTCGATCGACTCATGCTGTGCCGGCGGCTCGTATCTTGCCGGGGAGTCCTGTCTTGCCGGCTGCGGCGCATGCCGCGAGGCATTGGCATTGACGGATCCATAACTTGGCAACGGTGTAACGTTCGATGCCGGTTTCGGCGCCGGCGTAGGCGCCGGCATTGTTGCCGCCATCGTCGCCGTCTGGCGGGCTCGGACAGGGGGTGTGGCCGCGCTTGCCGGCTGCGGCGGCGCTTGCCTCGCCGGCGCGGCTGTGGTCTGAGCTGGCCTTGCTGCCGGCTGATGGCTGTTGTCTCCGGTCAATGCCGGGCGGCGCAGCGCCGAGAGCCTGATGTCGCGCTCGACGACGACGTCGGTCGGACCACCGATCAAGAGCAGGTGCTCGATATCGTCGCGGCGCACCAGCACCAGCCGCCGGTGACTGTCGACCGCTGTGGCATCCATGACAGCCAGCCGCGTCTTGCGGTTCCTGCCCCCGGCGACGAATGTTCCGAATGTCAGGCTGCGGACCAGCCTGATGATAAGAAGAATGATGAGCAGCAGGACAAGTACTGCAAACGTCCATAGGATTGCTGCGGCATAACCAGGCCCCGCCACGCCATCCAGCCATTGCAGCATTGGTTCCCCCAAAATCAGCTTTCGAAGAGAGGCGACACTAGACTGTTGCGGCAGGCCACCGCAAGTTGCCTTTCACGCTTCGTGAACAGCTCGAAACCGGGAGCCGAACGGCGTCATTTTTAGCGGACATCTGCCGCCGGGCCTTTTCCCGACCCTGAGAATATGATTCAACCGACGCCGGAATTCACGAGCAGGGGGCACATGGCCAAGGAAGCGCGCGGCGATTTCTATCCGGTACCTATCGTCGACCAGAACACGCGACCGGGCGCGGTCACCCGGCTCATCGTTTTCATCGTCGTCCTGACAGGGGCAGCGATCGTCTTCGGCCTTTTCCGAGAGCGACTTGGCGATCCATTCCTGCTCGGCATGCTTGGCGTGCTGGCGATGATCGGCGTCGGCTTTCTATTCGCCACTGCGATCGGCTTCGTGCATATCACGCCGCGCTCGACAAGCGACGAACTGTCGAAAGCTTTCGTCGATTCGATGTCACAAGGTCTCCTGGTCACCGACACCAAAGGCCGTATCATCTACGCCAACCGGACCTATGCCGATATGACGGGTGCCGAGTCGGCCGCCGACATCAAGACGGTCGAAGGTTTGCTTTCAGACGTTCCCGAGGCCTCGGTGACCATATACCGGCTGGCGTCGGGCCTGCGCGACGGCCAGCCGGGCGACGGCGAGTTTCGGCTTGCGCAGTCCATTCGGCCAGGCGCCGAACCGGGCGCGCGCTGGTACCGCGTCCGGGCCCGCGCGTTCAGCGTTCCAGGCCAGCGGCTGCCGATGCTTGCCTGGCAGCTTGCCGATATCTCGCAGGAACGGGCCGAGCAGGAGCGGTTCTTTCTCGACCTGCAAAAGGCGATCGATCACCTCGATCACGCGCCGGCCGGTTTCTTTTCGGCCGACCAGGAAGGCCGCGTCACCTATATCAACGCGACCCTTGCGGAGTGGCTGGGCATCGACCTGGCCAGCTTCACTCCCGGCGCCATCACGCTGCCGGAGATCGTCGCCGGCGACGGCATGGCGCTGGTCCGTTCGGTCAAGGCCGACGCTGGTACCACGCGCAATGCCGTTATCGACCTCGATCTGACGACGATGACCGGCGAGGCGCTGCCGGTGCGCTTCATGCATCGTGTCTCGGCCAGCCGAGAGGGGCTCAACGGCCCGACTCGCACCATCGTGCTCAACCGGACGCAAGGCGAGGACGCTTCGGCCGACCTCCGTGCATCGGAAATACGCTTCACGCGGTTCTTCAACTCGACGCCGATGGCGATAGCCGGCGTCGATCATGCCGGCCGCATCCTGCGCACCAATGCGCCGTTCCTGTCGCTGTTTTCCTCGGTCGTCGACCGCGACGCGGTCGATCGGCGTGTGCGGCTGGATACGGTGATCCACGAGCGCGACCGGCCGGCTTTCGCCGCGGCCTTTGAAAAGGCACGTCAGCAACAGGCTGACATCGAGCCGATCGATACGGTGCTGCCCGGCAATGAGGAGCGCCACATACGCTTCTACGTCAATGCGGTCGCTGACGGCACCGGCGGCGAGGGCGCCGAGGAATCGGCCATCGTCTATGCCGTGGAGACCACCGAGCAAAAGGCCCTCGAGGGCCAGATGGCGCAGAGCCAGAAAATGCAGGCGGTCGGCCAACTCGCCGGCGGCATCGCGCATGATTTCAACAATGTGCTGACCGCCATCATCATGGCCTCGGACCTGCTGTTGACCAACCACCGGCCGTCCGATCCGTCATTCCCGGACATCATGAACATCAAGCAGAACGCCAACCGGGCGGCCTCGCTGGTGCGTCAGTTGCTGGCCTTCTCGCGCAAGCAAACGCTGCGGCCGGAGGTGCTCAACCTGACCGACGTGCTCGCCGATCTAAGGATGCTGCTTGCCCGGCTGGTCGGCAACGACATCAAGCTCAAGATCGACCATGGCCGCGACCTGTGGCCGGTCAGGGTCGATATCGGGCAATTCGAGCAAGTGGTGGTCAATCTGGCGGTCAATGCACGCGACGCGATGCCGGCCGGCGGCGAACTCACCGTACGTACCCGCAACGTCAGCGCCGGGGAATGCAAGACCTTTTCCTATCGCGAACTTACACCGGCCGACTATGTGCTGGTCGAGGTCGAGGACAGCGGCAGCGGCATCGCGCCTGATGTGCTGAAAAAGATCTTCGAGCCCTTCTTCACGACAAAGGAGGTTGGCAAGGGAACTGGCCTTGGTCTGTCCATGGTCTATGGCATCATCAAGCAGACAGGCGGCTTCATCTTCTGCGATTCCGAAGTCGGCAAGGGATCCGTGTTCCGTATCTTCCTGCCGCGGCACATTGCGGAGGCAAGGAAGGCGGGCGAGGCTGGAGAGGCGCCGGCCGCACCTGCCAAGATCGCCGACTCAGCCAAGGACCTGTCGGGCTCGGCCACGGTGCTGCTGGTCGAGGACGAGGACGCCGTGCGCATGGGCGGTATGCGGGCGCTGAAATCGCGCGGCTACACCGTCCACGAGGCGTCGTCCGGCGTCGAGGCGCTTGAGGTCTACGAAGCGCTCGGCGGCAAGGTCGACGTCGTGGTGTCGGACGTGGTGATGCCGGAAATGGACGGCCCGACGCTGCTCGGCGAATTGCGCAAACGGCAGCCCGACATCAAGTTTATCTTCGTGTCCGGCTATGCCGAAGACGCGTTCGCCAAGAACTTGCCGGCCGACGCGCATTTCGGCTTCTTGCCGAAGCCGTTTTCGCTCAAGCAATTGGCCACAATCGTAAAGGACATGCTGGAATCCTGACCCTTCCAACGCTCCGCTTGCGCAATGTCGTGAGACTGCCATGATTGCAGGTGAAACGGGCGACGGGTTTTGGAAAGCATGCCGTGACGCCACACAACGAAGCTAGCAAAGGCGACTACGCAAGCACGGTGCTGCTGCCGGGCGACCCGCAGCGCGCTGAATGGATGGCGGAGGCCTTTCTGGAAGCGCCGCGCTGCGTCAACCGCCGCCGCGGCGCGCTCGGCTTTACCGGGCTGTTTCGCGGCAAACCTGTCAGCATCCAATCCACCGGCATCGGCGTCTCTTCGTTCCTGGTCTATGTGCATGAGCTGCTGGACTTCTATGGTGCGAAAACACTGATCCGCACTGGTACCTGCGGTGGCCTGACCGCCGAGATGGCGCTGCGCAGCCTGGTGATCGCGCAATCGGTGCGTGGCGAAAATGCGGAGAGCGGCCAGGTTTTTGGGCTCTATCGTGCCGATGCCGGTCCCGATCCGGCATTGTTGACCCAGGCATTGGCCCGAGCTTCGGAACTCGGCATCGACCATCGGGCCGGGCTGACCATTTGCAGCGATATTTTCTATCATCCGCTGGGGCGCGAACGCTTTGCCGAAGCACAGGCACAGGGCGCGCTCGCCGTGGACATGGAAACCAGCGCACTCTACCGCATTGCGGCCGATTTCGGCGCTCGGGCGCTGTCGATCCTGACCGTCGTCGACAACGTGGCAACCGGCGAGCAGACCGACTATTCCGAACGCCAGGGGCTTTTCACCGATATGACCCGGCTGGCGCTCGATCTGGCGGCGGAGAGCTAGGCGGCTTTTGTGCTTCGGAGTACGGAACCTCGCCAGGTTCCGTACTTTTTTCAACGCTTCGTGCAGGTCGAGGCGGTAAAGGCGCCGTCTGGCTGCTTCATGATGATGTCGAAGGACGGGGTGGTTCCGCTTTCCAGCGTCGCCTGCGTAAGCGAGATCGAGTTGCCGCCACTGGTATAGCCACCCAGCGGACCTAGCCAGGTGATCACGCCGTCTGCATCCATCTGGTAATTGTAGCTCTGCGGCGCGATGCCGAAGCTCACAGGACCGCTATAGACGTTTCCCTTGATGGTGATGTCGCCGAGGCTGAGGAACATGCCAAGCAGGTAGACTTCGCAATGATAGGAGCCGTCCGGCAGCTTGCCGTCGCTGAAGCCGGCGCGCGCTACGGTCGTCGCCGCCAGCAGAAGCATGGCGGTGAAAATGCAAGAAGCTCTGAAAGCCATATGATCGCTCGTTAAAGGGGTTCAAACTTGCCCATTTCGCTGCGGCGCTGCAATCCTCACCAGCGCTCATATGATGCTGCTCAAAATTCATGCATTGGCCTATATGTGAGTAAAACTTAGGCTGATATGGGTGATCCTTTCTCGTTTCGAACATAGCAGGCGGGGTTCATCTCCTGCAGCTAATACATTAACCGACTGACAGAGCTGGGAAATCTCAAATCCTCCGAACTTGCTCCGGTGATTGGCACAGCCGTTGCATGGTCTGTCCCGATGCAGTTAACCAGCTTGGGAGTTTAAAAGTATGAGGGGCAGTTTCTCGACAATAGCAAAAATGTTTTCGGCCGGCGTGGTCACCGCCGGCCTGCTGATGAGCGTTCCCGCCAAGGCGGCCGACGACACCATAAAGGTCGGCATCCTCCATTCGCTGTCGGGAACCATGGCGATCTCGGAGACAACGCTGAAGGACGCCATGCTGATGCTCATCGAAGAGCAGAATGCCAAGGGCGGCCTGCTCGGCAAGAAGCTCGAGGCGGTGGTCGTCGATCCGGCTTCCAACTGGCCGCTGTTCGCCGAAAAGGCGCGCGAGCTGATCTCGAAGGACAAGGTCGCCGCGGTGTTCGGCTGCTGGACCTCGGTGTCGCGCAAATCGGTGCTGCCGGTGTTCAGCGAGCTCGACAACATCCTGTTCTACCCGGTCCAGTATGAGGGTGAGGAAAGCGAGCGCAACGTGTTCTACACCGGTGCGGCGCCGAACCAGCAGGCCATTCCGGCCGTCGATTATCTGATGAGCGAGGATGGCGGTTCGGTGAAGCGCTGGGTGCTCGAAGGCACCGACTACGTCTACCCGCGCACCACCAACAAGATCCTCGAGGCCTATCTGAAGGCGAAGGGCGTTGCCGCCGAAGACATCATGGTCAACTACACGCCGTTCGGTTTCTCCGACTGGCAGACCGAAGTCTCGGCGATCAAGAAGTTCGGCTCGGCCGGCAAGAAGACCGCCGTCGTCTCGACCGTCAATGGCGACGCCAACGTGCCGTTCTACAAGGAGCTCGGCAACCAGGGCATCAAGGCCGAGGACATCCCGGTCATGGCCTTCTCGGTCGGCGAGGAAGAGCTTGCCGGTCTGGACACTGCGCCGCTGGTCGGCCATCTCGCCGCCTGGAACTATTTCGAAAGCGTCGATACGCCCGAGAACGCGAAGTTCATCGCCGACTGGCACAAGTTCATCAAGAACGACAAGCGCACCACCAACGATCCGATGGAAGCCCACTATATCGGCTTCAACATGTGGGTGAAGGCGGTCGAGAAGGCCGGCACCACCGATCCGGACAAGGTCATCGACGCCATGGTCGGCGTCTCGGTGCCGAACCTGACCGGTGGTTATTCGACCATGATGCCGAACCATCACATCACCAAGCCGGTGCTGATCGGCGAAATCCAGGCCGACGGCCAGTTCGAAACCGTCTCGCAGACGCCGGGCCTGGTGATGGGCGACGAGTGGTCCGACTACCTGCCTGACTCCAAGGACCTGATCTCCGATTGGCGCGCGCCTCTGTCCTGCGGCAACTTCAATGTCGCCACAGGCAAATGCGGCGGCAAGGGAACCAACTGATCCTCCCGGTCTGTCCTCCCAGACCGCAAAAGCCTCCGGGCGGGCTCGTCCTCCAGCCTGCCCGGAGGCGACATTCAACCTCCAACAGCCACCAGAAACCGATGATCCTGATCCGCGCGATTGGCCTGATGCTGCTCCTCCTTCTGGGAATGCTGCTGCCGTCGAACGCCAGCGAATCCGATCTGCGCGCGGTCGTCGCCAAACTCGCCACCGCCTCCAATTTTTCAGCGATCGAAGCTGTCGTGCGCGAGCTTGCGGCAACCGGCGACACAGCCGTCGAACGGCCGCTTGCCGCGCTTGCGGAGGGCAGCCTTTACGTCCGCAAGGCCGATTCAGTAGTCTTTGTCGGCAAGGAGAGCGGCGACAGCATCGAACTGCTCGATGCGCTCACCGGCGAAAAGTCTGGCGAAGCAGCCAAGGCCGACATCACCAAGATCAAGGTCAACAACACGCTGCGCCGCGTCATCCGCGACGCGCTGGGCACGCTGACGCTGGGCTCCAAGGATCCGGCCGTGCGCATTGCCGCCGCCGACACCATGTTCAAGACGCCGGATGCGGCAAACATCGACCCGCTCGACACCGCGATCGCCAATGAGAGCGCGGCAAGCGTCAAGGCGCTGCTCGAACAGGCCCGTGCCGCATCGGTTCTCGTTTCAGACAGGCCGGAGGCCGACAAACTGGCGGCGATAGCGCTCATCGGTGCGCGCGGCGACCGGGATGCGGTGTCGCTGCTCACGTCGGTGGAGGCCAGTTCCGAAGGTGCGGTGAAGGACGCGGCGACTGCGGCGATATCCAACATCAATTCGACGCTGGCGCTGTGGGATGCCGGCCAGAATATCTGGTACGGCATATCGCTCGGATCGGTGCTGCTGCTGGCGGCGATCGGCCTTGCCATCACTTTCGGCGTCATGGGCGTCATCAACATGGCGCATGGCGAGATGGTCATGCTGGGCGCCTACACGACCTTCGTCGTGCAGGAGGTTATCCGCAATTCCTTTCCCGGCCTGTTCGACTGGTCGCTGGTCATCGCCCTGCCGCTGGCCTTCCTGGTGGCGGCGCTCGTCGGCCTTGTCATCGAGCGCGGGCTGATCCGCTTCCTCTATGGCCGGCCGCTGGAGACCCTGCTGGCGACATGGGGTGTCTCGCTGATCCTGCAGCAGGCGGTGCGCACCATCTTCGGGCCGACTAACCAGGAGGTCGGCAACCCATCCTGGATGTCAGGTTCGTTCGCGATCGGCCAGCTTTCGGTCACCTGGAACCGGCTCTGGATCCTGGCTTTTGCGCTCGGCGTCTTCGCGGTGCTGCTTTACGTGATGAAACGCACGCCCTGGGGGCTGCAGATGCGTGCCGTCACGGCCAATCGCCGGATGGCCGCCTCTATGGGCATCAGGACGCCGTGGGTCGATGCCCTGACCTTTGCATTGGGGTCCGGCATTGCCGGCATCGCCGGCGTCGCGCTCAGCCAGATCGACAATGTCTCGCCCAATCTCGGCCGCGGCTACATCATCGACAGCTTCATGGTCGTCGTTTTCGGCGGCGTCGGCAATCTCTGGGGCACGCTGGTCGGCGCCTTCTCGCTCGGCATTGTCAACAAATTCCTCGAACCCTATGCCGGAGCGGTGCTCGGCAAGATCGTCGTCCTGGTGCTGATCATCCTGTTCATCCAGAAACGCCCGCGCGGTCTGTTCGCGCTCAAGGGCAGGTCGGTGGAAGCATGATCACGGGGCGCTTCTTTGCCGCCGGCGCCGACCGCCGCGTCGCCATCACCATCTTCATCTTGCTGGCGGTTGCAATCGTCGTGCCGCTGCTCAATCTTGCGGTCTCGCCGACAAGTGCGTTTTACGTGCCGTCCTATATCGTCGCGCTCACCGGCAAATATCTCTGCTATGCACTGCTCGCCTTGGCGCTCGATCTCGTCTGGGGCTATTGCGGCATCCTCTCGCTCGGCCACGGCGCCTTCTTCGCGCTCGGCGGCTATGCGATGGGCATGTATCTGATGCGCCAGATCGGCTCGCGCGGCGTCTACGGCAATCCGCTGCTGCCGGACTTCATGGTGTTCCTGAACTACAAGGAACTGCCGTGGTTCTGGTACGGTTTCGACCATTTCTGGTTTGCCGCGATCATGGTGCTTGCAGTACCCGGCCTGCTCGCCTTCGTCTTCGGCTGGTTTGCCTTCCGCAGCCGCGTCACCGGCGTCTATCTGTCGATCATCACCCAGGCGATGACCTATGCGCTGCTGCTTGCCTTTTTCCGAAACGACATGGGTTTCGGCGGCAATAACGGCCTGACCGACTTCAAGGATATTCTAGGCTTCAACGTGCAGGCCGACATGACACGCTCGGCGCTGTTCGCGGCTAGCGCCGTCATGCTGGCGCTCGCCGTCTTCGTCACCTGGGCAATCGTCGGTTCCAAATACGGCAAGCTTTTGATGGCGGTGCGCGACGCCGAAAGCCGCACGCGCTTTCTCGGCTGGCGGGCGGAGAACGTCAAACTGTTCGCCTTCACCGTGTCGGCGGTGATGGCCGGCATCGCCGGTGCGCTTTACGTACCGCAGGTCGGCATCATCAACCCTGGCGAATTCGAGCCGTCCAATTCGATCGAGGTGGTGGTGTGGGCGGCCGTCGGCGGGCGCGGCACCATCGTCGGGCCGATCATCGGCGCGCTTTTGGTCAATGCCGGTAAATCCTGGTTCACCGGCGTGCTGCCTGAATTCTGGTTGTTTGCGCTGGGCGGACTGTTTGTCGCCGTCACGCTGTTCCTGCCCAAGGGCATCATCGGCATGTGGGATTCCTGGCGCGGCAACGCCAAGGCGTTGCGGGCGGCCTCGGTTGCCGAGGAAGCCGGGATCGATCCCGATGCGCCGGTGCCGCCGAAAACCGACCGTTCGGCGGCGAGAAGGCCGGGCGACTGGTCGGCCTCCAGCGCCGAACCGCAGCCGGCGGAGTGATGGTCTGATGTCGAAGAGCAACACCATCCTCTATCTCGACGGCGTTTCGGTTTCCTTTGACGGTTTTCGCGCCATCAACAACCTTTCGCTGGTGCTCGACAAAGGCGAGATGCGGGCGATCATCGGCCCCAACGGCGCCGGAAAGACGACGATGATGGACATCGTCACCGGCAAGACGCGGCCCGATGCGGGCGAGGTTTTCTTCAACGGTGAGGTCGATCTGACCAAACACGACGAGGCCGAAATCGCCATGATGGGCATCGGCCGTAAATTCCAGAAGCCGACCGTCTTTGAAAGCCACACGATCGAGGACAATCTGATGCTGGCGCTGAAAGGCCCGCGCTCGATCTTCCCGGCACTGTTCCATCGTCGCTCGGCCGCGGAAGTGCGGCAGATCGACGACATCCTCGGCATCATCCGGCTTGGCGACAAGCGCGACGAACTCGCCGCCAATCTGAGCCACGGCCAAAAGCAATGGCTCGAGATCGGCATGCTTCTGGCGCAGGATCCGCTGCTGCTGCTGGTCGATGAGCCGGTTGCCGGCATGACCGACGCCGAGACCGAGGAAACCGCGCGGCTGCTCAGGGATATCGCGCGCGACCATTCGGTCATCGTCGTCGAGCACGACATGCATTTCGTGCGCGAGCTCGGCGTCAAGGTTACCTGCCTGCACGAAGGCTCGGTGCTTTCCGAGGGCAGCCTCGACTTCGTTTCGGCCGACGAGCGCGTCGTCGAAGTCTACCTGGGGAGATGATCATGGTCTGGCGCGTTCCGTTCCATCATTTCGACCTTTCGTTCTTCACGCGTTGGAGAAAGCGCTGACCATGCTCGAAGTCTCCAATGCCACGCTGCATTACGGCGCCGCTCAGGCGCTGCGCGGTGTCTCGCTGACAGCCCGCGCCGGCAAGATCACCTGCGTGCTCGGTCGCAACGGCGTCGGCAAGACCAGTTTGATGAGATCGATCGTCGGCCATCATCGGCTGACGAGCGGAAGCGTTGCCTTCGAGGGGAAGGCGCTCGACCGGAGCGCGGCGTATGATCGCGCCCGGTCGGGCATCGCATTCGTGCCGCAGGGCAGGGAGATATTTCCGCTGCTTACGGTGCGGGAAAACCTCGAATCTGGCTTCGCGCCGCTGAAGCGCGCCGACCGCAACATTCCCGGTCACGTCTTCGAATTGTTTCCGGTGCTGAAGCAGATGCTCGCGCGCCGAGGCGGTGATCTTTCCGGCGGCCAGCAGCAGCAGCTTGCCATCGGTAGGGCACTGGTGATGCGGCCTAAACTGCTGGTGCTCGACGAGCCGACCGAAGGCATCCAGCCGTCGATCATCAAGGATATTGGCCGCGCCATCCGCTATCTGCGCGACCAGGCCGGCATCCCCGTGCTCCTGGTCGAACAGTATCTCGACTTCTGCCGGGAATTGGCCGACGAGGTCAACATCATGGACCGTGGCCAGATCGTTCATACCGGCTCGGCCGAGGATCTCGACCGGGCGGACGTCCGCAAATTCCTGACCGTCTGAATTCTTATTGATTCTATTACTTTGCAACTCTGGCGCGCTGCAGATTGCGTGCTAGATTTTGCTTGGCCTTGGTGAGTCGGCCGCTTTCCGTACCAGTTTCAACTTGGCAGATCAGGGGAAGGCGCGGATGCGTCGGCACGCTTGCGCGCAAGCCCTTCCCTTCGAGCGATCTGTTGTCGTCCAACATTTCGGGTGCTTGGGAGCCAGGGCCAGTCAATGGAGTGCTATGTCGAGGACTACCAGAAACGACGGCTCACGGAGCGCGTCGACATCCTGACAGCCATCAACATTCTGAAATCGCAGGGGTATGACCACGACGAACTCATCGCGGAGATCACCAAGGTCTTCTATGTCGATCTCGATGCCTTTAACGAGATCGTCAGGGTTGATCGGCGTCCGGACGAACGCGCCGCATAGCCGGTAGTTTAGGACCAAGCCACGCGGACCACCGACAGCGGGCGTCAGCCTGCGACCCGCTTCATCAGGGCGATGGCGCCGAATGGAGCGCGGACCTTGCCCTCTGTGATGAAGTAGACGAACACATCGCGTGGCTTGACCGGCGCGTCGGTTGAAGGATCGGCACGCGAGAGGTCGGCCGGCACCTTGCCTTCCGCCCAGGTTTTTGCGCGCGCCGCCCATTCGTCGAGCGCCTTTGGCGTGTAGCAATCGGGATTGTCGTCGTTCCCGGTCTGCAGCCGCGCATAGATGAAATCGCCGGTAACGTCGGCAATCCCCGGATATTTGGCGTGGTCGGCATAGACGATGGCGGCCTTGTGCTTTCGCGCCAAGGCGGCGAACTCCGGCACGACGAAGCTGTCGTTGCGCACCTCGACCGCGTGACGCAGCGCAACGCCGTCCTGCTTTTCCGGCAACAGCTTGAGGAAGGCCTCGAAATCGTCCGGGTCGAATTTCTTGGTCGGCGCGAACTGCCACAGGATCGGCCCGAGCTTGTTGCCAAGTGCCGCGACGCCCGACCCGAGGAAGCGCATGATCGAATCCCCGGCCTCGCCGAGCACGCGGCGGTTGGTGACGAAGCGGTTGCCCTTCAGCGAATAGACGAAACCATCCGGCGCCTCGTTGGCCCATTTGACGAAGGTCGGTTCCTTGAAGCTCGAATAATAGGTGCCGTTGACCTCGATGGTGGGCACCTGCCGGCTGGCATAATGCAGTTGCTTGGCCTTCGACAATTTGTCCGGGTAGAAGGACGTGTCCCACGGCTCGAAGGTCCAGCCGCCCATGCCGGCGCGGATTGTTCCTGATTGAGTCATGGTCGTCCTCCCGGTTCGCAGAAAAGGATCACGCGATGGCGGTCGTCTCGACGGCTTTCGCCATGTCGACGACCGTCCATCCTGGCCGATATGGATTGGGCCGGCGACCCGTTTCGCGAAAGCCGTAGGCCTTATACAACGAAACGTTCCGTTCCATTCTGGCATTGGTGTAGAGTCGGATTTCAGGCAAGCTCCACAAGCGCGTCTGTTGCTCGGCCCAGTCGAGCAGCCCGATGCCGAAACCCTTGCCCTGAAAGGCTGGCGCAACGGCAACGCTGAAGATCATTGTATGGTCCGCATGTCGTTCGAGAACGATCAAGCCGGCCGGCTGTCCGTTCTGCTCCAAAAGCCAGACCTCGCCGCGTTGGATGCGCGGCGCATAGTCCTCGGTGACTGGGATCGGCGGCGCTCCGAACAGGGCAGTGTAGGGCGCGTAGGCGTCGGTGGTGAGCGAAATCACCGTGGGGAGATCATCGGCCCGAGCGGCTCTCATCATCAAAACTGGCCCGCGCCGGCAGCGGCCGCAATCACCTTGTCCATGCCGTCGGCGATAGCAGCGACGGCATTGCGACTGGCGTCGCCCAAGCCATGGCGCTCAGCGAGCCAGCGTGCGTCATTGTAGGAAAGCCAGACCTCGCCTTGCTCGTCCTCCCAAGCCAGTGCCTTGACCGGCAGATCGATGCCGGCAAGCTGCCGGTCCTGCATCAGTGGCGTACCGCCTTTCGGATTGCCGAAAATCAGGAGCTGGGTTGGACACAGTGATGTTTCGACGCTGCGCGCACCAGCGGCGTGATCAATGCGGGCGAAGACCAGCAATCCTGCACGTTCGACAGTTTCGACCGGGCGATCGATGGTTTCGGTCACGCCGAAGCGGCTTTGGACCGTGATGAGACCGTTCTTTGCCATCACTCCGCCGCTTCGCGCTTGCCTCCGGGGCGCCGCTCCAGCAATTCCCTCAGGAACTGCCCGGTATAGCTGCGTTTTTCGCGGACGATGTCCTCCGGCGTGCCGGACGCCACCAGCTCGCCGCCGCCGTCACCACCTTCGGGGCCAAGATCGAGAACCCAGTCAGCGGTCTTGATCACCTCTAGATTGTGCTCGATGACGACGACCGTGTTCCCCTGGTCGACCAGCTCGTGCAGCACTTCAAGCAACTTGGCGACGTCGTGGAAATGCAGGCCGGTGGTTGGCTCATCGAGAATGTAGAGCGTCTTGCCAGTCGCCTTGCGCGACAGTTCCTTGGCAAGCTTGATGCGCTGCGCCTCGCCGCCCGACAAGGTCGTTGCCTGCTGGCCAACATGGATGTAGCCGAGGCCGACCCGTTTCAGCGTCTCCAGCTTGTCGCGCACGCCTGGCACGGCGGCGAAGAAATCGACGCCTTCCTCGACCGTCATGTCGAGAACGTCGGCGATCGACTTGCCCTTGAACAGGACGTCCAGTGTTTCGCGGTTGTAACGCTTGCCGTGGCAGACGTCGCAGGTGACGTAGACGTCGGGCAGGAAGTGCATCTCGATTTTGATGACGCCGTCGCCCTGGCAGGCCTCGCAGCGGCCGCCCTTGACGTTGAACGAGAAGCGGCCCGGCTGGTAGCCGCGCGCCTTGGCCTCCGGCAAGCCGGCGAACCAGTCGCGGATCGGCGTGAAGGCGCCGGTATAGGTGGCGGGGTTGGAGCGCGGGGTGCGCCCGATCGGCGACTGGTCGATGTCGATGACCTTGTCGAGGAATTCCAGCCCCTCGATGCGGTCGTGCTCGGCCGGATGCTCGCGCGAGCCCATGATGCGGCGCGACGCCGCCTTGAACAGGGTCTCGATCAGGAAGGTCGACTTGCCGCCGCCGGACACGCCGGTGACGGCGGTAAACGTGCCGAGCGGGATTTCGGCGGTGACGTTCTTCAGATTGTTGCCGCGCGCGCCGACGACCTTCAGCCGGCGGTTCTTCTTGGCCTCGCGCCGCACTGCCGGCGTCGCCACTTCGAGCTCGCCCGACAGATATTTGCCGGTGATCGAAGCGGGCGTCGCCATGATCTGCTGCGGCGTGCCCTGGGCGATGATGTGGCCGCCATGAATGCCGGCGGCCGGGCCGATATCGACGACATAGTCGGCGTGCAGGATGGCGTCCTCGTCATGCTCGACGACAATCACTGTGTTGCCGATGTCGCGCAGATGCTTCAGCGTATCGAGCAGGCGGGCATTGTCGCGCTGGTGCAGACCGATCGACGGCTCGTCCAGCACGTAAAGTACGCCGGTCAGGCCGGAGCCGATCTGCGAGGCAAGACGGATGCGCTGGCTCTCGCCGCCTGACAGCGTGCCGGAGTTGCGCGACAGCGTCAGATAATCGAGCCCGACATCGTTGAGGAAGCGCAGCCGCTCGCGGATTTCCTTGAGCACGCGCACCGCAATCTCGTTCTGCTTGTCGTTGAGCGAAGCGGGCAGATCGGTGAACCACTGGTCGGCCTTGCGGATCGACAGCTCGGTGACCTCGCCAATGTGCTTGCCGGCGATCTTGACCGCGAGCGCCTCGGGCTTCAGCCGATAGCCGCGGCAGGCCGGGCAGGGCGTGGCCGACATGAAGCGCTCGATCTCCTCGCGCATCCAGGCGGATTCGGTTTCCTTCCAGCGGCGCTCGAGGTTGGGGATGACGCCCTCGAAGGTCTTGGTCGTCTTGTAGGAGCGCAGGCCGTCATCGTAGTGGAAGGTGATTTCGCGCTCGCCGGTGCCGTGCAGGATGGCTTGCTTTGCCTCTTCGCTCAGATCCTTGAACTTGTCGCCGAGCTTGAAGCCGTAGGCAACGCCCAGCGCTTCCAGCGTTTGCGCATAATAGGGCGACGTCGATTTCGCCCAAGGGCTGACGGCGCCGGCGCGCAGCGAGACATTCTCGTCGGGCACGACCAGGCTGGCGTCGATGGCGCGTTGGCTGCCGAGCCCATCGCAGGTCGGGCAGGCGCCGAACGGATTGTTGAAGGAGAACAGCCTGGGCTCGATCTCGGGAATGGTGAAACCGGATACCGGGCAGGCGAACTTTTCCGAGAACAGCATGCGTTCATGCGTCTCGTTCTTCGATTTGTTGACCGAATCCTCGCCGGTCTGGCTGGCGTCGAGCGGCCTGTCGGCAAATTCCGCTACCGCCAGTCCGTCTGCAAGTTTCAGCGCGGTCTCGATGGAATCGGCGAGCCGCGTCGCCAGATCGCCGCGCACGACGATGCGGTCGACGACAACGTCGATGTCATGCTTGTATTTCTTGTCGAGCGCGGGCACGTCGGCGATCTCGTAGAAGACGCCATCGACCTTGACGCGCTGAAAACCCTTCTTCTGCAGCTCCAGCAGTTCCTTGCGGTACTCGCCTTTGCGGCCGCGCACCATCGGCGCCAGGATGAACAGCCGGGTGCCTTCCTCGACTGCAAGCACCCGGTCGACCATCTGCGAGACCGTCTGGCTCTCGATCGGCAGGCCGGTGGCCGGCGAATAGGGTACACCGACGCGGGCGAACAAAAGCCGCATATAATCGTAGATCTCGGTGACGGTGCCGACAGTCGAACGTGGGTTCTTCGAGGTGGTCTTCTGCTCGATGGAGATGGCTGGCGACAGGCCGTCGATCTGGTCGACGTCCGGCTTCTGCATCATTTCGAGGAATTGTCGTGCATAGGCCGAAAGGCTCTCGACATAGCGGCGCTGGCCCTCGGCATAGATCGTGTCGAAGGCAAGCGACGACTTGCCCGACCCCGACAGACCGGTCATGACGATCAGGCTGTCACGCGGCAGGTCGAGATCGACATTCTTCAGATTGTGTTCGCGTGCCCCGCGAATGGAGAGATATTTATGGTCGGCCATCGCCGGTCGCCGCCTCAGAATCTGGAATTCGTGGGATGGGCGGGTTTTCCCGACCATCCCCTATGTAGGTAATTTCGCCGCCTTTTCGAGAGACGCCACAACTCTCGACCAAAGCGTTTAACCGCCTTTCGCGCGAACGGGCAAGCGGAAAGAACAAAGGCCGAACACGCTCCTGACAAAAGCTGCCCGTGCGGCTGGGTTCACCCGGGGTTCACAAAGCGTCTCGCGATCACATTTTTCGGCAATCGGCCATTCAAGGTTGACGTCCATCTGTCACGGGGGCAGACTCCAAACGTCAACGAAGCCGGCCGTCTTTCGATGGCCTCGCGGCCTGGGGCTAGCCTGCGAGACGCCGCGGGTTATGCGATGAGCGCTTCGACGACGACAGTCGCAACGAACAGAAGGAGAGCAGAGGCATGACTCCACCGGACAGTTCCTTGAGGCTCCACGTGTCGCTGGAGCCGCGGCAGGTATAAGTGGCTAGGCCAGGCATTTGCGCTACCTGCCAACGTTGACCTGCCGATCCCCACAACAATCAGAGACTGCTAGTCGGATCGTCGGCTGAACGCCGCGAAGCATCCGAAATAAAAAGCCGGCAGTACACTCCCGGCAATTTGGATTTTAGATCCAAGAAGCCCCGTCAATTGCACAAGCAATGACGGGGCTGTTCGTTTGAAGCGCACATTTGTGGTGCATGCCAGGCGAACTTACCGGCTGGGGGGCCTGATCCCGCCGGTAGCGACATCGATGGTTATGCTGCCGGAAATCCGAACGTCGGTATCGCCGATCTTGAACGTGCCGTTGCCGCTGCTTGGAACCGCGTCGTCGGGCTCAGGCTGCGGCGCTGGCTCGGCGATGCGATAGTCGCTGGTCACGCCGGGCAGGGCGCCCTTTTGCGAAGACGTCGAATTATCTTGGGCAAATGCCATGTCCACCAGCATGTTCGTGCCGGCCACAGTAGCGGTAGCAAGGCATAACAGGCTGGACGAACGGCTGGCGGTCATCCCCGGACTATAGTGCCGTGATGGCGGCAAGACCAGACCGATGGCGCTGAAGTTGCGGGCGCTCAATCGCCTCGGTTGCGTCCGCCGGCCCAACTCGTTCATGCGGCCTGCTTGCGAGTGTCGAAAACATGGTCGACGAGTCCCCAATCCTTGGCCTCCTGGGCGGTCATGAAAAAGTCGCGGTCGAGCGTGCGTTCCACTTCTTCGTAGGTGCGGCCGCAATGGTGGGCGTAAAGATCGGTCATGCGCCGCTTGGTGCGAAGGATGCCCTCGGCATGGCGCTGGATATCGGAGGCTTGGCCCTGGAAACCGCCGAGAGGCTGATGCAGCACGATGCTGGTGTTGGGTAGCGCGATACGCCGCCCTGGCGTGCCCGCCATCAGGAGAAACGAGGCCATCGAGGCGGCGAAGCCCATACAAACGGTGGAGACCGGGCAGCTGATATACTGCATCGTATCGTAGATGGCGAAACCGCTGGTCACCACGCCACCCGGCGAGTTGATGTAGAGCGAGACCTCCTTGTCGGGATTGTCGGATTCCAGCGACAGAAGCTGGGCGCAGACCAGCGCCGAGGTGCCGTCGTCGATCGGCCCGTTGATGAAGACGATGCGCTCGCGCAGCAGCCGCGAAAATATATCGAAGGCACGTTCGCCGCGACTCGATTGCTCGATCACCATCGGCACCAAATTGGCAAGGCCGCTCATCGTTATCTCCTTTGACGGTCGTCGTTCAGGCCGCGCGCATAAAGAGGCGCGGGGTGTTTGCGGCGATCTGCTTGTACTTGGGAGTACGCGCTTCAAACGAAAGTCGGCAACCGGCGCCTGCCATCGCGATCTCCGGCACTGCTGCCCGAGCAAAACCATCATGGACGATGCGCAGATGCGTGCCGCCGGAAACGGTGCGGTCGAGCGTAAAGGTGACGATGCTGTCCACTGGGCTATCGTTCATTGGGCTTTCCACCGGGCTACCGGGCGGCACCTGCGTATCGCCGGGCGCCGGCCGCTCCCGCCAGGAATAGCGCAGCAGCCGTCCGGGATCCGCGTCGAGGATTTCGCACTCGATCGGCGCATTCGGCGCTTTAAAGGCAAAACGGTTGCCGATTTCGGGCTTGATGTCGTTCGGCATCATCCAGGCCGCGAGCAGGTCCGGCACCGTCAGCGCCCGCCACACCTTTTCCGGCGGTTCGGGCCGCTCGCACTCGAACTCGATCTTGTCTGCGGCCATTTCGGCGCGTTCTTTGCCTCGGCTGGTCATTGGTCCATGTCCTTCAAAACCGTCTTGAGCCTTTCGATGCGCTCTGGCCAGAACGCACGGTAGCGTTCGATCCAGCCGAGCAGTGGCGCAAGCCCCTTCGGATCGACGCGGTAATAGGCGTTGCGACCGGCCCGGCGCTCGACCACGAGGCCGGCGCCGCGCAGCACTGCGAGATGTTGCGATACCGCCGGCTGCGATACCGGTATGCCAGTGCGCAGTTCCGACACCGTCATCTCGCCGTCGGCGAGCCGCTCATAGACGGCGCGACGCGTTGGATCCGCCAGTGCCCGAAAAATGTCTGCTTCGATCATGTCGAAAGCATAAGTCAATACTTATCGGTTTGGCAAGCCGTGTTTTTTAAGACAGGCGGTGTTTTTTAAGACAGGCGAGGTTTTACAAACTCGCTGGAAGCCAGCGTCTCACCATGTCGGGGGATCCGTTGAACGTCGCCTCGAAAACTGGTGACGCGAGCACAGCATGAATATGAAGCAATTCGGAGCCGACGTTTCGGAAGCCATGTTGCCTGTGCGCGGCAACAACTAGCGACTGTCCGGCAGTCAAGACGAGATGCTCGTCATCGATCCACATCTCGGCTCTGCCAGCGATGACGGTAAGCACTTCCTCGACCGGGTGCCAATGTGTCGGGGCGCCAACCGCGGGTTCGACCCATTGTTCGAATATGCAAAGTTGAGTTGCGCCGTTGCAGGCCGAGACATGCATGCGGGTCTTTACTCCCGTCCGCCACTCTTCTTGCGGCTGATCGTCATGCGCAACCATCTTCATTGAGTTCGCCTCGATCCCATGGTCTGTGGAAATTCGACGCCAAGACACTACTTCTTACTGACAACTATTGACAGTGCAGGGCCTCTCCTATAGAACGAAAAGAGAACAAAAACGTTGTGGGAAAAGGCAGCGACGGCAGGCAGGGATTGTCCATAGCCTGTAAGGTGCGGCGACAAAAATCTGGTTTCGGATGAGCGCGGAGAAGTATCATGGCGGGTAGTGTCAACAAGGTCATTCTGGTGGGCAACCTCGGGGCGGACCCTGAAATCCGCCGCCTGAATTCGGGTGACCCGGTCGTCAACATCCGCATCGCGACGTCGGAAAGCTGGCGCGACAAGACGTCCGGAGAGCGCAAGGAAAAGACCGAGTGGCACAATGTCGTGATCTTCAACGACCAGATCGCCAAGGTGGCCGAGCAGTATCTGAAGAAGGGCATGAAGGTCTATGTCGAGGGCCAGCTGCAGACGCGCAAATGGCAGGACCAGACCGGCAATGACCGCTATACGACCGAAATCGTGTTGCAGAAATTCCGCGGCGAGCTGCAGATGCTCGATGCGCGGGGTGAGGGCGGCGGCCAGGTCGGCAACTATGCCGGTGGTGGTGCGAGCCGCGGTTCCGATTTCGGCCAGTCCGGCCCGGGCGAAAGTTTCAATCGTGGTGGCGCCAACAAGGGCGGCGGCGGTGGTTCGTCGCGCGAGCTGGACGACGAAATCCCGTTCTGATTTCTCGGGGCGGACTGCCCTTGCGGCGAAAAGCGCCGGCACCTTGGCCACGAAATGGCGTCCCGAAAATCTGTCTTGGATTTTCGGGACGTTGTGCGTTTGAGCGGTGAAAGGACGTATCAGGTGAAGGCAAGGGTCAAATGGGTCGAGGAGCGCACTTTCGTCGGCGAGTCCGCCAGTGGGCACAAGCTGGTGCTAGGCACTGCGTTCGGGCCGGAGGGCAAGACGCCGGGGCCGAGCCCAATGGAACTGATGCTGATCGGCACTGGCGGCTGCTCGGCCTATGACGTGGTCCATATCCTCGAAAAGGGGCGCGAGGCGGTCGAAGATTGCGTGGTCGAACTCGATGCCGACCGTGCAGAAGCCGATCCCAGGGTGTTCACCCGCATTCACATGCATTTTGTCGTCAAGGGCCGGGCGCTATCACACGACAAGGTGAAGCGGGCGATCGGGCTTTCGATCGAGAAATACTGCTCGGCCTCGGCAATGATGGCCAAGACTGCCGAGATTACCCACGACTTCGAAGTCATTGAAACGACAGCGAAGTAGGGCTGTTCCTACGTCGCCATCAGCGCCTTGATGCCGTCGGCGACGAACTGTACGGCGAGCGCCGCCAGGATGACGCCGAGCAGCCTTGTCAGGATCGAACGGCCGGTTTGGCCGAGGATACGGTCGATGCGCTCTGACAGCACGAACACCAGGTAGGTGATGACGAGGCAGATGGCGATGATGCCGACAAGCGCTATCTGCGCGCCCAAACCCTGAAACGAGCTTGAGAGCAGGACGGTCGCCGAAATCGCGCCGGGACCGGCAATAAGCGGGATCGCCAGCGGAAAGGCGGCGATGTTGTGGATCATGTCCCTGGTGATGGCGACGTCGCCGATCTTCTCCTTGCGGTCCTGCCGGCGCTCGAACACCATTTCGAAGGCGATGAAGAACAGCAGAAAGCCGCCGGCGACGCGGAAGGCCGGCAGAGTGATGCCGAAGACTGACAGGATCGACGCGCCGGCGATTGCGAACAACGCCATTACCAGGAAGGCGATGACCGAGGCGCGCACGGAGACCTGGTTGCGCTCCTCGCGGTTCATGCCGCGGGTCACGGCGAGGAAGAGCGGCGCCAGGCCGGGCGGATCGATCGTCACCAGTATGGTGACGAAGGCGTTGAACAGGCTGTCGAAGCTCGGCATGCTGACCCTCCCCGCCGGCAAAGCCGGATAACGGGATTGGTAGAGCAAAGCGGAGCCAGTGGAAACGGTGCGGATCAGGGGCTGTCGGCCCGGCGCGCCAGAAACTCGACTTCGAGACGCCAGGTGGCGCCGTCGTCCTGTGAGCGTTCGCCCAGCCAGCGGAACGAATTTTCGGTGATGCGCGAAAAGCTCCAGCGCACAGCAGATCCGGTGCCGTCTGCGCCTTGCTGGATGATGGTGTCGCCCTCGGCACGGCCGAGCTGGCGGCTGTAGTACTGATTGCGCGGATCGCTCCAGAAGATGTGCCAGGCGTCAACGCCGGGATCGTAGACGCGCAACGTCGTGCCATAGAAGGTCCATTTGCCGAGCGAGGGCGAGGGGCCGGCGTCACGGGCAGGCAGGATCCATACGTCCTGGATCGCGCGGCCTTCGAGCACCCAGCCGAAATGCACTTCGCCGCGCCCGGTCAGCACCTGACCGTCCTCGAGATGGCGCGTGGCGTCGAACGTCCAGGCGCCGACGAAGCGGCCATAAAGATTCAGTTTCTCGGCAAGGGCCGGTACGGGCCCATCGCTGTGCAGGGCCTTGGCAAAGGAATTGGACATGGCTTCGCTCTCATCTTGTCAGGAGACCGGCAAGCATAGAGGCCGACAGGGGTTCTGCGCTTGGGAAAAGTTGCTATGTTTCGGCGATGACGACGAGCGCGCACAGGCTGGCGTCGGGCCGAGGCTGGCAGGTGTCGGATGTCATCTGCACCGCCAGCGCCGCCGACAGGCCATTCGAGGAGGAGCATCGGGATTTCTGCGTTGCCGCCGTAACCAATGGCACCTTCCGCTATCGTGCGCGCGAGGGCACGGCGATGCTGGCGCCGGGCGCGCTCCTGCTCGGCAATCCCGGCACATGCTATGAATGCGGTCACGAGCATGGCGCCGGCGACCGCTGCCTCTCCTTCCATTTCGGACCGGCCTATATGGAGCGGATCGTCGCCGCCGTGCCGGGCGCCAAGACGCTCGATTTCGGCACGCCGCGCCTGCCGCCCTTGCCGGCGCTGGTGCCGCTGCTTGCCGAAGCGGAGGCGGCGCGCGAGATGGCCGACACCGGCGCGTTCGAGGAACTCGCCCTGCGCATTGCCGGTGCCGCGGTAACAGCGGCTTGCAGCGCTACGGATCGGGGACGGACGCCGAGCCGCCGTGACCAGAAGCGTGTCGCCGAAGCGGTGCGGCGCATCGAAGTCGATGCGGACCGGCCGATCTCGCTTGCCGAACTCGCCGACGAGACCGCCACCAGCCCTTACCATTTCCTGCGCACCTTCCGGCACGTTGCCGGTATGACGCCCTACCAATTCCTGCTGAGAGCGCGGCTGCACAGGGCAGCCGTGCGGCTGCGGACGTCGGATCAGACGATTTCGGCGATTGCCTTTTCGGCGGGATTCAACGATCTATCAACCTTCAATCGCCGTTTCCGGCGGCTGATGGGCGAGGCGCCGGGTACTTATCGCGCCCGCCGGCGACGCCCGTGAAAGGGTGCACGGCCATATCGTCGCAATTGGTTTATCCTTTTGAATTTGCCGCTAAAAACCACACTGGAAAACTGCCGCGATTGTTGGAGTTTCAGGCTGGCTTCCTATATAAGCACCAAGTGATTCCTGATTAGATTGTGATCCGATTTGACCGACCAAAAGACACCGCGCGGCGCCGACGGCGGCCCCACCGGCATCGAGCCGATATCCATCATCGAGGAGATGCAGCGCTCCTATCTCGATTACGCCATGAGCGTGATCGTCAGCCGCGCGCTGCCGGACGTGCGCGACGGCCTCAAGCCGGTGCATCGCCGCATCCTCTACGCCGCCTATGAGAGCGGCTATCACTGGAACCGCAAATATGTGAAATCGGCACGCCCGGTCGCCGACGTGATGGGTAAATACCATCCGCATGGCGACGCCTCGATCTACGACGCTTTGGTGCGCATGGCGCAGGATTGGTCGCTGCGCGTGCCGCTGATCGACGGGCAGGGCAATTTCGGCTCGATCGACGGCGATCCGCCGGCGGCGATGCGCTACACGGAATCGCGGCTGACCAAGGTCGCGCATGAGTTGCTGGAAGACATCGACAAGGACACCGTCGATTTCCAGGACACTTACGATGCGTCGGGCAGCGAACCGAAAGTCCTGCCGGCGCGCTTCCCGAACCTGTTGGTCAACGGCTCCGGCGGTATCGCCGTCGGCATGGCCACCAACATCCCGCCGCACAATCTGGGCGAGGTCTGCAACGGCGCCATTGCCCTCATCGACAATCCGGCGATCGACCTTCCGGCACTGATGGAGATCATTCCGGGGCCGGATTTCCCGACCGGCGGCATCGTGCTCGGCCGCTCCGGCATCTACAGCGCCTATTCGACCGGCCGCGGCTCCATCGTCATGCGCGGCCGCGTCAACGTCGAGGCGCGCGGCAACGATCGTGAATCGATCGTCATCACCGAGGTTCCCTATCAGGTGAACAAGGCGTCGATGATCGAGAAGATGGCCGAGCTGGTGCGCGACAAGCGCATCGAGGGCATTTCCGACATTCGCGACGAGAGCGACCGCCAGGGCTACCGCGTCGTCATCGAACTGAAGCGCGACGCGGTCGCCGATGTCATTCTCAACCAGCTTTACCGCTTCACCCCGCTGCAGACGTCCTTCGGCGCCAACATGGTGGCACTGAACGGCGGCAAGCCGGAATTGCTGACTCTGACCGATATGCTGAAGGCGTTCGTCGCCTTCCGTGAGGAGGTGATCAGCCGGCGCACGAAATTCCTGCTGCGCAAGGCGCGCGACCGCGCCCATGTGCTGGTCGGCCTTGCCATCGCTGTTGCCAATATCGATGAAGTCATCAAGCTGATCCGCAGCGCTCCGGACCCGCAGACGGCGCGCGAGCAGTTGATGGAGCGGCGCTGGCCTTCGGGCGACGTGGAATCACTGATTCTTCTGATCGACGACCCGCGCCATCGCATCAACGAGGACGGTACCTACAATCTCTCCGAGGAGCAGGCGCGCGCCATCCTCGAACTGCGCCTGCAGCGCCTGACCGCGCTCGGCCGCGACGAGATCGCCGACGAGCTGAACACGATCGGCGACGAGATCAAGGACTACCTGGACATCCTCTCGTCCCGCGCCCGCGTCCAGCAGATCGTCAAGGACGAGCTCATCGCCGTGCGCGACGAGTTCGGCACGCCGCGCCGCACCGAGCTCGCCGAGGGCGGGGCGGACATGGAAGACGAGGACCTGATCCAGCGCGAGGACATGGTCGTCACTGTCAGCCATTCCGGCTATATCAAGCGCGTGCCGCTGTCGCTCTACCGGGCGCAGCGCCGCGGCGGCAAGGGCCGCTCCGGCATGTCGACCAAGGAAGAGGATTTCGTCACCCGGCTGTTCGTCGCCAACACGCACACGCCGGTGCTGTTCTTCTCCTCGCGCGGCATCGTCTACAAGGAAAAGGTCTGGCGCCTGCCGATCGGCAACCCGCAATCGCGCGGCAAGGCGCTGATCAATATGCTGCCGCTCGAACAGGGCGAGCGCATCACCACGATCATGCCGCTGCCGGAGGACGAGACGAGTTGGGGCGAGCTCGACGTCATGTTTGCCACCACGCGCGGCACCGTGCGTCGCAACAAGCTGTCGGACTTCGTCCAGGTCAACCGCAACGGCAAGATCGCCATGAAGCTGGACGAGGAAGGCGACGAGATCCTCGGCGTCGAGACCTGCACCGACAATGACGACGTGCTTTTGACGGCAAGTTCCGGCCAGTGCATCCGCTTTCCGGTCAGCGACGTACGCGTCTTCCAGAGCCGCAATTCGGTCGGCGTGCGCGGCATTGCGATGGCCGATGGCGACCGGGTGATCTCGATGGCGGTGATCGAGCATGTCGATGCGCCGCCGGCGGAGCGTGCCGCCTATCTCAAGCGGGTGGTGGCCGAACGCCGGCTCGCTGCTGACATCGCGGCCGGCGAGGAGGAAGAAATCCAGCTCACCAATGAAGAGGTCGGCGAAGAGGCGGAGCTTTCGGACGAGCGCTACGAATTCCTCAAGGCACATGAGCAGTTCGTGCTGACGGTGACGGAATATGGCTACGGCAAGCGTTCGTCGTCGTACGATTTCCGCCTGACCGGTCGCGGCGGCAAGGGTATCCGCGCCACCGACGTGTCGAAAACGGCCGAAATCGGCCGCCTGGTGGCGACCTTCCCGGTCGGCAATGATGATCAGATCATGCTGGTTTCGGATGGCGGAACCGTCATCCGCGTCCCGGTCAACGGCATTCGTTTCGCCAGCCGCGCCACCAAGGGCGTTACGATCTTTAATACCGCAGAGGGCGAGAAGGTCGTTTCGGTGGAGCGGATTTCGGAGCCGCAGGCAGACGAAGAGATCGAAGAGAGTGTCGAGGCTGAAAGCGGCGCTGCTACCGAAGGTGGGGAGCCTGACAACAACAACGTCGAGTGAGTTGCCACGACGCCGCCAGCCCGATAGGTCGGTCCGGCGTTGTCAACAAACACTCTAGAAATGCCGATAAGGCCTACGGATGCCGAAGCCTTCGAACTGCTTGGTATTGGCCTTGGCGCGGACGCGCTGTGCTTCCTGATGCAACCCGAATACGGTAGCGATCAGCATGGCGACGGTCATTGCGGTGGCAAGCATGTAGATCAGCATGTGCGTGTTCTCCTGCGCCTAACAACGATCAGGTGGGTGTTTGGTTTCATCTTTTGCAGCTGCAACTTAGTGAACACTGCGTGAAGCCGTTGTGAGCGGCACATTCATCTGTCGTTCACGTCGGCCAAAAGGTTCATGGGGCGGGCCTGTCGATCGGATTTGCCTTTAGGGGAGAGGCTCGCTAGAAGCACCTGCCATGACCGAACGCATCGCCCTTTATGCCGGCTCTTTCGACCCGCTGACCAACGGGCATCTCGACGTGCTGAAGGCATCGCTGGCCGTGGCGGATACAATCTATGCAGCGATCGGCACCCATCCCGGCAAGAAGCCGTTGTTTTCCTTCGAGGAACGGGTTGGCCTGATCGAAACGGCCGCGAAGGCGGAATTCGGCAGCGACGGTGCGCGTATCAAAGTGGTCGCCTTCGACGGGCTGGTCATCGATGCGGCCAGGAAGCATGGCGCCTCGATCATGATCCGCGGCCTGCGCGACGGCACCGATCTTGACTATGAGATGCAGATGGCCGGCATGAACGAGACCATGGCGCCGGAGCTGCAGACGGTGTTCCTGCCCGCCAGCCCCTCGGTGCGCACCATTACCGCCACACTTGTGCGCCAGATAGCTTCGATGGGAGGCGACATCCGCCCCTTCGTGCCGGCGGCCGTGGCCGGCGCGCTCGCCGCCAAATTCGCGAAATAAATGCATGTCACCCAAAAGTGGAACCCGGCTTTGGGTAACGACATGCATGAACGAAGATATTCGGAGAAAGATCCCATGCAGCTGAAAAAGCTTGCCTTCTTGCTTGCCGTGTTTGCCGGTCTTGTGACCGCATCCGTGTCGGCCTTTGCCGCTGATCCGGAAAACACCATGATCGTAACGCTGAAGGACGGCGACGTGACCATCGCGCTGAGGCCCGACCTTGCGCCAAAACACGTCGCGCAGATCAAAAAGCTGGTGCGCCAGGGCGCCTACGACAACGTCGCCTTTCACCGCGTCATCGACGGCTTCATGGCGCAGACCGGCGACGTCAAGTTCGGCAACATGAAGAGCGGCTTCAATGCCGACGCTGTCGGCACCGGCGGCTCCGATCTTCCTGACCTGCCGGCCGAATTCTCCAGTACCGAGCACTACCAGCGCGGCGTGGTCGGCATGGCCCGCTCCGACGATCCGAATTCCGCCAATTCGCAATTCTTCATCATGTTCGCGCCGGCACCGCCGCTCGATGGCCAGTACACCATCGTTGGCAATGTCGTCAGCGGCATGGAGCTGGTGGACCACATCAAGAAAGGCGACGAGGCGCAGAACGGGACGGTGACCGATCCCGATCGCATGATCAAGGTGCGCATCGCCGCCGACGGCAAGTAAACCCAAGTTTCAAAAGGATATTTCTGACATGGCCGAAATCAAGGACCGCGAGAACGCGCTCATCATGGACACGACCAAGGGCAAGGTCGTCATCGAATTGTTTCCAGATCTGGCGCCCGGCCATGTCGGCCGTATCAAGGAGTTGGCACGCGAAGGCGCCTATGACGGCGTGGTCTTCCACCGCGTCATCGACGGCTTCATGGCGCAGACCGGCGACGTGAAGTTCGGCAATTCCAACAAGCCGTCTTTCGCGCCGTCGCGCGCCGGCACTGGCGGTTCCGACAAGCCCGATCTGAAGGCCGAGTTCTCCAACGCCAACCATGGCCGCGGCACCTGTTCGATGGCGCGCTCGCAAAACCCGAACTCGGCCAATTCGCAGTTCTTCATCTGCTTCGACGACGCCGCCTTCCTCAACCGCCAGTACACTGTATGGGGCCAGGTCATCGAAGGCATGGACAATGTCGACAAGATCAAGCGCGGCGAACCGGTGCAGGACCCCGACAAGATCGTATCGCTCAAGGTTGCGGCCGACGTGAAATGACCAGCCGGGCTGTCGCGGCCATCGCACTTGTGCTCGTCGCGGCGGCCACTCCGGCGCTGGCGACGGAATCGATCGTTTGCAGCGCCGACGGCGGCGCGGCATCGATTGATGTTTTGATGGGACACACGGCCGTCATTGCGGTGGCGCGGGTGTGGCTGGATGCCGGCGGCAAGACATGGACCACGGACGGCCAGCCAGGCTCAACGAAAGTCATCGTTGGACAGGCATTCGAAGACGACGAGCGCATGCTGATCGATCTCACTGATGAGGGCCTCAGCTCGATCGTCGCCAAATTGCGGCTGGTCAAGGCCAGCGAGCAGTCCAGTTTCGCAATGGGCGGCACGTTGAGCATTGACGGCGTCGGTGCCTGGGCGGTGACCTGCCCGGAACCTTGAGGCGGGGTTTTCTTGCGCGTCGACCTTTTCGACTTCGATCTGCCGGAAGAACGCATCGCGCTTCGCCCAGCCGAGCCGCGCGACAGCGCCAGGATGCTGGTGGTCAGGCCGGGTGAGGGGCTCGAAGACCGGACGGTGCGCGACCTGCCGGCCCTGCTCAAGGCTGGTGATGTGCTGGTCTTCAACGACACCAAGGTCATTCCGGCGCAGCTGAAAGGCATCAGGCGGCGCGGCGAAGCAGCAGCGCAGGTCGAAGCCACGCTGCATATGCGGATGGCGCCCGACCGGTGGCTAGCCTTCATGCGTCCGGGCAAGCGCATCGCCGCCGGCGATCGCATCCATTTCGGTCATGACGCCAATTCCTGCTTTCTCGGCCAGCTCGACGCGACAGCGATCGAGAAGGGAGAAGGTGGCGAGGTGCTGCTCGGCTTCGACCTGTCAGGTCCGTTCCTCGACGAGGCGCTGCACGCTGTCGGCCACATTCCGCTGCCGCCCTACATCGCCTCCAAGCGTGACGACGACGAACGCGACCGCAGCGATTACCAGACCATTTATGCCAAGGAGGAGGGCGCCGTGGCCGCGCCGACGGCAGGGCTGCATTTCACGCCGGAGCTGTTTGCGACGCTCGACGCCAAGGGCATAGAGCGCCGTTTCGTCACGCTGCATGTCGGCGCCGGCACGTTCCTGCCGGTGAAGGCGGACGACACCGCCGACCACAAGATGCACGCCGAAACCGGTTCGGTCAGCCCGGAAACCGCCGAGGCGCTGAATGCGGCGAAAGCAAAAGGAGGGCGCATTATCGCCGTCGGCACGACATCGCTGCGCTTGTTGGAGAGCGCGGCTGGCGAGGACGGCAGGCTGGCCGCATGGTCAGGCCCGACAGACATCTTCATCACGCCCGGCTATCGCTTCAAGACCGCAGACATGCTGATGACCAATTTCCATCTGCCGCGTTCGACGCTGTTCATGCTGGTTTCGGCCTTCTGCGGTTTGCAGACGATGCGCGCGGCCTATGCGCATGCGATCGAGAACCGCTACAGGTTTTATTCCTATGGAGACGCAAGTCTTCTGTTCAGGGAGGATACCGATGGACGATGACCTGGAAACCTTCGACCAGGAAGCCTTGATCGCCGAGGTCAGGAAACTGCGCGCCGGCATCCGCCAACACCGCGACGCCACCGGCCATGATCTGTGCTGGCACCATCCCGACCTCTGGTCGCTTTTGCCCGAAAAGACCGAGCCGGCGATTGCCGTGCCGCCGTGGCCGAAATTCATGCGCGGCTGCATCCGCTACCGGCAATCACTCGACAAGCAGGCCCCGGACGCGCCGGTATTCGACAAGGAGTTCGATGGCTAGGGAATTCAATGACTGACGCATTCACCTTCAAGGTGCTGGCGACCGACGGCAGGGCGCGGCGTGGTGCAATCACCATGCCGCGCGGGGAAATCCGCACGCCTGCCTTCATGCCGGTCGGTACCGGCGGCACGGTGAAGGCCATGTATATGGATCAGGTGCGCGGCGTCGGCTCGGACATTATCCTCGGCAACACCTACCACCTGATGCTGAGACCCGGCGCCGAGCGCGTGGCGCGGCTCGGCGGCCTGCATGAATTCGCCCGGTGGCCGCATCCAATCCTGACCGACAGCGGCGGCTTCCAGGTGATGTCGCTGTCGAAGCTGCGGAAACTGACCGAGAACGGCGTTACCTTCCGTTCGCATATCGACGGCGGCGCCTACGAGATGTCGCCGGAGCGTTCGATAGAGATCCAGGGGCTGCTCGATTCCGACATCCAGATGCAGCTCGACGAATGCACGGCGCTGCCGGCCAAACAGAACGAGATCGAGCGTGCCATGGAGTTGTCGTTGCGCTGGGCCGAGCGTTGCAAGACGGCATTCGGCGAGCAGCCCGGCAAGGCGATGTTCGGCATTGTGCAAGGCGGCGACGTGCCGGATCTGCGGCTGCGCTCGGCGCAGGCGCTGAAGGCAATGGAGCTGAAGGGCTACGCGATCGGCGGGCTGGCTGTCGGCGAGCCGCAAGCGGTGATGCTGGAGATGCTCGACATCACTTGCCCGGAGCTGCCGGCTGACCGGCCGCGCTACCTGATGGGCGTCGGCACCCCGGACGACATCTTGAAGTCGGTGGCGCGCGGCATCGACATGTTCGACTGCGTGATGCCGACGCGGGCAGGGCGCCACGGCCTTGCCTACACACGGCGCGGCAAGGTCAATCTGCGCAACGCCCGCCATGCCGACGATCCGCGTCCGCTCGATGAGGAAAGCGACTGCCCGGCCGCACGCGATTATTCGCGGGCCTATTTGCACCATCTGGTGCGCTCGCAAGAGGCGCTTGGGGCGATGCTCCTGACCTGGAACAATCTGTCCTATTACCAGCAGCTGATGCGCGACATTCGTGAAGCGATCGAGGCTGGCAGGTTGGAAGCACGCTCAGCTGAGATTTCCGAAAGCTGGAGGCGGGGCGATCTCCCAGTGAGGTGATCGAAGGCTCAAGTGCTGAGCGACGTGGACGCGCGCAGGCTGCAGCCGGTGATCCGAAAGCTGCCGTCAGGCTGTAGTTCGAGCGTGTAGACCGCCTCGTAGTCCTTGCCATCCGGGCCGACGATCAGCACTTGCTGGATGATCGAGGTCGGGCTCGTCTCGCGAACCTTGCCGAAGGAGTAGGTCTGCGGCTGGCGCACCGGCGGATAGCCGTTGGTCACCATGTTCATGAAGGTATCGACGGTCGGAAACATGCGCTTCACATTCGGTGCGGCAAAGCTGTAGGCCGTCATTCCGTCATTGGCGATGAAGGCCCTCAACTGAGCATCGATGACCGTCTGCGCCGCTTTGACTTCGGCGTCGCCAGCAAAGGCCTGGGATGCGAAAATGAATGGAACGACTGCGAATGCGAAAAACGCGCGGCGCATGGCCTGTCTCCGTTGTCCCCGAGAAATCGCTGCCTGAAGATACATGATACCATACGCTTTGCCGTGCTTCAGGGTTTCAGCCGAGCGTAAACATTCGGCGTGGCAGTCCGTGTCCGAGCCGAAAAAGCATTGTCGAGGCGAGACAGCCTGAGCGATTGGCGATGCTTGAAAGCCGGGCGGCAGTCTGCCACAAGGGCCGCTCGATTAGAGCGTGCGATGTTGGACAGGACCAGGCAATGAAGGCATTTTTCGTGCAGATAAAGTGCGATCTGGGCAAGGCCTACGACGTTGCCAGCGCCCTGGCCGATGCCGAGATTGCTTCGGAAATCTACTCGACAGCCGGCAACTACGACCTGCTCGCCAAATTCTATGTCGACGATGAGGAAGACATCGGCCACTTCGTCAACGAGAAAGTGCAGATTCTCCCGGGCATCAAGGATACGTTTACGGTCGTCACCTTTCGCGCGTTTTGATCTCCATCCGACATTTGCCCGGACACCAGGCAAAGCCTGATCAAGGCCCTATTGGTGCTGCCTTAATTTTAGGCAACCGCGATATACTGATCGCCGGCGCCCGCCAAATCGCCGATTGCGCTTGATTTTCTCCAGCGAGGCCAGTGAAATGGCGTCACAGGGGAGTATGCGATTGGCAGCGTTCGACGAAATGCTTCCGGAAGTTTCCGGGCTGAGAAAACCGTATTCGGCTTACGATCGCTGGCTGAAGGAACAGGACCCGGCCAGACTTACCGAGAAGATGCAGGACGCCGAACGCGTCTTTCGCAAGACAGGCATCACTTTCGCCGTCTACGGCGAGCAGGAAGCATCGGAGCGGCTGATACCCTTCGACATCGTTCCGCGCATCATTTCGGGCAATGAATGGCGACGGCTAACGCAAGGCATCGAGCAGCGCGTCCAGGCGCTGAACGCCTTTCTCGACGACATCTACCATCGCCAGGAGATCTTGCGCGCCGGCCGGGTGCCGAAGGAGTTGATCGCCAGGAACGAGGCGTTCCTGCCCGAGATGATCGGGGTGCGGCCGCCGGCCGGCGTCTATACCCACATCATCGGCGTCGACATCGTACGCATTAGCGAGAACGAGTTCTACGTACTGGAGGACAATGCGCGCACGCCGTCCGGCGTCTCCTACATGCTGGAGAACCGCGAGACGATGATGCAGCTGTTTCCCGAGTTGTTCCAGCAGATCAAGGTGCGGCCGGTGGAGAATTACCCGCAGCTCCTGCGCCAGTCGCTGGCGGCGGTACGGCCGCAAAGCACCAAGGGCACGCCGACGATTGCCGTGCTGACGCCGGGCAGCTTCAACTCAGCTTATTTCGAACATGCTTTCCTTGCCGACCAGATGGGCGTGCAGCTCGTCGAAGGGCAGGATCTGCGCGTCGTCGATGGCCATGTCGCGATGCGCACGACCGAGGGCTACAAGCAGATCGACGTGCTATACCGGCGTGTCGACGACTCGTTCCTCGATCCGCTGACCTTCCGCCCCGACTCGGCACTTGGCGTGCCGGGCATTATGGACGTCTACCGCGCCGGCAACATCACGATCGCCAATGCGCCGGGAACCGGCATCGCTGACGATAAGGCGATCTATTCGTACATGCCCGAGATCGTCGAATTCTACACCGGCCGCAAGGCGATGCTCGGCAACATCCCGACCTGGCGCTGCTCGGAGCCGGACAGCCTGAAATACGTGCTCGAGCACATTGATGAACTGGTCATCAAGGAGGTCCACGGGTCCGGCGGTTACGGCATGCTGGTCGGTCCGGCGGCGACCAAGAAGGAATGCGAGGATTTTTCGAAAAAGCTCGCGGCAAAACCATCGAACTACATTGCTCAGCCGACGCTGGCGCTGTCGACCTGTCCGATCCTGACGGACAAGGGGCTGGCGCCGCGCCATGTCGATCTGCGCCCCTATGTGCTGGTTTCCGACCGTATCCAGATCGTGCCCGGCGGGCTGACCCGAGTAGCGCTCAAGGAAGGCTCGCTGGTCGTCAATTCCTCGCAAGGCGGGGGCACAAAGGATACGTGGGTGTTGGATGATTAGAGTGGAAGTAGTGAATAGTGAATAGTGAATAGATAAGGATATATGTTGTTGATGTTGGTGAAATGCCCTGAAGTGAAGCACGCGGCATCGTGGCCTAAAGTCTGGATAGTCACCATTCACCGTCCACCATCCACCATTCGCCACAGGACCGCCTGACATGCTTCTCGGTCGCACCGCCAACGGGCTCTATTGGATGAACCGCTATATCGAGCGGGCGGAAAACATGGCGCGGCTGGTGGACGCCGGCTTGCGCATGGCGCTAACCCGTACTCAGAACGCTTCGGAGGAGTGGAATTCGGTGCTGCTCAGCGCCGGTTCGGACGCCAGCTTCACGCAGAAATATTCCGACTACACCGCCGCCAATGTCGCCGACTATCTGCTGCGCGACACATCGAACCCGTCGAGCACGATGTCGTCTATCGAAACGGCCCGTAACAATGCTCGCATGGTGCGTACCGCGTTGACGCGTGAAACCTGGGAAAGCATCAACGAAGCCTGGATGTCGCTGAAGCGGATGCTAGCCAAGCCGATCGACGAGCGCGACCTGCCCAACGCGCTCGACGCAATCAAACGCGAGACGGCGCTGATCCGCGGCTCGTTCTACGGCACGATGCTGCGCAATGAGATTTTCGATTTTTCGCAGCTCGGCACTTATGTCGAACGCGCCGACAACACTGCCCGCATCCTGGACGTGAAGTACTACGTGCTGTTACCGTCGATTTCCTGGGTCGGCTCGACGCTCGACAACTACCAGTGGGAATCGATCCTCCGCTCGGTATCGGCGCACCGCTCCTACCGCTGGGTCTATGACGCCGATTACAAGCCGAGCAACATCGCCGACTATCTGATCCTCAATGTCCGCATGCCGCGCTCGCTGACCTTTTGCTACCGCTTCCTGACGGAGCATCTCAAATTCCTGGGTGACGACTATGGTGAGCGCCACGCCTGCCATGCGACGGCTGCCAAGACCCAGGCCATGCTTACGGCCGGCTCGATCAAGGATATTTTCGACGCTGGCCTGCATGAATTCCTGGCCAATTTCATCCGCGACAACACCAGACTCGGCGACGAGATCGCGCAGGATTACAGGTTCTATTGAGCATGACCCCAAAAAGCGGAGACCGGTTTTCGGAAAAGCTCATGCTCCAGGGACGAGTGCGATGCGGCTGAAGATCACCCACCGGACCGAATACCGCTACGATGCGCCGGTGCATTATTTGTTGCAGCGTTTGCGGCTGCTCCCGGTGAACGGGCGCACCCAGACGGTACTGTCCTGGGCGCTGAAGATCGAAGGCGCACGCGAGGAAGTGCGCTTCACCGACCATTTCGGCAATGATACCCGGCTGTTGAGCGTCGAGGGTGAGCGCGACTTCATCACCGTTGAAGCAGCCGGCGAAGTGGTGACGCGCGACACCGCCGGCGTCTGCGGGCCGCACCAGGGTTTCGTGCCGCTCTGGCTGTTCGGCCACGAAACGCCGCTGACGACGATCGGCAGCGGCATTCGCGAGCTTGCTGCCTCGGCCGGCAAGGGCACCGACATCGAAAGGCTGCACCGGTTGATGGCGATGATCGGCGAGCGCGTCGCTTATACGCCGGGCACCACCAACGCGACGACGCCGGCCGAAGAGGCCCTGGCGCTCAAGACCGGCGTTTGCCAGGACCACAGCCACATCTTCGTTGCGGCGGCGCGCGCCATGGATTTTCCCGCGCGCTATGTCAGTGGCTATCTGATGATGAATGCAGCGATCGAGCAGGCGGCAAGCCACGCCTGGGCCGAGGCGCATGTCTCGGGCCTCGGCTGGGTCGCCTTCGACGTCGCCAACGGCATTTCTCCCGACGAGCGTTATGTAAAGGTGGCGACTGGCCGCGATTATCGCGACGCCACACCGGTATCGGGAATTCGGCTGGGACAGGCGGAAGAACAGCTTGCCGTCACCGTCACCGTGGAGCAGTAATCTCCGCCAAGATTGTTGCCAAAGAGATTCGATGACCTATTGCGTCGGGCTGAAGATCGATCGCGGGCTCGTGTTCATGTCGGACACGCGCACCAACGCCGGCATGGATTCGATCTCGACCTTCAGGAAGATGCATGTCTGGGAAGAGCCGGGCGAGCGCGTCATCGTTTTGATGTCGGCCGGCAATCTGGCGACGACGCAGGCCGTAGTCAGCCTGCTCGACGAACGCACCAAGGCAGTGGCGGAGCGCCGTGCCACGCTGCTCGAAACGCCTTCCATGTACCAGACAGTGCGGCTGGTCGGAGACACCGTCAAGGAGGTCATCGCCAGTTCGTCGCCGGCGGGCGAAAAGGCGGATTCCTATTTCAACGCCTCCTTCATCCTCGGCGGTCAGATCAAGGGCAGCGCGCCGCGCCTGTTCATGATCTATCCGGAAGGCAATTTCATCGAATCCACCGACGACACGCCGTTCTTCCAGATAGGTGAGACCAAATACGGCAAGCCGATCATCATCCGCGCTTATGAAAGGACGATGAGTTTCGCCGAGACGGTGAAGTTGCTGCTTGTGTCGTTCGACTCGACGCTGAAGTCGAACCTGTCGGTCGGCCTGCCGCTCGACCTGCTGTTCTATGAAAAGGACACCTTCAAGGTTGGCCTCAAAAAGCGAATAACCCAGGATGATCAATATTATCGCACGATCTCGGATAGCTGGTCGAACGCGCTGAAGACTGCCTTTGCCAGCTTGCCTGATTTTCCCGAATGAAAACCTTCGTTTTTCGTGCTCTTTGATGGCGGCTCGACGAGGCGCTACGGAGGCGAAGATGAATAGCAACGAATTCCGCGAATGGTCGCTGCGAGCGGCCGAATGGGGCGCCGACTACAGAGACAGCCTTCGCGAAAGACCGGTGCGGCCGTTTGTCGAGCCGGGCGAAATCTTCAAAAGCATCGATGTTGCGCCGCCGGAAAACGGCGAAACGATGCAGGCAATCTTCGCCGATTTCGAGCAAAAGATTCTGCCGGGCATGACGCACTGGCAGCATCCGCGTTTCTTCGCCTATTTCCCGGCCAATGCGGCACCGGCCTCGGTCGTGGCCGAGTATCTGGTTTCCGCCATGGCCGCGCAATGCATGCTTTGGCAGACCTCGCCGGCGGCAACCGAACTCGAGACGCGTGTCGTCGACTGGATGCGGCAGGCGCTTGGTCTGCCGGAGGGATTTTCCGGCGTCATGCAGGATTCGGCTTCATCGGCGACGCTTGCCGCCGTGCTGACCATTCGCGAGCGCGCGCTCGACTGGCAAGGTAACAAGAACGGCTTGCAAGGCCAGCCGGTCGTGCGAGTCTATTCTTCCGGCCAAGTCCATACTTCCATCGACCGGGCGATCTGGGTGTCGGGCATCGGCGAGGCGAACCTCGTGCGCATTCCGGTCGCCGGACGCTTCCGCGCCATGCAGACGGCGGCTCTGGAAGCAGCGATCGTCACCGACCGCGAAAACGGCATGCTGCCGGCGGGGATCATCGCCAGCGTCGGTGGCACAAGTACCGGCGGCACCGACGATGTGGCGGCTGTTGCCGCGGTAGCTAAGCGGCACGGGCTCTACCTGCATGTCGATGCCGCATGGGCTGGCTCCGCCATGATCTGCCCCGAGTTCCGGCATTTCTGGGCAGGCGCCGAACATGCGGATTCCATTGTCTTCAACCCGCATAAATGGCTGGGCGCACAGTTCGATTGCTCGATGCAGTTCATCCGTCAGCCGGAAGACCTCGTGCGCACGCTGGCGATCAAGCCCGAATTCCTCAAGACGCATGGCCGCGACGGAGTCATCAACTACTCCGAATGGTCGGTGCCGCTTGGCCGGAGGTTCCGCGCGCTGAAACTTTGGTTCCTGCTGCGTGCACATGGCTTGGAAAATCTGCGGACCATGGTCCGCAACCATGTCGCCTGGAGCGAGAGCCTCGCCGCAAGGCTGGCAAAGGAACCGGATTTCGAGATCGTCACGGAGCCGATGCTGTCGCTGTTCTCGTTCCGGCATCTCGCGGCTGCGGGCGCCGACTCTGACGAGCACAATTTGCGGTTGGTCAGCGCGATCAACGATGACGGCCGCATCTATCTGACGCAAACCCGGGTGGACGGGAAGGTGGCGATCCGCTTTCAGGTCGGACAATTCGAAACGACTGCGGCGGATGTCGATACTGCTTTCGAGGTCATTACTGAAATTGCGCGTGGCCTGGGTTGACCGGCATCATCGAGGTTGCGCCGGGGCTCTTCTTGCAGTCACCTGATCTTCCTGTTCATGGCTTTCGTTTTCCGTTATAGACAAGTAAAACGAAAACGAGAGGTTGCTAGATGTATCTGTCGCCGCGTCATTCCGAAATCATCCAGATGGCCAAGGACCATGGCCGCGTACTGGTCGAGGAGTTGGCGACGCATTTCAACGTGACGCCGCAGACGATCCGCAAGGATCTCAACGATCTCTGCGACCAGCGGCTTTTGTCTCGCATTCATGGCGGGGCATTGTTCCCGTCCGGCATCGAGAACATGGAGTATGAGGCTCGGCGCAAGATCGCCGCCGAGGAGAAGGAGGCGATCGGCCGCGCAGCAGCCCGGCTGATCCCCGACAACGCGTCTCTTTTCATCAATATCGGGACAACGACGGAAGCTGTCAGCAAGTCGCTGCTCGATCACAGCGGCTTGATGGTCATCACCAATAACATCAATGTTGCCAATAGGATGCGCGTTTATCCTTCGATCGAGGTGGTGATCGCCGGCGGTGTCGTACGCGGTTCCGACGGCGGTGTGGTCGGCGAGGCAGCGGTCGATTTCATCCGGCAGTTCAAGGTCGATTTTGCGGTGATCGGCGCCTCGGCCATCGATCATGACGGCGCACTGCTCGACTTTGATTTTCGCGAGGTGAAGGTCGCTCAGGCGATCATCGCCAACGCGCGGCATGTGATCCTCGTGTCGGACCAGACCAAATTCGAGCGCACCGCGCCCGTCCGCATCGGCCATCTGTCGCAGGTAAACACCTTTATCACCGATCGTTGCGACATCCCATCGGTGCGTAGGATCTGCCAGGAGGCAGAAGTTCAGCTGATCGAAACGTCGCTCTCCTAGAGATGCCGTTGCGGCATCTGTCGCCAATGATATTTCGTTTGACATTCGTTATCATTTCGAAATAATCCCCGTACGGTTTCGCAAGAACCCAAAAATGCCGCAATGCGAAATCGAGGGAGGACTCTTTGGGCGCATCACCGATCCATGACATTTTCGTCATCGGTGGCGGCATCAATGGCTGCGGTATCGCCCGCGATGCCGTTGGGCGGGGGTTTTCGGTATTTCTTGCCGAGATGAACGATCTGGCCAGCGGAACCTCTTCCGGTTCGACCAAACTGATCCATGGCGGCTTGCGCTATCTCGAATTCTACGAGTTTCGCCTGGTGCGCGAAGCGCTGATGGAACGCGAGGTCCTGTGGAGGAACGCGCCGCATATCATCTGGCCGATGCGCTTCGTGCTGCCATACGCCAAGGGGCTGCGTCCGGCCTGGCTGATCCGGCTCGGGCTTTTCCTCTACGACCATATTGGCGGGCGCAAATTGCTTCCGCCGACGAAAACGCTGGACATGGCCAAGGATCCCGCCGGCAAACCGCTGAAGCCGCTGTTTCGAAAGGCGTTCGAATATTCGGACGGTTGGGTCAACGATGCCCGGCTGGTTGTGTTGAACGCCCGCGACGCTGCCGAGCGCGGCGCAACCATTCGAACCCGAACAAAGGTCGTCAGCGCACGCCGCGAAGGCAATCTCTGGACGGTCAGGCTTGAAAACGTGCGGACCGGCGATACCGAGGAGGTCAAGGCGCGGCTGCTGGTCAATGCCGCCGGCCCGTGGGTCGATCAGGTGCTGTCGGCCACCGTCGGCTTGAACGACGTGCACAATGTCCGCCTCGTGCAAGGCAGCCACATCGTCGTTGGCAAGAAATTCGACGACCCACGCGCCTATTTCTTTCAGAACAAGGACGGGCGCATCATTTTCGCCATCCCCTATGAAGACGAGTTCACGCTCATCGGCACCACCGACCGGGACTATCCCGGCGATCCGCACGACGTCAGGATCAGTGATGCCGAGATCGACTATCTCTGCGCTGCGGCAAGCGAATATTTCGCGCAGCCGGTCAAGCCGTCGGATATCGTTTGGACCTATTCCGCGGTGCGCCCGCTCTACGACGATGGCGCCTCAAAGGCGCAGGAAGCCACCCGCGACTATGTGCTGAAGGCCGATGGAGGCGAGGGTGCCGCCCCGATCGTCAATGCCTTTGGCGGCAAGATCACCACCTACCGCCGATTGTCGGAATCGATGCTGGAGAAGATCGAGGGTTTTCTCGGCAAGCGCGGTAAGCCATGGACGGCAAACGCGCCGCTGCCCGGCGGTGACTTTCCCGTCACCGGCTTCGATACCGAGGTGGCGAAACTGAAAACGGCGTACCCGTTCCTCGACGCCCGGCTGGCCCGCCGGTTGACCCGGCTCTACGGCACCCGCGCAAGGAAGCTGCTAGGCCTCGCCAAGTCGAACGTCGATCTTGGCCGCAACTTCGGCGCCGATCTGTACGAAGCCGAAGTGCGCTACCTCGCCGAAAACGAATGGGCGATGACTGCCGAGGATGTATTGTGGCGCCGGACCAAGCGCGGCCTGCGTCTCAGCCGTGAGCAGGCCGCAGTGCTCGACGAGTTCATGCGCGGAATAAGCCGGCAGCACGTGGCGGCTGCCGAATAGGGACGGCCGACTGATGCAGAAAGCCTGGGAGGAGGCATCATGCTTGAACTGAGAAACGTGACGAAGACGGTGGGTGCGGCGGAACATATCCGCGATGTCTCGCTGACGCTTCAGCACGGCTCGCTCAACGTCCTGCTCGGGCCGACGCTCTCCGGCAAGACCAGCCTGATGCGGTTGATGGCGGGCCTCGACGTACCGACCTCGGGCTCGGTCTGGTTCGATGGCAAGGATGTCACCGGCATGCCGGTGCAAAAGCGCAACGTCGCCATGGTCTACCAGCAATTCATCAATTATCCGGCGATGACGGTCTACGAAAACATCGCCTCACCGCTGCGGGTAGCTGGCACGGATCAGGCAACCATCGACAGGGAGGTGCGCAATGCCGCCGCCCTTCTCAAGCTCACGCCCTATCTCGACCGGACGCCTCTCAGTCTGTCGGGCGGCCAGCAGCAGCGCACCGCGCTGGCCCGCGCCATCGTCAAGAATGCCAGCCTCGTGCTGCTCGACGAGCCGCTCGCCAATCTCGACTACAAGCTGCGTGAAGAATTACGCGCGGAACTGCCGAAAGTCTTCGCGGCCGCCGGCACAATCTTTGTTTATGCCACGACCGAGCCGCACGAGGCCTTGCTGCTCGGCGGCAACACGGCAACGCTTTCCGAGGGCAGCATCACCCAGTTCGGGCCGACCATCGAAGTGTTCCGCAAACCGGTCGATCTGGTGACGGCGAGGACCTTCGCCGATCCGCCGCTCAACACCATTGTGCTTGCCAAGAAGGGCCTGGATTTCCTGCTCGAGGGCGGTGTGAAATTGCCAGTGCCGGCCGAACTCTTCGGCATTGCCGATGCGATCTATACGATCGGCTTCCAGCCGCATCATCTGTCCCTCGATCGGCCCAACGCCGCCGCAGTGCCGGTGCGCGCAAAGGTGACGATCACTGAGATCACCGGATCGGAAAGCTTCATCCATCTCGATTTTGCCGATGCGCGCTGGGTCATGCTGACCCACGGCATTCGCGACTTCGAGCCGGACGAGGAGGTCGAGGTGTTTATCGACCCGCGCCACATCATGGTCTTCGACGAGCACGGCCGCGCCGTGGCCGCGCCGAAGCTGGCGGCTTAGGAGGAAGCGATGGCGCGCATCGATGTCAATCATATCCGCCACTCCTATCTGCAGAACCCGCGCACGGATGCCGATTTCGCGTTGAAGGAAGTGCACCACACCTTCGAGGATGGCGGCGCTTATGCGCTGCTCGGCCCGTCCGGCTGCGGCAAGACTACGTTGCTCAACATCATTTCGGGATTGCTGCATCCCTCGCACGGCCAGTTGCTGTTCAACAGCAGGAACGTGACCAATCTGTCGACCCAAGAGCGCAACATCGCCCAGGTCTTCCAGTTCCCGGTGATCTACGACACGATGACGGTCTACGACAATCTGGCGTTCCCGCTGCGCAATCGCGGCGTGCCGGAAGCCGACGTCGACCGTAAGGTGCGCGAAACGCTGGAGATGATCGGGCTGGCCGATATGGCCAAACGAAAGGCGCGCGGACTGACCGCTGACCAGAAGCAGAAAATTTCGCTCGGACGCGGGCTGGTGCGCTCCGACGTAAATGCCATCCTGTTCGACGAGCCTTTGACCGTCATCGACCCGCATATGAAATGGATGCTGCGCTCCCAGTTGAAGCAGCTTCACCGCCGCTTCGGCTACACCATGGTCTATGTCACGCACGACCAGACCGAGGCCTTGACCTTCGCCGACAGGGTGGTCGTCATGTATGACGGCGAAATCGTGCAGATCGGCACACCGGCAGAACTGTTTGAGCGCCCGCGCCACACCTTTGTTGGCTATTTCATCGGCTCGCCCGGCATGAACGTCATGCCGGTGGCGATCGACGGCAAGACTGCGCGGCTGGGCTCGCAGCAGATCGAACTGCCGGGCGTGCCTAAGGCCGGTGGCGGCGCCATCGAGCTCGGCATCCGTCCCGAATATGTGCGCCTGGGCAGCCAGGGCATGGCCGTCCGGATCAGCAAGGTCGAGGACGTCGGCCGCCACAAGGTGGTCCGTGCCAATCTCGAAGGGCGCGAGATCGCCGCCGTCATCGGCGAGGACGAGACGGTTCCGGCTGATCCGAAGGTGCGGTTCGACCCAGCCGGTATCAACATCTATGCCGATTCCTGGCGCGTCGAGATGGGGGCCTGAAGTGGAAAAGACCTGGAACAATAGAGCCTGGTTCCTGGTGCTGCCGGTGCTGCTGCTGGTGGCGTTCTCGGCGGTCATACCACTGATGACGGTCGTCAATTATTCGGTGCAGGACACTTTCGGCAATAACGTCTTCTTCTGGGCCGGCACGGAATGGTTCGAGGAACTGCTTTCCTCGAGCCGCTTCTGGCAGGCGATGATCCGCAACCTTGTCTTCTCCTTTATCATCCTCGCGATCGAAGTGCCGCTCGGCATCTTCATTGCGCTCAATATGCCGAAGAAGGGTTGGGGCGTGCCTGTGTGCCTTGTTTTGATGGCGTTGCCGCTGCTGATCCCGTGGAACGTCGTCGGCACCATCTGGCAGGTGTTCGGGCGCAACGACATTGGCCTGCTCGGCTATTACGTCAACGCGCTCGGCATCGACTATAATTATGTGCAAGACCCATATGACGCCTGGGTCACGGTCATCATCATGGACGTCTGGCATTGGACAAGCCTCGTCGTCCTGCTCTGCTATGCCGGCCTGGTCTCGATCCCGGATGCCTTTTATCAGGCAGCCAAGATCGACGGTGCCTCGCGCTGGGCGGTGTTCCGCTACATCCAACTGCCGAAGATGAACCGCGTGCTGCTGATCGCCGTGCTGCTGCGCTTCATGGATAGCTTCATGATCTACACGGAGCCGTTCGTGGTCACCGGTGGCGGCCCCGGCAACTCGACGACCTTTCTTTCGATTGATCTCGTCAAGACCGCGCTCGGCCAGTTCGACCTCGGCCCGGCGGCGGCGATGTCGCTGGTCTACTTCCTTATCGTCCTGCTGTTGTCGTGGGTGTTCTACACCGTGATGACCAATTACGACGCGGAGCGTTGAGATGAGCCGCACCGAAGAGAGAGCCGATAGGGTGAGCGAGACGACAGCTTCGGAAGGGCTCGCCAGCACGCTGCGACAGGACGAGATCGCACGGCTGATGCGCCGTCGCGGCGAGGAGTCGCGCTGGTGGTGGATCGTGCCGACGCTCTACATCGTCGTTCTGCTTTTGCCGATCTACTGGCTCATCAATATGAGCTTCAAGACCAATGGCGAGATCGTCTCGTCGCTGACTCTCTACCCGCACGCGCCGACATTGGCGAATTACCGCACCATCTTCACCGACGCGTCCTGGTATTCGGGCTACATCAACTCGATCACCTATGTGGTTATGAACATGGTGATTTCGGTGGCTGCGGCACTGCCTGCTGCCTATGCTTTTTCGCGCTATCGCTTCCTCGGCGACAAGCATCTGTTCTTCTGGCTGCTGACCAACCGCATGGCGCCGCCGGCGGTGTTCGCGCTGCCATTCTTCCAGCTTTATTCGGCCTTCGGCCTTATCGACACCCATATCGCCGTGGCTCTGGCGCATTGCCTGTTCAACGTGCCGCTGGCGGTGTGGATCCTCGAAGGCTTCATGTCGGGCGTGCCCAAGGAGATCGACGAGACCGCCTATATCGACGGCTATTCGTTCCCGCGCTTCTTCATCAAGATCTTCATGCCGCTGATTGCGAGCGGCATCGGCGTGGCGTGCTTCTTCTGCTTCATGTTCTCGTGGGTGGAGCTCTTGATCGCCCGTACGCTGACGACCACGGATGCCAAGCCGATCGCCGCGACCATGACCCGCACCGTTTCGGCCGCCGGTATGGATTGGGGGCTGCTCGCCGCCGCCGGCGTGCTGACGCTGATTCCGGGCGCGCTCGTCATCTGGTTTGTGCGCAACTACATCGCCAAGGGCTTTGCCCTGGGGAGGGTATGATGGAGCAGGTCGACAGAAGCCCATGGTGGTGGGCCGTGCTGTTTCTTGCCCTGGTCGTCGTGGCCTGGGTGGCACTTCAAATCGATTTCGTGGCGATAACGGTGGGCTTCAGCGACCCGGCCAATATCCGCCTGTGGGGATTTAACCTCTCGTCCAACCTCGATTTTTCGTGGATGGCCTGGACGTGGCCGACCGCGGCCTTCTTTGGAACCATCTTTCTGCTGCTTTGCGGCATGGCGGTGTGGGAATACGTCTCGCGGGGCGGCAATCCGCGCGTCGGCGTGCTGCGCTTCGAAACGACGCGTGGCGACCGCCTGTTCCTGTCGCTGCTTGGCAGCGCCTTTATCCATCTCGCTTGGCTGGGTCTAGTCGGACCCAATCTGTGGTGGGCTCTCGCTCTCTCCGTGGTCTTCGCCGTCGGCGTGTTCCGCTACGTATAGAGGGGGAAACTGTTGGAACGGCGGCGTGCCGGCCGCCGATCCAGATCGCACTTTGAACTTTAACAGTGGAGGAAATACATGCGACGGCAATTCTTGACATCAACAACTGCGCTTGTCCTGTTGCTAGGGGCAAGCAATGCCTATGCCGGAATGGACGAGGCCAAGGCCTTCCTGGACAAGGAAATTGGCGACCTCTCGACGCTCGACCGCGCCGGCCAGGAAGCCGAAATGCAATGGTTCATCGATGCCGCGAAACCTTTCGCCGGCATGGATATCAAGGTGGTCTCCGAAACCATCGCCACGCATCAGTATGAATCGCAGGTGCTGGCGCCAGCCTTTACGGCCATCACCGGCATCAAGGTCACGCATGACGTCATCCAGGAAGGCGACGTCGTCGAGAAGATCCAGACCCAGATGCAGACCGGCCAGAACCTCTATGACGGCTGGGTCAACGATTCCGATCTGATCGGCACGCACTGGCGCTACCAGCAGGTGCGCAACCTGACCGACTGGATGGCAGGCGACGGCAAGGATGTCACCAACCCGAATCTCGACCTGAAGGATTTCATCGGCACCTCGTTCACCACCGCGCCCGACAAGAAGCTCTACCAGCTTCCCGACCAGCAGTTCGCGAACCTCTACTGGTTCCGTTACGACTGGTTCAATGACGAGAAGAACAAGGCGGACTTCAAGGCCAAATACGGCTACGACCTCGGCGTGCCGGTGAACTGGTCGGCCTATGAGGACATTGCAGCGTTCTTCACCGGGCGTGAGATCGACGGCAAGAAGGTCTACGGCCATATGGACTATGGCAAGAAGGACCCGTCGCTCGGCTGGCGGTTCACCGACGCATGGCTGTCGATGGCCGGCAATGGCGACAAGGGCATTCCGAACGGTCTGCCCGTCGACGAATGGGGCATCAAGGTCGACGAGAATTCGCGACCGGTCGGTTCCTGCACGGCGCGCGGCGGCGACACCAATGGTCCGGCTTCCGTCTATGCCATCCAGAAGTACCTCGATTGGCTGAAGGCCTATGCACCGGCGGAAGCCCAGGGCATGACCTTCTCCGAGTCAGGGCCGGTGCCGGCGCAGGGCGCGGTTGCCCAGCAGATCTTCTGGTATACCGCCTTCACCGCCAGCATGGTCGACGCCAGCGCCAAGGCGGTGCTGAACGACGACGGCACGCCGAAGTGGCGCATGGCGCCGTCGCCGCATGGCGTCTATTGGAAGGACGGTATGAAGCTCGGCTATCAGGACGTCGGTTCCTGGACGCTGATGAAGTCGACGCCGACCGACCGCGCCAAGGCCGCCTGGCTCTACGCGCAGTTCGTCACCTCGAAGACGGTCGACGTGAAGAAGAGCCATGTCGGCCTGACCTTCATCCGCGAGAGCACGATCCACGACAAGAGCTTCACCGAACGTGCGCCAAAGCTCGGCGGCTTGATCGAGTTCTACCGCTCGCCGGCACGCGTCCAGTGGTCCCCGACCGGCACCAACGTGCCGGATTATCCGAAGCTGGCACAGCTCTGGTGGCAGGCGATCGGCGATGCTTCGTCGGGCGCCAAGAGCGCGCAAGAAGCGATGGACTCGCTCTGTGCCGAGCAGGAAAAGGTGATGAGCCGCATCGAGAAGTCGGGCGTCCAGGGCGATATCGGCCCGAAGATGGCCGAAGAGCATGACCTCGCCTACTGGAACGCCGATGCGGTCAAGAAGGGCAATCTCGCTCCTCAGCTCAAGATCGAGAACGAGAAGGAAAAACCGGTCACCATCAACTATGACGAGCTGGTGAAGAGCTGGCAGCAATAGGGCTGTTTGATGCGGGCGTTCGCGCCCGCATCGCCATACTCAGGGGAGGCGGCATGTTGCCGTCTCCCCTGTTTGCGTGAACGGCTCCGCGCCATCGGGCGCCGAGACATCGCAGCATCTTGAATTCGCTTCGACGGGAGAGAGAATGACCGGATACATCCTTGCAATCGACCAGGGAACGACATCGAGCCGGGCGATCCTGTTCGACGACAAGATGAAGGTCGTCGGCAGCGGGCAAAAGGAATTCACCCAGTATTATCCGGCCTCCGGCTGGGTCGAGCATGATCCCGAGGAAATCTGGTCAAGCGTCGTGGAAACGGTGAGGGCCGCGCTGAAGACAGCCGGCCGCAACGCAGCGGACGTCGCCGCGATCGGTATCACCAACCAGCGCGAAACCGTCGTCATCTGGGACAAGGAGACCGGCGAGCCGATCCACAACGCGATTGTCTGGCAGGACCGCCGCACCGCGCCGTTATGCCAGAAACTGAAGAAGCTGGGGCTGGAGAAGAAATTCACGAAAAAGACCGGCCTGCTGCTCGATCCCTATTTCTCCGGCACCAAGATTGCTTGGATGCTGGACAAGGTGAAGGGCGCCAGAAAACGCGCCGAGAAGGGCGAACTGCTGGCCGGCACCATCGACAGTTTTCTGATTTGGCGCCTGACTGGCGGCAAGGTCCACGCCACTGACGCCACCAATGCCTCGCGCACGCTGGTCTACAACATCGAACAAAACGCCTGGGATGACGAGTTGCTGGCCATTCTTGGTATACCTGCAAGAATGATGCCGCAGGTGAAAGACTGTGCCGATGATTTTGGAATCACCGACAAAAGTCTGTTCGGCACAGAGATCAGAATCCTCGGTGTGGCCGGCGACCAGCATGCGGCGGCGATCGGCCAGGCCTGTTTCGAGCCAGGCATGATGAAATCGACCTACGGCACCGGTTGCTTCGCGCTGCTCAACACCGGCAGCGATCTGGTGCGTTCGAAGAACCGGCTTTTGACCACCATCGCCTACAGGCTGAGCGGCAAGACCACCTATGCACTGGAGGGCTCGATCTTTATCGCCGGCGCCGCCGTGCAGTGGCTGCGGGACGGCATCAAGGTGATCGGCAAGGCCGAGCAGAGCGGCAAATTGGCGGCGGAGGCCGATCCGACGCAGAACGTCTATCTGGTGCCGGCTTTCGTCGGGCTCGGCGCACCGCACTGGGATGCCGAGGCGCGGGGCGCCATCTTCGGGCTGACCCGCAATTCGGGGCCGGCGGAATTTGCCCGCGCGGCGCTGGAATCCGTTGCGTTCCAAACGCGCGATCTGCTCGACGCTATGCGCAAGGACTGGAAGGGCGCTTCGGCCAAGACTGTGCTCAGGGTCGATGGCGGCATGGTGGCGTCGGACTGGACCATGCAGCGGCTGGCCGACATTCTCGATGCGCCGGTCGACCGGCCGACAATTCTCGAGACGACCGCGCTTGGTGCGGCATGGCTGGCCGGCTCGAAGGCCGGTGTCTGGCCGAAGGCGCGGGAATTCGCCAGGAGTTGGGCGCTCGAGCGCCGGTTCAAGCCGGAGATGGATGCTTCGACACGTGCCGCCAAGCTGGCAGGTTGGCGCCACGCTGTGCGCAGGACGCTAAGCGTGCAATAAGCAGGGATGGCACCGGCTTCGCACCCATGAAACCCGCGCCGTTGCGGGCGCGGGCTTACAGTCTCTAATCACGACTCAGTAAGGCGACCGGCACTGCCGGCGCGGACCGTAATTGGGCTGGTAGGTGTTGTCAGAGGCACGATAGCTCCGATAATGGTCATAGCACCACTGCACATGGGCATCGCCGCGATAGACACGATTCTGGTTGTTGATGATAGCGCCGGTAATCAGCGCACCGGTGGCGAAAGCGGCCAGCGGGAACCAGTAGTCGCCATGGCGGCGATAGCCGCGACGATATTCGCGATAGCCGCGATGGCCACGCCAATACATGCCGTCGTCACGCGCAAAACTGCGCCGGGAGAAATCGCGACGCGAGAAATCGCGATTGAAATTCCGGTGCCTCCGCCACGGCTCGTACTGGACGGTCTGGACATTCGAGGTGAGCCCTTGGGCAGGGGGCGCATAGCTGGGCTGAGCGTTGACTGGCACGATCTCCGCGGCAGCGAATGAGATCGAAAGGGTGGTCGCCAGCAGGCCCGACATGATCCTATTCATGATCTTCTCCTTGAAACGCGTGTCCCTTGTCGCGGAAAAACGGGCAGGCTGCGCAAATTGTTCCGCTAAGAATCCCAAGTTGCTGATCTGCAAAGGTTCTCTCGATTCGCTGCTTGCGCTTGTCTCGCCAAGCGCGAGCTTCGGACTTGCGCGAGACGGAGGCAATTCCGTCAACGCCGAAGCGCACCGCACGGCATGATGACGCGGCAGGAAGGCACGGTCCGGGAGCCGTCTTTTTCCGGTTGACCGGCAGAGGCACTCTCCCTATGTTCCGCGCAATTTCGAGGGCGGCCTTTCTGAGCCCGCGGGAGCGCGTAGCTCAGCCGGTAGAGCAACTGACTTTTAATCAGTAGGTCATGGGTTCGAATCCCATCGCGCTCACCAAATCCAGAGTGGTACGGCCCGGAGACATGGGTAACAGTTTGTACCTACGACATGGGTGACAGCCTCGTGCCGAACGCATGCAGTGGCGTTAGCCGCCCGCGCCATCGTCCATCATCGTGCCGGTGAGCGCCTCATAGGCTCTGCTGCACACCTGAGAACCCGGACAATCCTTCACGATAAGTACTGGCGCCACGGTAAGAACCGCCGCGGCAAGGATTTGCAGGAAAAGACCGACGGCGCTTACCTTCCTGCCGAACGCGCCGGCCAGGAAAAAGTAGAGACCCTGGGCCATGCAGGCTGCCGTCAGAATGCCCAGAAGCGTGCTGGTCGCTCTTGCGAAGGGCGTTATGTAGCCGTCGGGAAAACCCGACATGCCGAGATCCATCGACCATTGCAGCGCCAGCATGACACTCAGCGCTGACCAGACAAGGGCCGTCATACGAGTGAACAGCATCTGCTTTGGTTTGTTGCTCGGATCGGCCATCGCGATCACGTCGGAATTGCTTGCCGGGACATGCGCAAGTTCTGGGTCAAATCAGTGAGACGTTGCCTCCGGCATGGCGTTCGAGCCGGGCGGCGAGGTCGAGCTCCAGCAGCACCATGAACACTTGGGCGGGATGCAGGCCGGTGTGGCGGATGATCTCGTCCACTGATACCGGCGTCGGGCCGAGCGCTTCGACGACGCGGTCGCGATCGTCTTCGCGCGGCGGCGGTGTTGCCGAAAAGTCGGGCGGCTCTTCAAGCGGCGATGTCCTTGGCGACCAGCCGCCGACCAGCGGCGCTATGGCACCGGTGATATCGGCGGCCTCGGTCACAAGGGTGGCGCCGTCCTTGAGCAGGCCATTGGCGCCGGCGGCGCGCGGATCGAGCGGTGAACCGGGAACGGCGAAAACCAGCCGCCCCATCTCGCCGGCGAGGCGGGCGCTGATCAGCGAGCCGGAGCGCTGTGCGGCCTCGACCACTACCAATCCCAATGCAGCACCGGCGACGAGCCGGTTGCGGCGCGGAAAGTCCTGTGCGCGCGGCTGCCAGCCGAACGGCATTTCGGAAATGATGGCGCCGCCACCCTCGGCGATCTCGTCGCACAGGCCGGCATTTTCGGGCGGGTAGGGCAAATCGAGGCCGCCGGCGAGCACGCCGATCGTGCCGGTCGAAAGGCTGCCCTGGTGAGCGGCCGTATCGATGCCGCGCGCCAGGCCGGAAACAATGCCATAGCCGTCGCGGCCGAGATCCGCCGCCAGCATCCGCGCCATCTTGATGCCTGCCAGCGATGCGTTGCGAGCGCCGACGATAGCGACCGCTGGCAAGCGGAACACCGCGCTGTTGCCCCTGACCGCGAGCAGCGGCGGCGGATGATCCATGCTTTTCATCAGCGGCGGATAATCCGCCTCGCCGATGCCGACGAAGCGGGCGCCGGCCCGCCGGGCCGTCTCCAGCTCCGCCTCGACCTCGGCAATGGACGGGATGCGGACGATTTTTTTGGCGCCACCCGAAATCATCAGCTCGGGCAGCATCGATAATGCTGCTTCGGCCGAACCGAACCGGTTGATCAGGTCGCGAAAGGAAGCCGGGCCGACATTCGGCGTGCGGATCAGACGAAGCCAGCTCAGCCGCTGCCGGTCGCTGAGGCGCGGCCCGGAGTCGGGCTCGCTCACTCCTTGGCCCCGATCTTACCCTCGGTGCCGGCAAGCAGCCGCGCAATGTTGGCGCGGTGCTTTACGATGACGATGAGGCTCATCGCCGCGAAAAGCCCGGCAATCTGCTGGGTGCTCAGGAAATACAGGGCAACGGGCACGACGACCGCTGCCGTCAGTGCCGCAAGCGAGGAGAAGCGGAACAGGAAGGCCACCGCCAGCCAGACGACGGCGAAGATCAGCGCCACTTGCCAGGCAAGGCCGATCAGCACGCCAAGGTAAGTGGCGACACCCTTGCCCCCCTTGAAGCCGAGCCAGACCGGAAAAAGATGACCTGAAAACGCGCCGAATCCGGCCCAAAGTCCGAGCTCGGGCGCAAAGCGGCCTGCGATCAACACCGCCGCGGTGCCCTTCAGCGCATCGAGCAGCAGCGTGGCCGCGGCCAAGCCCTTGTTGCCGGTGCGCAGCACATTGGTGGCGCCGATGTTGCCGGAGCCGATGTTGCGCACGTCGCCGAGGCCGGCGGCACGGGTGATCAGCAGGCCAAACGGGATCGAGCCGAGAAGATAGCCGAACACCAATGCCAAGACGGGACTGTAAACCATTGTTCCCCCGAACTTTCCTTGGCTGAGCGAATTTGAAGACGTGACACCCGCTTCGTCCTAGGCCGAAAACACTGTGCGACCCGCCACCATCGTTTGCAAGACCTTGCCTTGCAGTCGCGCGCCTTCGAAACAGGTGTTTTTCGAGCGTGAGCGGATGCCGCTCTCGCTAACGATCCATGGCTCGTCCAGATCGACGAGCGCAAGGTCGGCCAATGCCCCCGGTTTCAGCGTGCCGCCGGGCAGGCTGAACAATCTTGCCGGCGCGGTCGACAGCGTCTCGATCAGCCGCAGCAGCATCACGTCGCCATTGTGATAGAGCCGCAACGCTGCGCCCAGCAGCGTTTCCAGCCCGATGGCGCCGGCCGCAGCATCGGCAAAGGGCAGGCGCTTGGTGTCGACGTCCTGCGGGTCGTGCGAGGAGACGATGAGGTCGATGGTGCCGTCCTTGATCGCTTCGATCATCGCCAGCCGGTCTTCCTCGGCGCGCAGCGGCGGCGTCAGCCGGAAGAAGGTGCGGTACTCGCCGACATCGTTCTCGTTGAGCGACAGATTGTGGATCGACACGCCGGATGTGACATTGGCGCCTTCGGCCTTGGCTCGCGTCACAGCAGCCGCCGCCATCGCCGTCGAGATCTTGGCCGCGTGATAGGCGCCGCCGGTCAGCCGCGCCAGCGCCAGATCGCGCTCCAGCGGGATGGATTCGGCCTCGCGCGGAATACCGGCAAGGCCGAGCCAACTTGCATATAGGCCTTCATTCATCACGCCTGACGAGGCGAGATCGGCATCCTGGGTTTCGTGGGCGATCACGCCACCGAAATCGCGCGCATAGGTCAGCGCCCGGCGCATCACCAGCGCGCTGGATATGATGTGGCGACCGTCAGTGAAGGCGACCGCGCCGGCTTCGAGGAGCAGGCCGAACTCGGTCATCTCACGGCCTTCGAGACCCTTGGTGATCGCCGCTGCCGGAAAGATGTTGACGATGGCTGTATCCTTGGCGGTGCGCAGCACAAACTCGACCAATGCGACATTGTCGATCACCGGGTCGGTATCGGGCATCATCACAATCGAGGTGACGCCGCCGGCCGCTGCCGCCACGCTGGCCGAGGCGATGGTCTCCCGGTGTTCGCCGCCCGGTTCGCCGATGAAGACACGCGCATCGATCAGGCCGGGGATGATCGCCTTGCCGGCGCACTCGATGATCGTGGCGGCTTCGGGCGCGCCCTGGTTCAAGGCCGCCTTGCCAGCGGCAACAATTTTGCGCCCTTCGACGATGACGGTGCCGATCTCATCGATGCCGCGCGATGGGTCGACGATGCGGGCGCGGCTGAAGACCGTTATGCTCATCGGCCCCGACCCTCGTGGTTTCGACGCGGGTCGAGCAGCGCTTCCATCACCGCCATGCGTACGGCGACGCCCATCTCAACCTGTTCCTGGATGACGCTTTGCGGGCCGTCGGCGATCTCCGAGGCGATCTCTACGCCGCGGTTCATCGGGCCGGGATGCATAACCAGCGCACCGTCCTTGGCCGCCTTCAGCTTCTCGGCGTCGAGGCCGAAATAGCGGAAATATTCGCGCACCGACGGTACGAAAGCGCCTTCCATGCGTTCGCGCTGCAGGCGCAGCATCATTACCACGTCGGCGTCCTTCAGACCCTCGGCCATGGAACGGGTGACGATGACGCCCATCTTCGCGATGCCGGTGGGCAAAAGCGTCGAAGGGGCGACGACCCTGACCTGGGCACCAAGCGCGTTGAGCAGGATGATATTGGAGCGGGCCACGCGCGAATGCAGGATGTCGCCGCAGATCGCCACGATCAGCTTCGACAGCGGACCCTTGGCGCGGCGGATGGTCAGTGCGTCGAGCAGTGCCTGGGTAGGATGCTCATGGGCGCCGTCGCCGGCATTGACCACCGAGCAGCCGACTTTTTGGGCAAGAAGTGCTGCCGCGCCGGCCGATTGATGGCGGATGATCAATATGTCGGGACGCATGGCATTCAGCGTCATCGCAGTATCGATCAGCGTCTCGCCCTTTTTCACCGAAGAGCTCGCTACGGACATGTTCATGACGTCGGCGCCGAGCCGTTTGCCGGCCAGCTCGAACGACGATTGCGTACGGGTCGAGGCTTCGTAGAACAGATTGATCTGGGTGCGGCCGCGCAGCGTCGATGTCTTCTTGTCCGATTGCCGCGAGATGGCAACGGCCTGGTCCGCCCGGTCGAGCAGAAGCTCGATGTCGGCGGGGGAAAGATCGCGGATGCCCAGAAGATGGCGGTGGGGATAAAGTGGCAGGGACGATGCGTCGGTCATCTCAAGTCGCTGCTATAGGGGGGAGGCTCCGCGGCTGCAAGCATCGGCTTGGGATTGGATCGGTTCTCCCCGGTATTTTCGTCGCGCGCCGCTAGCCATAGGCTATAAACCGCCTTGGCTTTGGATTCGCAGCCTTCAGGTGATAAGGACGAAGCGTGACTGACGACGTGACCAACCAGCCGCCGCCGCTGGCCGGCGGCAACGCCTGGCGGGGCGATCCGTTGCTGATCCAGCTTGCCGAGCGCTTTTCCGATCCGGTGCGTAAGGACCTCGACGGGCTTGGCCGTTTCGTTCTGACACATGAGGCGCAGGAGCTGGCTCGTCTTGCCAATGTCGAGACGCCGAAGCTCAGGACCCATGATCGCCAGGGCCGGCGCATCGACCAGGTCGAGTTCCATCCCGCCTATCACGCGCTCATGCGCCGCTCTGTTGCCAACGGGCTGCATTCGTCGGTCTGGGAGAATGGCGACGCCGAGATCGGCCGTCGCCACCAGGTGCGCGCCGCGCGCTTTTATCTCACGGCTGAGCTCGAGACCGGGCATCTCTGCCCGATCACCATGACCAGCGCTTCGCTGGCAGCGCTGATGGCCAGCCCGAAGCTGTTTCGCGAATGGGCGCCGCGGGTGACGACGCGCAAGTACGATCAAAGCCAAAAGCCGCCGGTCGAAAAAGCAGGGCTGACACTCGGCATGGGCATGACCGAGAAGCAAGGCGGCACCGATGTCCGCTCCAACGTCACCAAGGCGGAGCGCGCCGGCAGCGGGTTTTATCGCCTGACCGGCCACAAATGGTTCATGTCGGCGCCGATGTCGGATGCCTTCCTGGTGCTCGGACAGGTGGCGGAGGGACTGTCGTGCTTTCTCGTGCCCCGCTTGCTCGGCGACGGATCCGGTAACGGCTTCCGTTTTCAACGGCTGAAGGACAAGCTCGGCAACCGCTCCAATGCCTCGTCGGAGGTGGAATTCGTCAATGCCATCGGCGAGATGGTCGGCGAGTCCGGCGCCGGCGTAAAGACGATCATGGATATGGTGACCCTGACGCGGCTCGACTGCGCCGTCGCCTCTTCGGCGATCATGCGGGCCGGACTGGCCGAGGCTGTCCACCACACGCGCCACCGCAAGGTGTTTGGAACAAATCTGATCGAGCAGCCGCTGATGCAGCGTGTGCTGGCCGATATGGCGCTCGACGTTGCCGCCGCTACCGCGCTGTCGTTCCGGCTGGCGCGCTCCTTCGACGAGGCGGCCGGCGACCGCGGCGAGGCGGCCTTCGCCCGCGCCATGACGCCTGTCGTCAAATACTGGGTCTGCAAGATTGCGCCGCCGCTGCTCTATGAAGCGATGGAGTGCCTCGGCGGCAATGGCTATGTCGAGGAGGGGCCGCTCGCCCGCTACTATCGCGAAGCTCCGGTCAACGCGATCTGGGAAGGTTCAGGCAACGTCATGGCGCTCGACGTGTTGCGCGTGCTCGGCCGCGCGCCAGGCCTGTTCGACGACGTGCTGGCCGGCATCGACCGTGATCTAGGCGCCGGCGGACGCGGCACCGTCGGCGTGCTCAAGGCGGCAATGCAGGTCGCTGCAACCGACGAGGGCTCGGCGCGGCTCTTGACCGAGCAATTGGCATTGTCGGCGGCGGCGGCAGAGCTTCGCAGGCTGGGGGCAGGGCGGATCGCCGACGCCTTCGTCGAAACGCGCCTCGCCGGCCAGTGGCGCAATACCTATGGCATGATCGATTCGCGCCATGATGCCCGCATGATCATCGATACGCTCTACCCGCCGATCAACTAGGTGCCGTTGCCAAATTCGCTGCCGCTCTCGCGCCCCTGTGGATGGCCGTTAACCTTAACGAATGGTTTCCATTGCGGCGGCCGGTGGCAAAGCCCAATGTTATGGTTAAGGCAAGGACTGTTCAGCTTGAGCGGCTTTGCCCTGCGAAGCGGGAGCGTCATGCGGCATATTCTGAGCTCTTTTCTGGCATTGCATTGGGCGGCCGTTTTCGCCCTGCTGGCGTTCATCTGCATCGACGGGAATCGAGGCGTGGCGACGGCCCTTGGCGTACTGGGCGTTCCCGTCCAGAACACTCGATTTGCCGATCTCGAAAACGCCGTCGTCGTGGCACCGCTCGCCGTGGCACTGCTTGTCGTCGCGGTGTTGTTCTGCTGGGCCTTTGTTGAAGCACTGACCAGCCACGCGACCAACCCGGAACCTGCCGACAGCGTCGTGCGGATCGCCTTCATCTCCGCCTTGGGCGTGCTGTCGCTGATAGTCATCGGCGGCGCCGCGCAAGGCATCAATGGGCTGTTCATGGTTGTCGCGGTGCAATTGGCGGCACTTCTGGCGTCCTATGTCGCGATGCTCGCCGAGAGGCGGTCGGCCGTTGCCGCGGCAGTTCCAGGGACCGGGGACATCCGAGCGGCCGCGCATGTCATGGCCAAGGCAGCGGCGCATAATTCCTCGCTTGCCCGCATTTCCGGCCGGCTGGATTCGAGGGACGACCGCTGATGCGCACCTTGTTCGCGCTTTGGGCGGCTCCGCTCCTCTTGTTTTGGGGCTGGTTCTTTCTGTCGCTCAACGACATCAATTTCGGCTACGTCATGCTGAGCCGTCAATTGCACGATCTCGTCTTCCAGCTCTATGGACAGATGCTCGGCGTCGATCCGGCACTCATTCCGGGCATGGTGGCGAAAGCTTGCGTGTTCGATGGGCTGCTGCTGACGGGGTTCTGGGCATTTCGCCGCCGCAAGGCGATTGGTGGCTGGATCACGGCGATGCGCAACCGTTATTTCGACCAGGCATCGACGCCGAGCACCTGAAGCCGGTCGAGAACGCCTTGGAGGATAAAAGCGGCCGCCGCAGAATCGATCTTGCCGGCGCGTTTCTTGCGGGAAAAATCCATCTCGATCAGCGTCCGCTCGGCCGCCACCGTCGACAGCCTTTCGTCCCAAAAGACGAAGGGCAGATCGGTCAATCCAGCCATATTGCGCACGAAAGCGCGAGATTTTTGGGCGCGCGCGCCTTCCGAGCCGTCCATATTGATGGGGAGGCCGATCACTACGGCGCCGGCATTTTCCTTCTGTAGCAGAGCGAGCAGCACTGCGGCATCGAGGGAGAATTTCCTGCGCATGATGACAGAGCGCGGGTGGGCGAAGGACAAGCCGCGATCGGAAACCGCCACGCCGATCGTCTTGTCGCCGAGGTCGAGACCGGCCAGGGTCTTGCCGCCGCCGAGCCGGGCCGGCAACTCCTCGATGGTGATGATGCCCAATGGCTTTTCCTTTGACCGCGACGCCGCACGTCCTATACGCGCAAAGCGTGCGCGGCACTTTAATTTCGCCGTCGGCGTTCTATCCTCTACCGAAGCAAAAATCGAGGAAAGCATTGATGAAACTGACCTGGTACGGACATTCGGCATTCCGAATCGACATCGAAGGCGCGAAAATCCTCATCGACCCCTATCTGGTCGGTAATCCGTCGTGGACGGGTGGGTGGGAAGGGCCGGCCGAAGGGGTCACGCACGTGTTGCTCACCCATGGCCACAGCGACCACATCAGCGGCGCCATCGAAGTGCTCAAGAAGAGCGGCGCGATGGTGGTCGCCAATTTCGAGATTTGCATGTACCTGGTCGGCAAGGGCGTCGGTAACAAGCAGATCAATCCCGGCAATATCGGCGGTACGGTCGATTGCGGCGGCTTCACCACCACCTTCGTTCAGGCTCTGCATTCATCGTCGTTTCCGGGCGAGGGCGGCGAGAATACCTATCTCGGCAATCCGGGCGGGCTTGTCCTGCACTTCCCCGAGGACAAGACCCTTTATCACATGGGCGACACCGACATCTTTTCCGACATGGCCCTGATCAACGAGTTGCATGAACCGAAGATCGGCATCGTGCCGATCGGCGATCGCTTCACCATGGGCGGCGCGGTGGCAGCCCTTGCCTGCCAGCGTTTCTTCAAGTTCGAGACGGTCGTTCCCGCTCATTTCGGCACATTTCCGATGATAGATCAGACCGCCGATAAGTTTGTGGCCGGGCTGGACGGATCGGGTGTGAAAGTGGCGTTGCCGAAGATCGGCGAGACGATTACGCTGTAGCGACAGCGAACCGGAATGACGACATGGATCTGAGAAATTCTCTTTGCATTTCCATGCTGGTTGCCGCGTCGCCGGCGCTGGCCGCCGGGGATTTCATCAACGGGGTCTATCTGCAATCGGAGGATCTCTGCGCGCAGACCAAAAAGGATACGCTGCAGACGGTGATCGAGGGCGGCAATATCGTGCTGTCGGCAAATGGGGTGGAAAGCATCGAATATAATTGTGAATTCCTGCAGATCACCAAAGCGACACGCTCACCAAGCTGGGCGGTGACCGCTATATGCCAGGAGCCGGGCTACGTCTTTCCCGATGTTCTCTCACTGACACAGATGAGCCCGAAGCAGATCGACCTGGTATCGGTTCGGCCTGCCGCCGACGAAGGCGAGCAGAGCGGTAACGGCGGCAGTTATTTCCTCTGCGACGGCGTCACGATGCCATAGGGCAGTTGTCGGCACGATGCATGTTGCGCGGCACGCGTTGCGCCGCTATAGCGCTGGTTTTCCCCGAGGCACAAACATGTCCGTTGATATAAAAACCGTGAAGCGCGTCGCGCACCTTGCCCGTATTGCGGTGAGCGAGGAGGATGCAGAGCGTATGACCGGCGAATTGAACGCCATTTTGGGCTTTGTCGAGCAGTTGAATGAGGTCGATGTTTCCGGCGTCGAGCCGATGACCTCGGTCACGCCGATGGCAATGAAAAAGCGCCAGGATGTCGTCACCGACGGCGGCAAGGCAGCTGACATCGTCGCCAACGCGCCAGCGACCGAAGAGAATTTCTTCCTTGTGCCGAAGGTCGTGGAGTAGCAGGCCGATGGCAATCGACATCGCCGCTGAGACGCCGCTGCAGGACGATGTGCGTGGGCTGGTCGAAGAGCTGAACGCCACATTGCTGGAGCTGACGCCGCCGGACCATTGCTATCATTTGACCGTCGAGCAGATGGCGGATCGCGGCACGACCGTTTTCATCGCCCGCGATAACGGCCTTGCCATCGCTTGCGGCGCACTGAAGCGCCACGATGCTGTGGTCGGCGAGGTCAAGCGGATGTATACGCGACCTTCGCATCGCGGCCGCAAGATCGGCGCGAAGATTGTCGAGCGTATCGAGGCGCTGGCGCGCCAAGAAGGGCTTAAGCGTCTGGTGCTGGAGACGGGCGACCGTCATCCCGCCGCCTGGACCGTCTACGAACGCGCCGGCTTTTCGCGCTGCGGCCCGGTACTGGATTATCCCGATTCCGAGTGGTCGGTGTTTTACGAAAAGAGCCTTGCCTGATGACCGACCTGACCCAGCTGACGATTTCGCAGGCCCGCACCAAACTGCGCTCCAGGGAGATCACTGCCACCGAAATCACCGAGGCCTATCTATCGGCGATCGAGCGAGCCAATCCGGCGCTCAATGCCTATGTCGTGGTCACCGACGACAAGGCGCGCGACATGGCCAAGGCCTCCGACGCGAAATTGGCCAAGGGCGAGGGCGGGTCGCTCGAGGGTATCCCGCTCGGCATCAAGGATTTGTTCGGCACCGAAGGCGTCCACACCCAGGCCTGCAGCCATGTGCTGGACGGCTTCAAGCCGCGCTACGAATCGACGGTCACCGCCAATCTGTGGGCGGATGGCGCCGTCATGCTCGGCAAGCTCAACATGGACGAGTTCGCCATGGGCTCGTCCAACGAGACCTCGTATTATGGGCCGGTCATCAATCCGTGGCGGCGTTCGCGCCTCGACACGGTGGTGATGCCGACGACACACCAGGGCGAGGGTGGCTTCGTTTCGGCGGGCGGCACCAGGACCGCGCGCACGTTGGACAATGCCCAACTGGTGCCGGGCGGTTCGTCCGGTGGATCGGCATCAGCTGTCTCGGCCTTCCTGTGCGCAGGCGCCACCGCCACCGACACCGGCGGTTCGATTCGCCAGCCCGCCGCCTTCACTGGCACAGTCGGCATCAAGCCGACCTATGGCCGCTGCTCGCGCTGGGGGATCGTAGCGTTCGCCTCGTCGCTCGACCAGGCCGGGCCGATCGCGCGCGACGTCCGCGATGCCGCGATCCTGTTGAAGTCGATGGCTTCGGTCGACCCGAAGGACACGACGTCCGTCGACCTGCCGGTGCCGGACTACGAGGCGGCGATCGGCCGCCCGATCAAGGGCATGAAGGTCGGCATCCCCAAGGAATATAGAGTCGACGGCATGCCCGCGGAGATCGAGGCGCTGTGGCAGAAAGGCATTGCCTGGCTGCGGGATGCCGGCGCCGAGATCGTCGATATCTCGCTGCCGCACACCAAATACGCGCTGCCGGCCTATTACATCGTGGCGCCGGCCGAAGCCTCGTCCAACCTCGCCCGTTACGACGGGGTCCGCTATGGGTTGCGCGTGCCCGGCAGGGACATTGTCGACATGTATGAAAAGACCCGCGCTGCCGGCTTCGGGCGCGAGGTCAAGCGCCGCATCATGATCGGCACCTATGTGCTTTCCGCCGGCTACTACGATGCCTACTATCTGCAGGCGCAGAAGGTTCGAACCCTGATCAAGCGCGACTTCGAAAATGTGTTTGCCGCAGGCGTCGACGTCATCCTGACGCCGGCAACGCCTTCCGCCGCGTTCGGCATCGCCGACGAGGACATGGCCGCCGACCCGGTCAAGATGTATCTCAACGACATTTTTACGGTGACAGTGAACATGGCCGGACTGCCCGGCATAGCGGTTCCGGCTGGGCTCGACGCCAAGGGGCTGCCGCTCGGCCTGCAGCTGATCGGCCGGCCCTTCGACGAGGAAACGCTGTTCCAGACCGCCCATGTCATCGAACAGGCGGCCGGCACATTTCAGCCGGAAAAATGGTGGTAGGATCGTTTCTCATCTGAGGGGGTGAGGGATGTTCTTCTATGTCTCCAAGATTCTCTGGTTCTTCGTTCAGCCGTTGAATCTCGCGATCTTCCTGCTGCTGGCGGGGCTGGTCGCGGCGATGTTCGGCCGGCGGCGATTGGCGGCCGTCGGCAGCACTCTTGCCTTCCTCATCCTTGTTGTTGCGACATGGAGCCCGCTCGGCCCCATGATGCTAAATCCGCTGGAGGAGCGCTTCCCCAGGCCGCCGCTGCCGGAAAAGGTTGACGGTATCATAGTGCTTGGCGGCAGTCTGGATGGCGCCGTCAATCTGGTGCGTGGCGGCTATGAAATGAACTCCAGTGGCGACCGGATGGTCGAGGCGGCCGTGCTGGCGCGGCGGTTTCCGACAGCGAAAGTCGTTATCTCCGGTGGCAGCATCGAAACCTTCCGCGGCGGCGAAGGCGATGCAGATACCGCACCCCGTCTTTTTGCCGCTTTCGGCGTGGCGGCCGATCGGCTGATCCTCGAGAACAAATCCCGCAGCACCTACGAGAACGCTGTCTTTACCAGGGAACTGGTGACGCCGAAACCGGGCGAAACCTGGTTGCTGGTGACCTCGGCCTTCCATATGCCACGCGCCAAGGCGCTGTTCGACAAAGCCGGCTTTTCGACCGTTCCGTGGCCGGTCGACTATCGCACTTCCGGCAAGGAAAGCATCGGCACCTTGCCTTATCCCGGCGACTGGCTGGAGGTCACCACTGTTGCGATCCGCGAATGGATAGGGCTCACCGCCTATTGGCTGTCGGGCCGCATCGATCGGCCTTTCCCCGGACCGGGCGGCTGACCGAGCACCGCCTGCCGCGCCGCCGAGAAAAACTGGCGGCGCACCAGCACCGCCAGGAGCAGCAGCGTCGACAGGACGAACACCGCGGGATCGACGAACCAGCCAAGATAGCCAATCGAGAAGAACACGCCGCGCAGGCCCGAATTGAAATGCTTTCCGGCCAACATGTTCATGCGCGCGGCACGCCACACCGCCGTTTCGGTGACCGGATTGCGCGACGCCTCGCCATGCGGAATCGGCACGGCGCCGATCAGGATCGAGCAATAGTTGAACAGCCGGTAAGCCCAGCCGAACTTGAAGAAGGAAAAGGCCAGGATCAGCACCAGCCCGAACACCTTCGTCTGGAAGGCCGCGCGTGAGGACGTGGCGCCAAACGGCAGGTCGCTGAGCACGGTCAGAACCTGATCGGAGGCGCCGAGCAGGGCAAAACAGCCGCCGATCGCAATCAGCGAACTGGAGGCAAAGAAGGCGGTCCCCTGTTGCAGCCCGCTCATGATAGCGGTGTCGACGATGCGGATCTCGCGTTCGGCCATGGTCCGCATCCAGGCCTCGCGCTGCGCGTTCATAGCCCTCGTCAGCGACATGCGGCTGACCAGCATTCCGTCGGCGGCGAGCGTATGCAGCACCCACGCGGCAAGGAAGAACCCCAGCGCCGCAAGGTCGGCCATCGATAGATGAAAGGAATCGCTCATGCGTTGCTTTTACCACAGGCGGAGGGGACGCTTCGATGGCCGAAGCTGGAATGTCGCTGCCGGAGCAAACAAGGTCGGCAGGCGCTGTGCCGCGATCTTCAAAACAGCGGAAAACATCACGAGAATTCCTATATGTAGACCTCAACAAGGTCCCAGGAGAAAACGCCCACGTGTTCCTTTCGGTTTTCGACCTGTTCAAGATCGGCATCGGCCCATCGAGTTCGCACACGATGGGGCCGATGACCGCTGCGCGGCGGTTTCTCGACGAGATTGCGGGAGACGACTGGCCGCGCCCGGCCGGCGCCAAGGTCGACCGGATCGCGGCCAGCCTGCATGGCTCGCTCGCCTATACCGGCATCGGCCATGGCTCCGATCGTGCCGTGGTGCTCGGCCTCGCCGGCCAGACGCCGCAGACGGTGGATCCCGACCAGGCGGACGGCATCGTCGCTCGCATCGCCGCCGAGAAGCGGATCTCGCCGCCCGGCCATCCGTCCTATCGTTTTGACCCGGCAATGGACCTGGTGCTGGATCGCAAGATGCCGCTGCCGGGTCACGCCAATGGCATGGCCTTCTCTGCCTATGATGCCGCCGACCGGTTGCTGCTGAGGCGCGTCTATTATTCGATCGGCGGCGGCTTCGTGATGTCCGAGGAGGAACTGCAGCGGATGAAAGCAAGGGGCTCGGCGACAACCGAAGGCAAGAAGGTTCCGTATCCGTTCAAGAACGCCGTCGAAATGCTGTCCATGGCAGCGAAAAGCGGGCTTTCCATTGCCGAGATGAAGCGCGTCAACGAGGAGACGCAGATGTCGCGCGACGAGCTCGACGCCGGCCTCGACGGCATCTGGAGCGCCATGAAGGGCTGCATCGAGCGCGGCCTGTCGCAAGACGGCATCATGCCGGGCGGACTCAAGGTGCGCCGCCGTGCCCGGATGCTGCACGACAAGCTGCAGGAGCAATGGCAGCAGAACCGGCCCAACCCGCTGCTCGCCAACGACTGGCTGTCGATCTATGCGATGGCGGTCAATGAGGAGAACGCCGCCGGCGGCCGTGTCGTCACCGCGCCAACCAATGGGGCGGCTGGCACTCTGCCCGCAGTGCTGCGCTACTGGTTGCATTTCCATCCAGAAGCCGACCAGCCCAGCATTCGCGATTTCCTGCTGACGGCGGCGGCCGTCGGCGGCATCATCAAAACCAATGCTTCGATCTCGGGGGCGGAAGTCGGCTGCCAGGGCGAGGTCGGTTCGGCTTCGGCAATGGCTGCGGCGGGATTATGCGCCGTCATGGGTGGCACGCCCGAGCAGGTCGAGAACGCTGCCGAGATCGCGTTGGAACATCATCTCGGCATGACCTGCGATCCAGTCGGCGGGCTGGTGCAGGTGCCGTGTATCGAACGCAACGCGCTTGGTGCCGTCAAGGCGGTGACCGCCGCTTCGCTGGCCATCAAGGGCGACGGCGTTCATTTCGTGCCGCTCGATGCCGCGATCGAGACGATGCGCCAGACCGGCCTCGACATGAACGAAAAGTACAAGGAAACCAGCCTTGGCGGATTGGCAGTCAATGTCGTGGAGTGCTGAGCGCCAATTTGGCGGCCTGGACCACCACTGTGGAGAAGTCGATCAGGCCGTTGACGCGTTCGCGTGCTGGACTAAACCTTAAACGATGTCTCTCAATCTCATAAAGCTTTGCGTCGGCTGTGACAGCGTCGAGGATCTGGAAGAGTGGATTGCCTTCCGTCTCGACGAGCGGCGCCGCGCCGGCGAACCGGCCGAGCACTACCACACCACCCGCATGGTGCCGACACGCGGCGTCGAGATTACCGACGGCGGCTCGCTCTACTGGGTGATCAAGGGCAATGTCCAATGCCGCCAGCTGATCACCGAAATCCGGCCCTTCACCGATGACGAGGGCATCGGCCGTTGCCATCTGATCCTCGATCCCGAGGTCGTGCGCACTGACTGGCAACCGCGCCGTGCATTCCAGGGATGGCGCTACCTAAAGCAGGCGGACGCGCCGGCCGATCTCGGCAAGGGCAAAGCCGGGCTGATCGAGATGCCGCCGAAGCTCAGGCGAGAGCTTGCCGATCTCGGCCTGCTCTGACGCCGGGAAACCGCAACGCCAAGACCACCAGCCGAAGTGCTTGTACGCAATTGCCATCATCGGTCCTCCAGGTTGTCTCATCCGGGCTTGCAAGCCGGGGAACAACGCCACATCTTGAATGTCATGAGCGACAAGAAGCAGCCCGTGCCTGCAAGGGCCAATCCTGCACCGGTCGAGTCTCAATCGAGCACCGGCGAGATCGACGCGTTTCTCCGTCAGGCAAGGACGCTCGCTGCATCCGCCACCGGTTCAGGCAGGCTGATCCTGTCCCTCGACGCGACGATGAGCCGCCAGCCGACCTGGGATCTCGCCTGTGCGTTGCAGGCCGAGATGTTCGACGCCGTCGGCAAGGCTGGGGCGCTCAAGGTTCAACTTGTCTATTTTCGCGGCCTTGGTGAGTGCCGCTCCTCCGCATTCGTTACCGATACCGAAGCTCTGAAACAGCTGATGACGCGCATCGACTGCCGCAGCGGCCATACCCAGATACGCAAGGTGCTAGCCCATGCGCTGAAACAGACGGCGGCGGCCAAGGTCAACGCGCTGGTCTACATCGGCGACGCGATGGAAGAAAACATAGATGATCTGGCCGAAAAAGCCGGCAGCCTCGGTCTGCACGGCGTTCCTGTCTTCGTCTTTCAGGAGGGCGATGATGCCGCCGCGGAAAAGGCGTTCAAGGAAATTGCGCGGCTGTCGAAAGGGGCCTGGTTCCGCTTCGATCGGCGGGCTGCCGCAACCTTGGCCGGCCTGCTTTCGTCTGTCGCCGTGTTTGCCACCGGCGGGCTGAAAGCACTGGAGGCTCGGGGCAGACCGGAAGACCAGCTGATGATCGAGCATATGCGGGGCGGCGGAAACTGATGGGCGCAATTATCGCTTTTGTAGCGCTGCTTCTAGTGCTTCTCGGCATGCTCACCATCTTCCTGCGTGCCGATGCGGCGAAGCTTGCAGGCGGCATGAGAACGCTTGGACCTGTACTGCTCGGGCTGGTCGGCGTCGCCGTGCTGCTGGTCGGGCGCGAGGGCATCGGCGGCTTGATCCTGTCGGTTGCGCTCGCCTGGTACGGCTCCATGCGCATGAATCGGCCGGCGGCAAAACTGGCACAAGGCAAGCGTTCGACAGTTCGTACCGCGGCGCTTGAGATGGAACTCGATCACGATACCGGCGGCCTCGAAGGCCTCGTGCTGGCCGGGCGCCATGAAGGCAAGATGCTTGGCTCGATGGGGCGTGCCGAATTGCAGCAACTCTATCGCGAACTCTCCGGCGATCCGGAGAGCCGTCAATTGCTAGAGACGTATCTTGACGGCAGATTTCCCATCTGGCGCAAAGACGCTGATGCGAATGACGGCGAAGGGCTGGGTGTTGCGCCAGGTTCTGGCGCCATGACTAAGGAGGAGGCCTACAAGATCCTTGGTCTTGAAGCGGGGGCTGCCGCGGCGGATGTCCGCAAGGCGCACCGCCGCCTGATGCAGCGCCTGCACCCCGATATCGGTGGCACGTCTTTCCTGGCGGCGCGGATCAATGAAGCCAAGGACGTCTTGCTCTCCAATCACAACTAGTCTCCTTCGACGCAGAACTTTCGGGAAAGATATCGTTTCGCGCGCCGCTTACTGCTGGACGGCGTAGCACTCGATCTTCTTCTTTTTCAAAGCGTTGCAGGCCTTCCAGGCAGCGGTCTTCGAACCGAAACCACCGAACCGGGCGCGGTAGTAGGTGACGCCGTCCTTGTCGAAGGCGACGGTGAAACCGGAGGCATCGGCCAGAACGGAGGGTGCCTGCTTCGTCGCCTTGTCGAGGAAAGCCTTCGCTTCGGCCTGTTTTGGCGACGAGGCGACCTGTATTGCCCAGCCGGATGGCACCGAGGCCGTGCTGACCGGATCGACCTCTGCCGCCGGTTCGGCATAGGCTGCGGCGACCCGGGCTGTCGCCACGTCGTCCACGGTCGCCGCGGCCGTCGTCTTGACCCTCTTGGCCTGAACGACCGGAGTGGTTTCTTCAACGACGGGCGCATTTTCCTCGACAAGGGAGGCAACGGCATCGTCGTTCGGCTTACTGTCCGGTGTCGGCGCGTCATGGTTCGGTAGAAATACCTTGGCCAAGGCTGAAATCGGATTGCCACCGCCAGCCTTGGCAATCAGCACGCCGCCGCCGCTCGACGAGGCCTTCGGCATGTAGGCAGTGATCAACCCGGCCATCTGGCTGTCGCGGCTGCCGCCGGATCTGCCGCCCATGACCACCGCTACGATCCGCCGATCGCCATCCGAGACCGAGGAGACCAGATTGTAACCGGAGGCGCGGGTGTAACCGGTCTTGATGCCGTCGACGCCCTTGATGCGTCCGAGCAGACGGTTATGGCCGTTGATGCGCTGCCGCCCATAAAGAAAGGAGCGCTGCGAGAAATAGCCGTAATATTGCGGAAAATGCTCTCTCAGGGCGATGCCGAGCATCGCCATGTCGCGCGCGGTTGTGAACTGGCCGGGATCAGGCAAGCCGTTGGCGTTGCGGAAAACGGTTCCCCTCATGCCCAGCGCCCGCGCCTTGGCGGTCATCATGCGGGCGAAATTGGCTTCATTGCCGCCGAGCATCTCGCCAAGCGCCGTTGCGGAATCGTTTGCCGATTTGGTCACCATCGACAGGATCGCGGTCTCGACCGTGACCGAGCTGCCGCGCTTGACGCCTAGCTTCGTCGGCGGCTCGGCAGCGGCATTGGCCGAGAACACGACCGGGGAATTCTTGTTGATCCTGCCCTTCGCCAATGCCTCGAACGTCAGATAAAGCGTCATCATCTTGGTAAGCGAGGCTGGATAGCGCCGGCCATCGGCATCCGACGAATAAAGCACCTTGCCGGTCTTGGCATCGATGACGATGGCCGCCGACTTGGCCGCCATGGATGAAGCCGCGTCCGCGACGACGAAGCTCAGCGCCATGGCGAGGATCATGATCGTTTTGAGGGGGGACGCGGATTTGGAAACGAAGCCCGACAACGCCTTACGCACTGATAGTTCCTTTGAATTTCCGTTGCCTTAGAGGCGGCAAAGGGGTCCTGCCTCACCTTCGGCCACGCTAACGCGGGCAGCGTTACCAATCCGTTTATGGTAACCGCCGCGTTCACCATTTTCTGCGGGATTGAGCTTCTCTTTATTCGAATCTTAGCGATTGCCGGCAGCTCACGATGCGCATTGCCGCGGGAATCTTGACTTTTTGTGCACTGCACAATATATTTACACGCATTGCACAACGCGGCCCGGACAAGGCGCGTCTATCGTCCAAGGCAACCGTTCAAGGGAAAGCGTGAAATGACCCAGACCTATGAAGATTTCAGCAAATACGGCAAGGAATTTGCGGACACCGGATTGAAGAGCTTCGCCTCGCTGTCCAAGGGTGCACAGGCTATCGCCGCCGAGGCGGGCGAGTACACCAAGAAAAGCTTCGAAGCCGGTAGCGCCGCTGTCGAGAAGCTCTTTTCCGCCAAGTCGCTGGACAAGGCGATCGAGATCCAGTCCGACTATGCCAAGCAGTCCTATGAGAGCTTCGTCACCGAGGCCACCAAGCTTGGCGATCTCTATGCCGAACTCGCCAAGGAAGCTTACAAGCCGTTCGAATCGATCGTCGCCAAGGCGAAGTAAATTCGACGAACATTCCGAGCCGGCCCCTGGGCTTGCAAAGACAAACCCGGTCGCGAACGCACGGCCGGGTTTTTTCATGCCAGCTCGAAATCGGGGGCCTACGGTCTTCACGATTTGAAAAATCGGGCAAGTTTGGCCACCTAGCCATATTGTCAGCTAAACAGAAGGGCTTAAAATCGTCCATCGAACACCTACATGTCGAGCATGCATGAGGATTCGAAAGAGGCAGGACTACGTGACTACAGGTTTGACTGCCACGAGCTACGTGGTGCGAATGCAGAACGGCAGCAACGGCAATGAGGCCGGTCGCGGCACGGCCGTCATCACGCGCACAAAAACCAAGACCAAGAAGCCCAGTCTGTATCGGGTCCTCATTCTTAACGACGACTACACACCCATGGAATTCGTGGTCCACGTGCTGGAGCGCTTTTTCCAGAAGGACCGCGAAGCCGCCACACGCATAATGCTTCATGTTCACAATCATGGGGTGGGCGAGTGCGGGGTCTATACATTCGAGGTGGCCGAGACCAAAGTGTCTCAGGTCATGGATTTCGCCCGACAGAATCAGCATCCGCTGCAATGCGTGATGGAGAAGAAGTGAGGTAACATGCCGGCTTTCTCCCAAGGCCTGGAAAAGGCGCTTCACCAAGCGCTGACGCTCGCCAATGAGCGGCACCATGAATATGCAACCCTTGAACATTTGCTGCTCGCTCTGATCGACGACACCGAGGCGGCGGCCGTCATGCGTGCCTGCAACGTCGATCTCGACGAGTTGAAGCATACGGTTCTCACCTATATCGACACCGAGCTCGACAATCTCGTCACCGGCTACGATGAAGATTCCAAGCCGACTGCCGGTTTCCAGCGCGTCATCCAGCGCGCGGTGATCCATGTGCAGTCGTCAGGCCGCGAAGAAGTGTCCGGCGCCAACGTGCTCGTCGCCATCTTCGCTGAGCGTGAGAGCCACGCCGCTTACTTCCTGCAGGAACAGCAGATGACCCGCTACGACGCGGTCAACTACATCTCGCATGGCATCGCCAAGCGGCCCGGCGCTTCCGAGACGCGTACCCCGCGCGGCGCCGACGACGAGCAAGGCAGCCAGAGCGGAGCCGAGCCGCAAGAGGAAGGCGGCAAGAAGAAGCAGCAGCAGGACGCGCTGACTGCCTATTGCGTCAACCTGAACAACAAGGCCAAGGCCGGCAAGATCGATCCATTGATCGGTCGCGAGAGCGAGATCAACCGGACCATCCAGGTGCTGTGCCGCCGCTCCAAGAACAACCCGCTCTATGTCGGTGATCCCGGCGTCGGCAAGACGGCTATCGCCGAAGGCCTCGCCAAGCGCATCGTCGAGGGCGACGTTCCCGAAGTGTTGCACAATGCCACCATCTTCGCGCTCGACATGGGCACGCTGCTGGCCGGCACCCGCTATCGCGGCGATTTCGAGGAGCGGCTGAAGCAGGTCGTCAAGGAGCTCGAGGATTATCCCGGCGCCGTGCTGTTCATCGATGAAATCCACACCGTGATCGGGGCAGGGGCCACCTCCGGCGGCGCCATGGATGCATCGAACCTGTTAAAACCCGCACTGTCGTCCGGCGCCATCCGCTGCATCGGCTCGACCACCTACAAGGAATTCCGCCAGTTCTTCGAGAAGGACCGCGCGCTGGTGCGGCGCTTCCAGAAGATCGACGTCAACGAGCCGACGGTCGAGGACGCCATCGAGATCATGAAGGGCCTCAAGCCTTATTTCGAAGAGTTCCACAAGGTCCGCTACACGAGCGAGGCGATCAAGGCTTCGGTCGAACTCTCGGCGCGTTACATCAACGACCGCAAGCTGCCGGACAAGGCGATCGACGTGATCGACGAGACAGGTGCCTCGCAAATGCTGGTGCCGGAAGCCAAGCGCAAGAAGACCATCGGCATCAAGGAGATCGAAGCGACGATCGCCACGATGGCGCGCATCCCGCCGAAGACGGTTTCCGCCGACGACGAGAAGGTGCTGCAAGGCCTCGATATCGAGTTGAAGCGTGTCGTTTACGGCCAGGACACCGCGATCACAGCGCTGACCTCGGCCATCAAGCTGGCGCGGGCCGGCCTGCGGGAACCGGAAAAGCCGATCGGCTCGTACCTGTTCTCGGGCCCGACCGGTGTCGGCAAGACGGAAGTGGCCAAGCAGCTCGCCGCCTCGCTCGGCGTGGAGCTGATCCGCTTCGACATGTCGGAATATATGGAACGCCACACCGTTTCGCGGTTGATCGGCGCGCCTCCAGGCTATGTCGGCTTCGACCAGGGCGGCCTTCTGACCGACGGCGTCGACCAGCATCCGCATTGCGTGCTGTTGCTGGACGAAGTCGAGAAGGCGCATCCGGACCTGTTCAACATCCTGTTGCAGGTCATGGACCACGGCAAGCTGACCGACCATAACGGCAAGCAGATCGACTTCCGCAATGTCATCCTGATCATGACCACCAATGCGGGCGCATCCGATGCGCAGCGCGCGGCGATCGGTTTCGGTTCGACCAAGCGCGAAGGCGACGATGTCGAGGCGATCAACCGGCTGTTCACGCCGGAGTTCCGCAACCGTCTCGATGCGATCATTCCGTTCGGCTCGCTGCCGGTGCCGGTCATCCATCAGGTGGTGCAGAAGTTCGTCATGCAGCTGGAAGCGCAGCTTTCCGAGCGTGGCGTGACCTTCGACTTGTCGCAGGATGCAATCGCATGGCTGGCCGACAAGGGCTATGACGAGCGCATGGGCGCCCGGCCGCTTGGCCGTGTCATCCAGGAGCACATCAAGAAGCCGCTAGCCGACGAGGTGCTGTTCGGCAAGCTCAAGAAGGGCGGCACGGTGCGTGTCACCGTCGAGAAGAAGGAAACCGGCGAGACCGGCCTGAAGCTCGAATCGCTCGCCGACGAGGCGCCGGTGAAGCCGAAGAAGGAAGAGCCGGACGACGTGCCGAAGGCCAAGAAGGCGAAGAAGCCCGCCGCGAAAAAGGCGTTGGCGCAGAAGCCGGAACCGAAAGGTAAGGACGGCGGCAAGCGCAGTCTCGTGCCGCAACTGCCGCGTAAGAACTGACGAACCAGCCAGTAAAAAAGCCCCGGAAACGGGGCTTTTTTTGTGACACCCTCCGGTTAAGCACCCGGCGCCCGCCGGAGCGGTTTGCGCCGGTTCAGCTTGCCAGCGCCATCCGTATCTTGCCGGCGTTCTGGGCCAGGACTTCAGGCTTTTCCATCTGTCCGCTGTGCGGTTTCAGGGGAACGCCCTCGAAGCGCGGAATGACATGGACGTGAAGGTGAAAGACAGTCTGCCCCGAAGCTGGTTCGTTGAACTGCATAACCGTGACGCCATCGGCATCGAAGGCCTTCTTTACGGCCCGCGCAACTTTCTGGACGTGAGCGAAGAGCGGGCCAAGCACCGCCGGATCCGCGTCAAGCAGGTTGCGCGACGGCGCTTTCGGCACCACCAGCGTGTGCCCCTGTCCTTGCGGCATCACATCCATGAAGACAATGACCGCTTCATCCTCGTAGACGCGGTGCGAAGGGATTTCTCCGCGCAGGATTTTGGCGAAGATGTTGCTGCTGTCGTAGGTTGCTTCGGCCATGGCGCGCGCTCCGGTTCTTGGGTCGCTGTCTCGTGTAGCGAAGCTGTTCCGAGCGGGCAAGACGATCGATCGACATCGGCCGTGCGGGCCCGCGCGGCTGAGCGATTGGGCTCGCTACCCTACTCCGCCATGTCCTTGCGGAACGGGGTGTGCTCTTCCAGATATTCGCTCATCCGCTCGACTTCGCGCCGCTCGCGCTGGAGGTAGTCGGCCACTGCATTGCGCAGACCTGGATGGGCGATATAGTGCGCCGAATGCATTGTCACGGGCCGGTAGCCGCGCGCCAGCTTGTGCTCGCCCTGCGCACCGGCTTCAACCACCTTCAGCTTGCGCGAGATGGCGAAATCGATTGCCTGATGGTAGCAGACCTCGAAATGGAGGAATGGGTGGTCCTCGATGCAGCCCCAATTGCGGCCGTAGAGCGCGTCTGAGCCGATGAAGTTGATGGCGCCCGCTATGTAGCGCCCGTTGCGTTTGGCCATAACCAGCAGGATGTCGTCGGCCATGCGCTCGCCGATTAGCGAGAAGAAATCGCGGTTGAGGTAGGGCCGGCCCCACTTCCTGCTGCCGGTATCCATGTAGAACGCGAAAAAGTCGTCCCAGGCCTTTTCGGTCAGATCCTTGCCGGTCAGCCAGTCGATCGAGATGCCGTCGGCGAGCGCCTCGCGCCGCTCTTTCTTCATTGCCTTGCGCTTGCGCGACGCTAACGTCGCGAGAAAATCGTCATAGCTCGAAAAACCTTCGTTGAAGAAGTGAAACTGCTGGTCGGTGCGATGCAGGAAACCGGCCGCCGCCAATATCTGGACATCGTCCTCCGGCGCGAAGGTGACATGGGCGGAAGACACGCCGAGCTTATCCGTCACCGCCTTCAGGCCGGCCGCAAGACCGACCTTGACGGTGGGACCGTCCTCGCCCTTGCCGACCAGCAGGCGAGGGCCGGTGACGGGCGTGAACGGCACCGCGCATTGCAGCTTCGGGTAGTAGCGCCCGCCGGCACGTTCGAATGCGTCCGACCAGCCATGGTCGAATACATATTCGCCTTGGCTGTGCGACTTCAGATAGCAGGGGACCGCCCCGAGCAGCTTGCCTCGGGCGGTTTCCAGCCTCAGGTGATGGCCTTGCCAGCCGGTGCGCCGAACAGCGCAGCCGGAATCTTCCAGAGCGCTCAAAAAAGCAAATGAAACGAGTGGGTTGTAGCCGTTTTCTGCATCGCCGCGTGTAGTGCCGCCGAGGCTGTCCCATTCAGCGCTGGTAAAGGCCCCGATGCCCGCTGCGATGCGGATCGACAGCTCCGCGTTCGCCGTTTGTCTTTCGCAGTCGTCCCCTTGATCCATGAGGCTTACTTAAGCTCGCTGCGGACCCATACAAGCCCGCTCAAGCAAGCCGTACCAGATCTGGCTCGAATCCTTCGAACGTCATCTGGTCGGCATATTTGAAGGTCAGGTCGACGGCAGGCCGGTCGTGCACGGTCCAGGTGATCACCGGCATGCCGAGTTTTTCTCGCACGAAGGAGACGAACCGGTTCGGCAGATCGCCGGCGGCGTAGGAGGTGAAGGCGATGTCATGCGCCAGCATGGCGAAATGCGCCTCGATCAGGTGGTTGTCGTTGCCGTAGGCGGTCAACCCGCCGGGTATGCCGGGAGCATATTTCGGGAACTCTCGGATCAGCCAATGGTCGAACGACATGATCGCAGTCTTGCCCTTGTATTGCTTGAGCATCTTACCGACGCTTTCGACCAGGCCGTCGTCGTGCCCGGCAGCTCCTTTCAGTTCGACAACCATCGGCACACGGCCGTCGACCAGATCAAGCGCCTGCTGCAGCGTCGGCAAATGGTCGGCGGTGCCGCCGACCTTCAGCGCGGTGATTTCGGCAGCCGTACGCTGCCAGACGAAGCCGTTTTCGCCGGTCAGCCGCCGCAGATCGCCATCGTGGATGATGACGGGGACGCCGTCGGAAGACAGGTGCACGTCGCATTCAATCGCGTAGCCACGCTCGGCCGCCGCGGCGAAGGCGGAAAGGGTGTTCTCCCAGCGCGTCTTGTTCATGTCGTGGAGGCCGCGATGGGCGACGGGCCGGGCGGTCAGCCAGGAAAGATCGGTCATGGTTGCAGTCCCGGTCATTCGACTTCGAAGATCGCTTCGATTTCCACTGCGGCATTAAGCGGCAGGGAGGCGGTGCCGACGGCGGAGCGAGCGTGCGTGCCGCGATCGCCGAGCACCGCGGCGAGAAAATCCGAGGCACCGTTGGCAACCAGATGCTGTTCGACAAAGTCCGGTGCCGAGGCGACGAAGACGGTGATCTTCACCAAGCGACGGATTTTCTCGAGATCGCCAAGTGCTGCCTGGGCTTGCGCCAATATGTTGATCGCACAGTATTTTGCGGCTTCCTTGCCGGTCGCGGTGTCGACATCGCTGCCAAGCAGTCCGCTCGCCTGGAGCTTGCCGTCCTTGAGCGGCAACTGCCCGGCGGTGAACAGCAGATTGCCGGTCCTGCAATAGGGCACGTAATTGGCGGCGGGCGCGGCGGCGGCCGGCAGCGTCACGCCGAGATCGCTTAGCCGCTTTTCGATTGTTTCGCTCATGCTATTTCCCTATTGCTTGAAGGTGCCGCGCAGGCCGGGCCGAAATTGCTATTTTTGCCTCGCTTCCGCCACGACTTTTTTTAAGCTGGACCATCTTTCCATGCGGCCTGCCATTAGCCGCGATGATCGGAGCACCCCATGCGCGCAACGCGCCTCGCATTCAACGCCGTTCTCTTGACAGCGGCTTCCTGGGCGGCTCCCGCTTTTGCGGTGCCGGCGCTGCAGGCGCATCGCGCGGTTTACGACATTTCACTCGACAAAGCCTCCGACCGCTCCGGCATCACCGGCATCACTGGCCGCATGGTCTACGAGTTCAACGGCTCCCCTTGCGAGGGCTATACGGTAAAGTTCCGTTTGGTGACCCAGATCGTAACCAGCGACAACACCAGGCTGACAGACCAGCAGATGACCACCTTTGAGGACGCCGAGGGCAAGACCTTCTCCTTCGTGAACAAATCCTTTGTTGACCAGAACCTCGACAAGGAGGTCAAGGGTACCGCAACGAAGGAGGCCAACGGTCTCAAGGTCGATATCGACAAGCCCGAGAAGAACAGCCTGGAACTCGCGCCGACCCAGTTCCCGACCCAGCAAATGGTCGAAATGATCGGCAAGGCGGAAAAGGGCGAGCGCTTCTACGAAACCAACCTGTTCGACGGCTCTGAGGATGCCAACAAGGTGGTGACCACCACCGTCGTCGTCGGCAAGCAAGCCGATGCCGACAACGCCGATCCGGAAGCGCCGGCGCTGGCCAAGCTCGCCACCGACAAATACTGGCCGGTCGATATCGCCTATTTCGATGATGCCGACAAAGGCGGCGAGGAGGTGCCGGAATACCGGATCAGCTTCAAGCTGCACAAGAACGGCATCACGCGCGATCTCGTCATGGACTATGGCGAGTTCTCGATGACCGGCAAACTGGTCAATCTGTCGCTGTTCGATCAGCCAAAGACCTGCCCGTCGAAATAGGCTCGAACCAACGACAAGCCGCCGGCCGCTATCCGGGATAGTAGCGCTTGATCTTGCGGGCGTGTCGTATCGACTTGAGCATGCCGCAATTGCCCATCATCGCCTAACGACGGTAAGCGCCGTGGGGGAGCAGGTTGAGCAGGATCGACGTTTTTGTGGCGCCGCGGCCCAATGCGACGCTGATCAAGGCCATGACGTTCGTCAACCGAATTGTCATGCTGCACGGCATTCCAGGCTTTCGCGACCTGTTGCCGTTCAACCGTCTGGCCGGTTTGCGCGGCGTCGCCAATGTCCGCCACATCTATTTTCCAGAGGATGACCGGCAAAGGCTGAAGGCTTGTTGCGGTGCGGGCAAGGCGACGTTCATCACGCCCAACCATCCCGAATTCTTTACCGACTGGATGATCGACAAGGAGGTCGTCTCGCGGGTAAGCCCGCTGACGGCATCCTGGGCCACGCACGGCGTCGTCAACGGGCTTGGCCGGCTAATGCAGAAATTCTGGTTGGCCAACAATCTGATCGCGCAAATCCCGGGCAACAGCGCGGCCGCCAAGGAACATTCGGTGGCCTGGGCGCTGAAGGGGCACGGCGTGCTCCTGCATCCCGAAGGCGGTGTCGGCTGGCATGCCAACATCGTTGCCCCGCTGCTGCCAGGTGCGGTCGAAATGCGGTTCGAGGCGCTGAAGCGCGGCCGCCTGACGGATCCGGATTTCAAGGTTTGGATCGCGCCCGTGATCTGGAAGCTTGCTTTCACGGGGAATGTCGAGGCACCGCTGGCAAAGGAATGTGCCTATGTCGAGCACAGCCTGAAGATCGAACGCCGTGCCGCCGATTCGCTGCCGGAGCGCATCCATCATATCTATGCGACGTTGCTGTCGCGCGATGAGGCTGCATATGGCCTGCGGTCCGATGAGCGGGTTTCGTATGACGCACGTCAAAAAGACCTGCTCGCGGAACTCGGCCGTCGCCTTGCTGAACTTGTCTCGGTCGACGCCGACACGCTCGACACTGCCGAGCTTTTGCGGCGCTCGCGGCGCTGGCTGCGGGAGAACATAGACGGCGCCGAAAACCAGGCGCAGGTCCGAACGCTGGCAGATACGATCCAGCGACTGCAGCGTGTCGGGCCGTGGGCCTCAGCCAATCCGCGCATCACGCAGGAGGAGATCGCCGAACATTTGAAGCGGATCCGCAACGACTATTGCAAAGGTACGCTGCGCGATACGATCAACCGTTTCGTGCCGCAGCCGGCAGGCCCACGCCGCGCCTATGTCCGGGTACCGGAGCCGCTTGGCTTGCACGCCTATCAAGGCTCCGTAGAGGAGGCACTCGCCGAACTGCACGACCGGATGCAGGAGACCGTCACCAGGACGATGACGCAACTCGAGGCCGGCGGCGCCTTCATTTTCTGTGCCAATCCCTTCTATCATCGTTAGCGGCGTGTTGGTCGGCGCAAGATGAAGGAGTGCGGCAAACCTCATGGCGGTCTATGTCGATGCGGCGATCTGGAAATGGGTCGGCCACCGCTGGTGTCATCTGCTGGCAGACGATACCGACGAGCTGCATCGCTTCGCCGCGCAGCTCGGCGTCAAGCGCTCGTCCTATCAAGGGCCACCCAAGACATCGGCGCCGCATTATGACATAACCGGGCTGGAGCGTGACCGCGCAGTGCGGTTAGGCGCCATCGAATGCACCCGCGAGGAGATCGTCGCTGTTTTCCGGCGTGTGCGGGTGCCGAAGGGGAAGATGCGACAATGACACCGGTGCGCTGATCGCCGCACGCTGAGCCGCAAGACGCCACACCGCTTGCGTTTGTCGCGCTTCCCCTCTATATGCGCGCTCATTCCACACACGGACTTTGGTGTCTGCCCGGGAGAAATCCGGCTGAAACCTCCGGTGGCGTTTGAGGACAAAGTCCAAAAATGCCTGTGTCCGTGGAGGCTAACCGGAAAGGAAATAAGAATGGCTCTGCCTGATTTCAGCATGCGCCAGCTATTGGAAGCTGGCATTCACTTCGGCCACCAGACCCACCGCTGGAATCCGAAAATGGCGCCCTATATCTACGGCGCCCGCAACAACATCCACATCATCGACCTCTCGCAGACGGTGCCCCTGCTGCACCAGGCGCTGAAGCAGGTTTCCGACACTGTTGCCAAGGGCGGCCGCGTGCTGTTCGTCGGCACCAAGCGCCAGGCCTCCGACATTGTCGCCGATGCCGCGCAGCGCTCGGCCCAGTACTATGTCAATTCGCGCTGGCTCGGCGGCATGCTGACCAACTGGAAGACGATCTCGAATTCCATCCAGCGCCTGCGCAAGCTCGACGAGATGCTGGCCGGCGAGGCTCAGGGCCTGACCAAGAAGGAGCGCCTCAACCTCGATCGCGAGCGTGAAAAGCTCGACAAGGCGCTGGGCGGCATCAAGGATATGGGTTCGACGCCCGATTTGATGTTCGTGATCGACACCAACAAGGAAGCGATCGCCATTCTCGAGGCCAAGCGTCTCGGCATCCCGGTCGTTGCCATCATCGATTCCAACTGCGACCCGGACAAGATCGACTTCCCGATCCCCGGCAATGACGACGCGGCCCGCGCCATCCAGCTGTATTGCGATCTGATCGCCAAGGCAGCTATCGACGGCATCGCCCGTCAGCAGGGCGCGCTCGGTGTCGATATCGGCGCATCGGTCGAGGCTCCGGTCGAGCCGGCGCTCGAGCAGACCCCGGCCGCCGAGAGCCCGGCAGCCCAGACCCCGGAAGCATAGTAGCGAAGGCCGGCTGCGGCCTTCATCTTTCCAATATGTTGGCGCGGTAAGCGCTACCGGCACCAGGCGCATCATCGAAAATCGATGGTGCGTCAGTGCATTTAGACAAAGAGGCGACAATGAGCATTTCGGCTGCACAGGTCAAAGAACTCCGCGACTTGACCGGCGCGGGCATGATGGACTGCAAGGCGGCGTTGAACGAGACCAACGGCAATATGGAAGAAGCCATCGACTGGCTGCGCAAGAAGGGCATTTCCAAGGCCGACAAGAAGGCTGGCCGTACCGCTGCCGAAGGCCTGATCGGCGTCGATTCGGGCGTCCGCGAGGCAGCGATCGTCGAGGTCAATTCCGAGACGGACTTCGTTGCCCGCAATGCTGCGTTCCAAGAGATCGTCGCCAATGTCGCGAAGGTCGCGCTTGCCTATGGCGGCAAGACCGAAGCCGTTGCCGCCGCTCCCTATCCGGGCTCGGGCAAGTCGGTCGCCGAGACCATCAAGGACGCCGTCGGCACCATCGGCGAGAATCTGGGCTTCCGCCGCTCGGCCAAGCTCACCGTCGAGCACGGCGCTGTCGCAACCTACGTTCACAATGCGGTCGCCGACGGCCTTGGCAAGCTCGGCGTGCTGGTGGCCATCGAGACGACAGGCAACGCGCATGCCGCGAACGCCTTCGCCCGTCAGGTTGCCATGCATGTCGCTGCCACCAATCCGATGGCCTTGACCACTGAAGAGCTCGATCCGGCCGCGGTGGAGCGCGAGAAGGCGATCTTCGCCGACCAGGCACGCCAGTCCGGCAAGCCAGAAGCGATTATCGAGAAGATGGTCGAGGGCCGTTTGCGCAAGTTCTACGAAGAGGTCGTGCTGCTCAAGCAGGCTTTCGTGCTCAATCCCGACATCACCGTCGAGAAGGCGCTGAAGGATGCCGAAAGCGAGATCGGCGCGCCAGCCAAAATCGCTGCCTACCTGCGCTTCGCGCTCGGTGAGGGCATCGAGAAGGAAGAGACCGATTTCGCGGCGGAAGTCGCGGCAGCGGTCAAGAAGTAAACTATTCGTTTAAAAGTCTTTTTCGGCCGGGTGTCCGCGAGGATGCCCGGCCGATTCTTGCGCGGCGTAGGATCAACTCAAGGACGACCTCGGCGCGCTCGATTTCGACATTGCGCAGGACCTTCGGGCACGGCTCGATGCGGTGAGCCGGTCTTTCACACCCTTTTTCGTATTCGTTCTTCGGCTCGGAAATACAGGATGGCCTTACCGGAGGTCAGACAGTCGGTGACAAGCCGGCTGGCAACATGCCGAACCCGTTCATGCAAGGTGCTTTTGCCGTGTAAGCTGAAGCTGGAAGAGAGTTTTCGGGCTCGGGCGCCGCGTGACATCGTGGCGCCCTTCGTGTATCGGAACGCCCAGTGTTTCGGGGCGCACCGAAACGCGTCACACGCACGATGACGAGGACCAGATGACGGTGAAGCCCCTCTACCGACGTGTCTTGCTGAAAGCATCGGGCGAAGCGTTAATGGGCGAGCAGCATTTCGGCATCGACGTATCGGTGGTCGACCGCATCGCCGCCGACATCGCCGAGGCCCGCGCATTGGGCATCGAAGTCGGTGTCGTCATAGGGGGCGGCAACATCTTCCGTGGCGTCGCAGTCGCGTCAAAAGGCGGAGACCGCGTCACCGGCGACCATATGGGCATGCTTGCCACCGTCATCAATTCGCTGGCGCTGCGCACCTCGCTCAACAAGATCGGCGTCGACGCCGTGGTGCTGTCGGCGATCGCCATGCCCGAGCTTTGCGAAAGTTTTTCGCAGCGTCAGGCGACCGCCTACATGAACCAGGGCAAGGTCGTTATCTTCGCCGGCGGCACCGGCAATCCGTTCTTCACCACCGATTCGGCTGCAGCCCTTCGCGCCGCCGAGATCGGAGCCGATGCTCTGTTCAAGGGCACCCAGGTCGATGGTGTCTATTCGGCTGATCCCAAGAAGGACCCGCACGCGACACGTTTCGAGCGGATCAGCCATGACGAAGTCATCAAACGCGGGCTTTCGATCATGGATACGGCGGCGATTGCACTTGCGCGCGAAAACAACATTCCGATAATCGTCTATTCGATCCACGAGAAGGGTGGTTTCGGCGATATCCTGAGGGGTGGCGGCCGTTGCACGGTCGTCGCAGACGATTGACCGGACCATGAACCCGAAAGGGATCGGTTGCGGATGAGGCTCGAACAGGGCTTACCCTAAGCAGTGAACCCGGGTTAACGGGTCGAGGAGACGATGATGAATGGCGAATACGACGATCTCAAACGGCGCATGGACGGGGCGATCGCCGCGTTCAAGCATGATCTGGCTTCGCTGCGCACCGGCCGCGCGTCGAGCAACCTGCTCGATGCCGTCCAGGTGCAGGCCTATGGCACCACCATGCCGATCAACCAGGTGGCAACAGTGTCGGTTCCGGAACCGCGCATGATTTCGGTTTCGGTCTGGGACAAGTCGATGGTCAGCGCGGTCGACCGTGCCATCCGTGAAGCCAATCTCGGGTTCAATCCTATCGTCGACGGTACCAATCTCAGGATTCCGCTGCCCGAGCTCAACGAACAGCGCCGCAAGGAGCTGGTGAAGATCTCGCACGGTTATGCCGAGAATGCCCGTGTCGCCGCACGACACGTTCGCCGGGACGGCATGGACTTTCTGAAAAAGGCGGAAAAGGACGGCGACATCAGTGAGGACGACCATCGCAAACGGGCCGACCAGGTTCAGAAACTGACCGACGAGACAATCAGCACCATCGACCACCTGCTTTCCGACAAGGAAGCGGAAATCATGCAGGTCTAGGGTCTGGCCACGGCTGGCCCGGAAGTGAGAACATGGCAACGCCCGCGCATGTCGCGATCATCATGGACGGAAACGGACGCTGGGCCAAGGCGCGCGGCTTGCCTCGGCTGGCTGGTCACCGCGCCGGCGTTGAGGCGCTGCGCAAGACAGTGCGCGCCGCCCCCGGCCTCGGCATCTCCTTCCTGACCGTCTACGCTTTTTCGTCGGAAAACTGGTCACGACCGAAATCTGAAGTCAGCGACCTCATGGGCCTGCTGAAGCTTTTCATCCGACGTGACCTCGCCGAGCTGCACCAGAGTGGGGTGCGGATCAGGGTCATCGGTGACAGGGCAGGGCTGCAGCCCGACATAAGGGGCCTGCTTGAGGAAGCCGAAACGCTCACTCTCCGCAACGAAGCGCTGACGCTGGTCATTGCCTTCAATTACGGCGGGCGCGACGAGATCGTGCGCACCGCGCGCAAGCTCGCAGCTGCGGTGGCGCGCGGTGAGATCGACAGCGAGGCGATCACGGCCGAGTCCTTTGCCAGCTCGCTCGATACAGAGGGCATTCCGGATCCGGAACTGGTCATCCGCACCAGCGGCGAGCTTCGGTTGTCGAATTTCCTGTTATGGCAGGCTGCCTATAGTGAACTCGTTTTTCTGCCTTGCTATTGGCCCGACTTCAGTCGCGAGCACCTGTCCGATGCACTGCGCGATTTCGCCGGCCGCGAGCGCCGCTTCGGCGGACTTGCCGCCCAAGATGTCGCCTCAGGCTGAGGAATGAGCAACCTCCAACTCCGGGTCATTTCGGCCGTCGTGCTTGCCATCGTGACGCTTGGCCTGACCTGGCTCGGCGGACTGCCCTTCCGGTTGCTTTGCGCTGCCATGGCGGCGGTGATCTTCTACGAGTGGACGCGGATGAGCCGCCCCGTTGCCCCGGCAGGTGCTAGTCCTATGGCAGGTCTCGGCTTTCTGCCCGAGGCGCTGATCGTGGTCTTTATTGGTGCCCTCGTCGCCGGCCTGCCTGCGTCTTTGCTGCTGCCGCTCGTGGCGGCTCTGGTTGCTGTCACTGCCATCGCGGCGTCGATGCGAAAGGCAGGACCGTGGGAAGCATCCGGCCTTGCCTATGCGGCCGTATCGGGCTTATCGCTGGCCTTCTTGCGTGATGGCGACCATTCAGGGCTGCTGGCCATTCTGTTCCTATTCGCCGTGGTTTGGGCGACCGATATTTTTGCTTATTTCGTCGGCCGCTCCGTCGGTGGCCCAAGGCTGGCGCCGTCGATCTCGCCGGGCAAGACGCGGAGCGGGGCGCTCGGTGGGGTGGTCGGCGGCGTAGTGGCCGGTCTGCTTCTGGCCGCAGTAGCCGGAACGGGCAACCTCGCCGTGCTTGGCGTGGTCGCACTGGTGCTTTCGATCGTCGCGCAGGCCGGCGACCTGTTCGAATCATGGGTCAAGCGACGCCACGGCCGTAAAGATTCCGGCACGCTGATACCCGGCCATGGCGGCATCATGGATCGGGTCGATGGGCTTGTCGCGGCGGCTTTCGCCCTATACGTCATCGGCTGGATTTCCGCGACCGCCGACCATCCGGCACAGGGGCTGTTTCCGGTTTGAACGGCATCGTCGGTGGGCCGGCGCGGGGCTGCGTCATGGATTCGCCTGGATTGATGTCACAGTCGCGGCGTGATCTGCGCCGTGGATGAATTTGAGGGCATGAATTGAACGAGATTCTTCACGCGGTTTTCAGCACGGACGGCCTTGTCCTCGGTACGCTGGTGCCTTTCCTGTTCGTGCTGACCGTGGTCGTGTTCGTCCACGAAATGGGCCATTACCTCGTCGGCCGCTGGTGCGGTATCGGCGCAAAAGCCTTTTCGATCGGTTTCGGCCCAGAGATCATCGGCTTCAACGACAGCCGCGGCACCCGCTGGAAGCTTTGCGCCATACCGCTCGGCGGCTACGTCAAGTTCGTCGGCGATATGAACGCGACGTCGAGCCAGCCCAGCTCGGAGGAGGTCGAGGCGCTGAGCGACGACGAACGCAAGATTGCCTTCCACACGCAGCCGATCTGGAAGCGGGCGGCGACCGTCGTGGCGGGGCCGCTGTTCAACTTCCTGCTGACGATCGCCGTCTTTGCCGTGCTGTTTTCCATATATGGTCGGCCGGTATACGAGCCGATGGTGGCTGAAGTCACCGAAGGCAGTCCGGCAGCGGCGGCCGGCATCATGCCCGGTGACCGATTCGTCAGCGTCGACGGCAGCAAGGTCGAGACCTTTGCCGACGTCCAGCGTCTGGTTTCGGGCCGCGCCGGCGACAGCATCACCTTCGTTATGTTACGCGGCGGCAAGGAAATCACCGTCACGGCGACGCCGCGTTTGATGGAACAACAAGACGCATTGGGCAACAAAGCCCAGGTGGCCGTGATCGGCGTCATCAACAACAAGGAACTCGGCCAGCCGCGGCTGATCACCTACAGCCCGGCCGGGGCAGTCGGGGCGGCCATCCAGGAAACCGGCCACGTCATCCAGCGCACCGGCCAGTTCCTGCAGCGTTTCGTTGTTGGCCGCGAGGACAAGTGCCAGCTGGGCGGGCCCATCAAGATCGCCAAGATGTCGGGCCAGGCGGCAAAGCTCGGCTTCGAATTGCTCGTCCAGCTTGTTGCATATCTGTCAGTCGGGATAGGAATTCTCAATCTTCTGCCGATTCCCCCCCTCGACGGAGGGCATCTTCTGTTCTACGGCGTGGAAGCTGTCATCCGACGGCCGGTGTCCGAACGGATGATGGAAATGGCTTATCGGAGCGGCCTCATCCTGGTGCTCGGCTTCATGGGTTTTGTTTTCTGGAACGATCTGTTTGGGTGCTGAAATCATGAAGAAATTTGGCTTCAGCGCGACCAATGTTGAGACGCCGTTTACCATGCGTGGGGATATGCGTGACGCGAAAGCCACGCCACAGGGTTAAGTAAATACAAATTAACCAGAAGCCTTGCGTGTAGGGAAAATCCGGTTAATACGGTAGGGGAAATTACCGCACGTCCGGTTTTCTCGCCGTGGGGACTTCGAGAAAAGGTACAAAAGCCCGATGAAGGCAGCATCCAAGTTTCTGAGCGCCGCGTCCGCGGTGGCTATGTCCGCTGCTCTGGTTGTACCAGGCGCGCTCGCAGTGCAGTTCGTTGCCACATCGGCCGCCGAGGCGGCTGTCGTCTCCAGAGTCGAAGTCACCGGCAATCAGCGTGTCGACGCGGACACCATCCGCAATTACGTGACAATCAAGCCCGGCAAGGCGTTTTCCAGCTCCGACATCGACGATGCGGTCAAGGCGCTGTTTGGCACCGGGCTGTTTTCGGACGTGCAGATCAACCAGGTCGGATCGACGCTGGTCATCAAGGTTTCCGAATACCAGGTCGTCAACCAGGTGCTGTTCCAGGGCAACAAGAAGCTCAAGGACAACGCGCTTGCAGCCGCGGTGCAATTGAAGCCGCGCGGCACCTTCTCGCAACAACAGCTCGACGCCGATGTCGAGGCGGTCAAGGCCGCCTACCGGCGTATCGGCCGCGACGATGCCGCCGTGACCACCCAGATCATGGATCTCGGCGACAACCGGGTAAACGTGGTCTTCAACATCAACGAAGGCGGCCGCACCCAGATTGCGGCGATCAATTTCGTCGGCAACAGCGCCTATTCGAGCCGCCGTCTGTCGGACATCATCTCCACCAAGCGCTCGTCCTTCCTGTCGTTCGTGCTGCGCGACGATGTTTATGACGAGGACAAGCTGCGCGCCGACCAGGAGCTGCTGCGCCGCTTCTATTATAATCACGGCTATGCCGACTTCCAGGTCGTCTCGGCTGTCGGCGAACTCGACGACACAACCAACAAATACACCGTTACCATCACGGTGCAGGAGGGCGAGCGGTATACGTTCGGGGACGTCAGCGTCGAAAGCACGATCCCCGAGGTCGACAGCAAGTCGCTTGAATCGGTGGTCGAGACCCACAAGGGCGATGTCTATAACGCCAAGGATGTCGAGGACACGATCATCGCGCTGACCGAAAAGGTCGCCGGTTCTGGTTATGCCTTTGCCCAGGTGACGCCGCGCGGTGACCGCAACTTCGAAAACCACACCATCTCTGTCGTTTATACGATCGACCAGGGCACCAAGGCCTATATCGAGCGCATCGAGATCCGCGGCAACGATCGGACGCGCGACTACGTCATTCGCCGCGAGTTCGATGTCAGCGAAGGCGACGCTTTCAATCAGGTTCTCATCCAGCGCGCGAAGAGGCGGCTGGAAGCACTCGATTATTTTGAGAAAGTCGAGATTTCCACCGTTCCGGGCTCTGAGCCTGATCAAGTCGTGCTGGTGGTCGACGTGGTCGAGAAATCGACCGGTGAGTTCTCGGTCGGTGCCGGTTATTCGACTGGTGGCGAGACGGCTGGTCCGTCCGTAGAAGGTTCAATCAGTGAGCGGAACTTCCTCGGCCGCGGCCAATTCATCAAGGTGGCGGCTGGCGGCGGCAAGAACTCGCGCGATTACAGCTTCTCGTTTACCGAACCGTACTTCCTTGGTCGCCGTATCGCTGCCGGATTCGACATCTACAAGCAGACTCGAAACTATGACCATTACGATAGCGACACGACGGGCGCGACAGTGCGCTTCGGCCTGCCGATTACCGACAACATCTCGACGCAGCTCGCGTATAATATCGCTCAGGAGAAGTATGAGTTCGACGAGGACTGCGACCCTGCCACCTGCGATGTCTCCCAGGCGATTATAAACGGTGTCGAAGAGAGTCCGTGGCTCAAATCGTCGGTTAGTCTCGGCCTAGTTTACAATACCATTGACGACATGAAGAATCCCCATGAAGGCATTTTTGCCAACGTCGGCACGGAAGTGGCTGGCGTGGGCGGCGACGCCAAGTTCATCAAGGTGACAGCGCGCGGCAGCATTTATCAGACGTTGTCCGAACAATTGGATCTGGTAGGCCTCATTTCTGGCGGTGCCGGCCATGTCCAGGGATATGGCAGCGGCGACCTGCGTGTCTTCGACCATTTCCAGAGCAGCGATCGAATGATCCGCGGTTTCGAATATGGCGGCATCGGTCCGGTTGCCTCGGACAACAGCAATGACCATCTCGGCGGCACCACTTACTTCAATGCCTCGGCGGAAGCGCAGTTCCCGCTGCCGGTCATCCCGGAAAGCTTCGGTTTGCGCGGCGCGGTATTCGCCGATGCGGCAACGCTCTACGGCAGCAAGATTGCCTCCAACCTCGTCAATCAGTCGACGACCGGCATGGAATGGCGCGCTTCTGTCGGCGTCGGTCTGATGTGGGCATCGCCTTTCGGCCCCATCCGCATCGACTATGCGATCCCGGTCAAGAAGGAAAAGACCGACGACGTGCAGGAATTCAACTTCGGCATATCGACCCGCTTCTAATGTGCGGGTAACGATGCTTCCGGCTCGTTTGGATCCGGATGTCAGTGATCCGACACTACAGCGCAGTGCGTCCTATCGGACGCTCAAAGAACGTTGTAGCAATTTGATTTTGCGCATGATCCTTTCCGAGGATCGATTTCCGATTTCGGGGTCATGCGCTAGCTGGATATTGCTTCTGGAATGACCGATCCGGTGTTCTTCGCGCCCTCACGCCGGTATACGGCCGGCGAAGTCGCGAATCTGACCGGCTCGATGCTTGTCGATTCCGCTCTCTCCGATGTTTCGATCGACGTTCTGGCTCCCGCCAACGAAGGCGGCGAGAACGCCCTTGTCTTCGTCGATGGCAGGCGCAATTTCGCCCTGATGCAGTCACTGCGGGCGGCAGCGGTTCTCTGCCCTGCCGAATTTGCCGCCAAGGCGCCAGCGGGCATCGCGGTTCTGGTGCATCCGCGCCCGCAGCAGGCTTTCGCAATGGTCGGGCGCCTGCTTTTCCCGGCGGCTGCGACGCCTGGACCGATGACCGGCGAAACCGGTATCTCGCCGCACGCCCATATCGATGCGACCGCCCATGTCGAGCCCGGTGCGATCATCGAAGCGGGCGCGGTCATCGGACCGCGCGCTGCCATCGGCAGCGGAACCGTCATTGCCCCTCATGCGGTTATCGGTCCTTCCTCGCAGATTGGCCGCGACGGCTATGTCGGTCCAGGTGCCAGCGTGCAATATGCATTGATCGGCAATCGCGTTATCATTCATGGCGGCGCCAGGATCGGCCAGGATGGCTTCGGCTTTGTGGCCGGCGCAAAGGGTCCTGAGCGGGTTCCGCAGATCGGCCGCGTCATCATCCAGGACGACGTCGAGATCGGGTCGAATACGACCGTCGATCGCGGCGCCATGTCCGACACGATCATCGGCCAGGGCACCAAGATCGACAATCTGGTGCAGATCGCGCACAACGTTCGCATCGGCCGCAATTGCATAATAGCCGGGCTTTCGGGTATTTCCGGTTCAGTGACGATAGGCGACAACGTCACCATGGGTGGCGGCGTCGGCCTTGCGGATCATTTGACCATCGGGTCCGGCGCCAAGCTTGCGGCAAGAAGCGGGTTTATGAGCAATGTGCCTGCCGGTGAGATTTGGGGAGGATATCCGGCGCAGCCGATGGCGGAAGCCATGCGCGAGATAGCGGCCTTGCGCAGACTTGCACGGACGCGCAGACAGGGTGAGGGGGGAAATGGCTGACATCGCAGCGGCGACGCTCGAAGCGGTTGACATAATGCGGCTGATGAAGCTCCTGCCGCACCGCTATCCGTTCTTGATGATCGACCGTATCGTCGACATAGATGGCGACGAATCCGCAATCGGCATCAAGAACGTCACCATAAACGAGCCGCATTTCCAAGGTCATTTCCCTGACCAGCCGGTCATGCCCGGCGTGCTGATCATCGAGGCGATGGCGCAGACGGCCGGCGCCATCTGCATCCGCAGCCTTGGTACGGAAAAGCCGTCGCTGGTTTATTTCCTGACCATCGACAATGCCAAGTTCCGCAAGCCGGTCGTTCCAGGCGACCAGTTGAAAATTCATGTGAAGAAAATCAAGAAACGCGGCAATCTTCTCAAATTCGCTTGCGAGGCCCTCGTCGATGGCGCCAAGGCGGCGGAAGCCGAGATCTCGGCGATGATGGTCGCAAGCGGCTGACAAACGAATGCTAATGAAAATCCAGACAGTCATCCATCCATCGTCGGTCATCGAGGCAGGCGCCCAAATCGGCGAAGGCGCCCGCATCGGGCCCTTCTGTCACGTCGGCCCCGATGCCGTGATCGGCGACCGCGTCGAGCTGGTCAGCCATGTCTCGGTGATTGGCGCGACCACCATCGGTGCATCGACCAAGGTTTATCCGATGGCGATACTGGGCGGACCACCGCAGAACACCAAGCACAAGGGCGGCCGTACCACGCTGGTGATCGGCGAGAACTGCACGATCCGCGAAGGCGTCACCATGCATGTCGGCACCGATTCCAGCCGCGGCGAGACGACGATCGGCGACAACGGCAATTTCCTTGCCTATGCCCACATTGCCCATGACTGCGTGGTCGGCAAGAACGCCACCTTCGCCAATCAAGCGACGTTAGGCGGGCATTGCGAAGTCGGTGACAATGTCTACATCGGCGGCCTGACCGCGGTTCATCAGTTTGTCCGCATCGGCGATAACGCGTTTCTCGGTGGCTGCTCGGCGATCGTCGGCGACGTCATTCCCTACGCCATCGCCGTTGGCAACCGTGCCAGCCTTCGCGGCCTCAACATCATTGGGCTGAAGCGCGCCGGCCTGCCACGTTCGGAGATCCATTTGCTGCGCAAAGCCTATAAGACGATCTTCGATCGCTCCCGGACCGTCGGCGAAAACATCGAATTCGCCAAGGCGGAGTTCGCCTCGTCGCCGACTGCCATGAAGATTGTCGATTTCATCGCCGGTCGCGGCAAGCGGCACTATGCCGTGCCGTCGCTCAAGGGTGGCGACGGCGACGATACCGATGATGAAGACTGAGAGCAGATGACGAAGATTGAGGCTGCCGGAAAGGGCCTTGATCTCGCGCCAGATGCCAAGGTCGGCATCATCGCCGGCGGCGGCAGCCTCCCGGTCGAAATTGCCCGAGCGCTCGCCCGGCAAGGCAAATTGCCCTTCATCGTGATGGCGGCGGGCGAGGTCGATCGCATAGCCGATTTCGAGCCATATGAGCAGGTGGTCTTGAGGCTGGAAGACGTCGGCTCGCTGGTGCCGATCCTCAAGCGGCATCACGTTACGCATCTGGTGACCGCGGGTCATATCACGCGCCGCCCCAGGCTGAGCGCCATGCGCCTCAATTTGGGCCTGCTCGCCTGGCTGCCCAGCCTCTTCGTCGGTGTAACCCGGGGAGACGATACGGTGCTGAAATTGTTCGTGCGCAGGATCGAGCGCAGCGGCATCAAAGTCGTCGGCGCTCACGAGATCGTGCCGGAGCTGGTCGCAGCCGAAGGCCTGCTGACCAAGGCGGCGCCACGCAAAGCCGACTGGCGCGACATCGAGGCAGCGCACGCGGCGGCAAAAGCCATCGGCGCGCTGGATATCGGCCAAGCGGCTGTTGCGGTCGGCGGCCGCGCCATTGCGCTGGAAGGCGTCGAAGGGACTGACGGGCTGCTCGAGCGGACAAGGGAGTTGCGCGGGCACGGCAGGCTGGCGGGCCGGACGCGCGGTGTCCTGGTCAAATGCGCCAAGCCCGGTCAGGAACTGCGTGCCGATCTGCCCTCCATTGGCCCGCTGACTGTCGAGGCGGCGCATGCCGCCGGACTGGCCGGCATTGCCGTAGAAGCCGGCCGCTCGCTGGTGCTCGAAGGTCCCGCCACCATCGGGCGTGCCAATGCGCTCGGCCTGTTCGTGATCGGGCTGCCTGCTGCGGAGCCGGCGCATGGCGAATGAGCGGCCGTTGAAGATAGCCATCGTCGCCGGCGAGGAGTCCGGTGACCTGCTTGGCGCCGATCTTGTGCAGGCGTTAAAGCGCATGACCGGGCGCGACGTTCGGCTTGTCGGCATCGGCGGCCGCCATTTGCAGGCACTCGGCCTGGCGCCATTGTTCGACGGCAGCGAGATCGCGCTGATGGGGCTTAGCGCTATCCTGCGCGACCTGCCGCGCCTGATGCGGCGGATCGGCCAGACG